>NZ_AP017928.1:319423-638846 GCF_003584645.1 Methylocaldum marinum
ATCGGCGGGTTGGCGAGGCGAGATATCGATTTCGCTACCGGCTTTGTGCTTGTCACCAGTCGCGCCAGCTACGAGATGGTTCAAAAATGCGCTTCCGTCGGCATCGGGTTCCTGGCTGCAATTTCGGCCCCCACCGGTCTTGCGGTGCGCTTGGCCGAAGACACGGGTGTCACGCTGGTCGGTTTCGCCCGAGGGGAGAACCACGTGGTTTACGCGAATCCACAGCGCTTGCTGCACGGTCAGGCTTGAAGCATCCATTCCGCAGAGCTTTCGTTCTTTCCAGCAAGAAAATCATGAATATCGAGAATTTGGTAAAAATGGCCAATGACATTGGCAATTTTTTCAATGCGGAGCCGGACAGATCCGCCGCGATACACGGAATCGCCGATCATATCAGGCGGTTCTGGGACCCACGAATGCGCAAGGCCATCATTGCACACCTTCAAGAAGGCGGAATTGGCCTCAATGAGCTTCCGCAGGCGGCTTTAGCTGAACTCGCGAATGAAACCGTTGCACTACGCGAATCGGGCGACGGCTGAGGCGCGCCGAGTTCAAGGCATCGGCGGATCGGCTCGGGAAGCTCCGATTTTTCCCCTTGTCGGCGTCAACGGTTTGGACGCCGTCTCCGCCGCCTAACCCTCTTCCCTAGCGAACGGCTCAATTTCCGGGCTTCCTTAATGCGCAGAAGTCAGAGCATAGGGCTCCGGAGAAACCTGAGTGGAGCGGCCGAGGACCAGGTCGGCCAGAAGCCGGGCTGAAGCCGGAGCCATGGCGAAACCGTTACGGAAGTGGCCGCAATTGAAAAGTAGATTCTGGATTTCCGGGTGCCGGCCGATATAGGGAATGCCCGTGGGCGAGCCGGGCCGTAGTCCCGCCCAGTGTTTTTCGATGGAGCAGGTGCGGAGTGCCGGGAGTGTGCCATAGGCGAACTCCAGGAGCTCGGAACGCGCGGATTCGGTTACGCTCTTGTCGAAGCCGACATGCTCGAGCGTGCTGCCCGCTAAAATTTTCCCGTCTTTCCGCGGTATCAGGTAGTGATCCCGGTTAAGGACCATGTGCCCGAGCAGTCCGGGCCGAGCCGAAAAAATGATCATTTGTCCTTTCACCGGTTCCACGCCCGGTCGCGGCAGGGAAAAGAAGCGGTCACTCATGGCTCCCGACCAGGCTCCCGCAGTAATGACATATTGGTCCGCGGAGTACGTTTCGCCCCCGCACTCGACGCGGGTGATCCTGGTCCCGTCCACGGCAATCTCGCTGACCGAGCGGTGTTCCGAAATCTGCGCACCGGCTGCCAGTAATTCGGACTGCAATGCGCGGAGCAGCCGCGGGTTTCTGACTTGGGCGATCTCGGGCAGAAAGATGGGCGCGCCGGGCATAAGCTGAATCGACGGTTCCAGTTCATGGAGGCTTGAGAGATCAGGCCGTTCATAGGCGATTCCGCAGCTTTCGCACCAAGTTTCGGCGCGATGTTCGTCATCACAATCGGCAATCAGTAACCCGCTTTTTCGCCATTCCGGATCAATTCCGGTGCTGTGTCGCAGGGATTCGGTCAGCTCGGAATATTCAGCATGGCTCCGAAGCCAGAGCTGCACAATCGGTTCCGCGGCTCGCCAGGGATAAAGCGGACTGAGTATGCCGCCGCCAGCCCAAGAGGATTCCCGCCCGATCAATTGCCTTTCCAGGATGAGGACTCGTGCCCCGGCCTTCATAAGTTCGCGCGCGGTCATCAGTCCGATGACTCCACCGCCGATGATGATGATGTCCGTCATACTTGAATACCCGGTGGGTCGAAAGTCGTTCTTGACGTATTTGTTTGGTGCGGCGCCCGGATATCGGGCCGTTCAATATGTAATTCGCTGGAGACATGCATGCGAAGCTTGCTATATTTCGGTCCACCGACTTCCCCGCGTCATGTCGGCGTAGTGCCGGGCTTTGGCGGGGGAAATGAAATTGACTAGAGGAACATCGATGCTTTGGAACAAAAGTTTTTCCGCCTCGTTTATTTTACTTTCTTTCTTTCCGGGTGTTTCATCCGGGCTGGTAGTCGATATCCAGGGTACCCGGCTTGAACCGCAAGCATTCGGGGAAAGCTGCGTCAATATCTCCGGCGACTATCGCGGCGTCAGAATCGAGGCGTCAGAATCGAGGCGGACAAGCCGGGCCAAATTCCGAGAATTTGCTACAACTCATCACGGCAGAATTCTATCAGTATCGCGAATGCAACTTTTGTTGCCAAGCCGCCGGCGAAACAGGAAGTGGTGATCAGATTCGAGCATGAATTTCCCCCCGGTATCAATGGAAAGATCATGGCGCGCACCAAGTTGCAGGGATTTTTCGCTACCGGCAGCGGCGTCGGAGTTCCTACCGGCGACAAACTGACGCTGCATACCTACTTCTCGCAGGGCGGCACGGATGACGCCATTTCAGCGCCTTTGGAATTCACCGTGGGCGAACTGATGGATTCCGCATTACTGGATTATTCCGTCAAGAAGCAGTACTTGGCCGCGGGGGCGCGGTCGTTGAAAGGGATTCTAAGAATCGAGTTTACCGAAGCGGAGCACAAGCTGGCCTTACCGGAAAAGTGCCTGGTTTCGCTCGATACCGGTTCCACGTTCGAAGACAAGCTGGATACCATGGAGGCATGGGAGGATGACGATGCAGCCCCGGAATCTCCGGAACTCATAGGACCTGAAGAGCAAATCCTGCCGACTGCGCCGGGCATGTCCGACGACGCTTTGCCCGAATTACGGTCTGACTCGGGCCGAGCGACGGCGATTCCCATCGATAACAAGGCGACTGCAGAGCAGGAGTTGTTTTCGCCGAACGAACTCACGCCCGAAATACCGTAACAGCCCGCTTCTTCCATGCGCGTTAAGCGGCAGCGGCGATGAACGCCGCCGCTTTCCGCCGCCGTGGCTGAGTTTAGGTCATTGGCCTTATTTCGGGCATTCGAGGCGGCGGCGGTTCGGTTGGCTCCGTCGGGGGGGTAGGCGGAATTTGCGGCCCCAGTTCCCGCAGCCTCTCCTGGAGTCTTTCCATTCCCTTTTCCAGGGACGCGTCCATAATCACAATATTTCCCATCGACAAAATGACGCGTTGCAGTTCGGGAATTCTCGTGGTACCGGTCGAAACGATGTAGACCGGCTGTACGTAGAGGACGGATCTTCCTACCGGCAGCACGATAATCCGCCCACGAAGCACGTGTGACCCTTTTTGGTCCCAAAGCGCAAATTGCCTCGCAATCTCGGGATCCTGATCGATCAGCGCGCTGACTTGCGAAGGGCCTTCGACCTGAATCTCGCGGCTGAATCGGTAGAGCACGATCTCCTTGGAAAAATCGGTACGCCCCCTGGCGGCTGGCGTGCCGGCGACCGCCAGTACACTGAGATTGCTCCGTCCTATAGGGGTCATGGGATTGATCAGGACGAAATTTTCCGGCTCTCGAAGTCCTTCCAGCAAATATGTCGTGAAGTAGAAAGGCTTCATCACGGAGTCGTTGACCGTGGCGAAATCCCAGGTTTCAGACTGCTGGAAGAATTGGGCAGGATCGGTCTGATGGTACCGGGCATAGACGCTCATCTGCGTCGTGAACATATCCTTGGGATAGCGCAACTGCTCCCGGAGCATCGGAGACATGCTGCTCATATTCTTGAAAACGCCCGGAAACGCTCTTCTGTAGCCCTGAATGATGGGGTCGTTGGGGTTGGCGACGTAATAGTCGACATTGCCGTCGAACGCGTCGACGACGATCTTGACCGAGTTGCGAATGTAGTTGAACGGCTTATCCTCGCTCTCGCGGTTAAAGCGAGTGCTTGTGGTTTTCGATACCGGGTACAGGCTGGACGTGGTATATGCATCTACGATCCAGTAGATACGCTTCGGCGTGACGACGGCATATGGATCATTGTCCAGGGACAAATAGGGGGTGAGCCGCTTGATTCTGTCGATGATATTGCGGTGGAAAAGTGCCCGGCTATCGCCGCGGATGTTGTATGAAAAAAACAAATTCCGGTCGCGGAAATAGATAGCGAACAGCAGTCTACGGAAGAACGAGGAAATCGGTACCCCGCCGCTACCGGTGTAGTTGTAGCTGGATTCCTCGTCGAAGCTGGAAATGCCTACGACGCTCAGAAGGTTCGGCACGATGGCATAAGGAAGGTTTTCTTCGCCGAAATAGATATCCGGTTTTTCGACCGTGAAGCCTACACCGGATTCCATCCTTAAATCGCGGAGGAACCACTTCATTGGCGTTTCACCGTCCTGAGCGGCTGGTGTTATTACCGCGCCGTAGCCATGAGTGTAACGGAGATGGGTGTTTTCCCAATTCTGCGCTTCGGCCGGCAATTTATCGATATTGACTTCACGCGCGGACAGATTCACCTGTTCGAGCCGGTCGTTGATCACATAGCGCGCGATGTCCACGTTCGGAAAGCGGTAGTAGGGGCGAATGCCCTGCAGCTGCTGATAGACCTCATCGAGGTATTCCGGATCCCAGACCGGAATGTTGTAAAGGTGTTCGCGGAAGGTCTGATCGAGAATATCGCGGTCGGGCAGGGCCGGCATGACGTCGATGATCTTGATATCGTTTAGCTCGTAGGCGGTAAGAGTCGCGTCGATATTGTTCTGCATGAACGCTTGTTCGACTTTGACCGGATTCGGTTTTACAACGAACCGATCGATCAGGTCGGGAATGATGTCGATCTGACGGATACCGATGGATGCGACAAAAAGCAGGATCATACTGACCAAAACGGTTAGCCCCGTGCCTTTATGCACATAGAACAAGCCGGCCAACACTGCGCCGAGCAGGGTCAAAATCGATAGCCAAATCAACGGCAGGTGATAGCGAAGCTCGATAAATCCCGGGCCGAAGAACTGGGGTTCGTGAACATCCGTGTACAGCAGCCCGAAACGATACAGCATGAACCCCCAGGCCATGATCAGCGCGGTGATGACGATAATGCCGCTCAAGTGAATTCTCGCGCCGATGGGCCATTCCTTTCGCTCTCCCGGCAGCAACCTGTGTTCGATCCAATAGAGGAGTGCGATCGCCACGCTCACAATGATCGAAGCGATGAGCAATTCCCTTTGAATCAGCGTGAAGATCGGATAAGCGAACATGTAAAAGCTGACATCGTTTCCGAACACCGGATCGGGAATCCCGGCACTGGGAGCGAACAGGAACAGCAGGGCAGCGTCCCATTGCTTGTAGAACGGGATCGCGATGAGCACGGCGAGAATGAGCGAGAGAGGCGTATAGACGCGCATGGAGCCGGTCTGGAAGAGTTTCAGCAGGCGGCGGTAGCGGTTGCCTTCGGAGTGGCCCAGCCGGCTGAACGCAGTCTCGTCGATGCCGAGATAACGGGAGGCGGCCCAGAAATTAAGGAAGAAGATTAGGAAAAAGAACAGAGTGACGCTGCCCGACAGGATGTAACGGTACAGGAGCTTGAGCCAAAAATACCCGCCGTAATCGAGCCCGTCGTGCCACCAAAAATCCACTATGAAATTCGTTAAAGCGATGCCGGATGCTAAAAGCACTGTAGCCAAACCGATGATGACGGCGGCAATGAGCATCAGCAGTCGTTTCCAATTTTGCATAGGGGCCTCTCGGGTGGTTCTGATTCTTACTATCGGACTGATCGGGATATTTAGGATGGAGCCGCGCTTCGAAAAGCGGCGTCGGAAAGCCGGACTAGAGCTGCGTCAGTGGCGGTTGGATCACACCGTAAGATAATACCTTGATATTAGTGACACAAGTAGTTGCTTATTAATGAGAGATTCGGCCATGCGGCCGGGTTCGAATTTCGCTCCCTCCCGACAAGGAGAGCCTCGCCAAAAGCCTACCCGATCGGATCCGAACCCGGAAATGGCCACCGGCATTCCAAGCGTACAAACCGGCAAAACCTTGACGTAAGGAGAAAGTTTCCGCGTTCCTTGCGGAGAGGCTTCGTGAATCGGATCTTGCGATGCCCTCGCAGAGAATAAAACCGAACTCGGCGGGATTACCGCGGATAGGTCTGAGTCGGATAGGTCTGCTGCGGGTATTGCGGATAATTCCCCTGTTGAGGATATCCCGTCGGCTGTTGCGGATAGGTACCGGGCTGGGAGTAACCGCCGGGTTGCTGGGGATAGGGATAAGTGCTCGGTTGGGAATACCCGCCGGGCTGCTGCGGGTAGGCATCCGGTTGAGAGTACCCGCCCGGTTGCTGCGGATAAGTTCCCGTCGGAGCGGGATACCCTTGGCCTTGTGGTGCTCCGGGCTGCTGCGCGGCAGTCTGGTCGGGCCGAATCAGCAACTCCACCCGGCGATTGCGAGCCTTGCCGTCTTCCGTACTATTGCTTGCGATTGGCTGGCGTTCGCCCATTCCGATCGAATGCAGGCGGCCGCCGGCGACGCCCTGCGCCATCAGGAATTCGGACACGGCGCCGGCCCTGCGGCGGGAAAGATCCATATTGTAGGCATCGCTGCCATCCGAGTCGGTATGCCCGGCCACGGTCAGCAGCGTCTCCGGAAATTGGTTCAGAGTCCCGGCGACCTGGGTCAGTGCGCTTGCCGCTTGCGGTGAGATTTGGTCGGAATCGTAGGCAAACGTGACATTGCTCGGCATGTTCAGGACCAGATCATTGCCGCTCCGCTGTACTTCGATGCCGGTGCCCGCTAGTTGTTCGCGCAGCTGCGTTTCCTGACGATCCATGTAGGCGCCCACTCCGGCACCCAGCAGCCCCCCTACGCCGGCGCCGATCAACGCCCCTTTGCCCTTGTCCTTGGCGATGATTGCGCCGAGCCCCGCTCCGCCCGCAGCACCTATCACAGCTCCCGTGCCGGTCTTTCCGAACTGCGGCGCCCCCCCGTAAGGACCGCCGGCGCAGCCTGTCATCAGCGCGGCAATTGCACCGGCGGTAATGGTTTTTTTAATCATTATCGTCTCCTCGAATGGATTTGCCTGATTTGGAAGGAGTGAGCGGCGGATTTACGGTTCGCCGTGTCACTTGAGCGTATAAAGTGTAACGTAGGTTCAATCTTATGAGAGATCCTGATGCAAGAGACTTGCAGAAGAATCCGTCCCCGGCTCAGGCTTCTTCTCTGAGGCGGCGCATTAGCCAGCCGCGGAAGAGGGCGGAATCGGACACGTCGGGTAGTCCCTTTTGTTCCTGGAACTGCTTTAACTCGGCAGCGGAGGATGGCTCCCGCTCGTGCTCGTACCAAAAAAGATCAAGAAGAAATTCCTTGCCCAAACTTACTTGCAGGTGAGCGCGCTGTTTCCTCTGCTCGTCGAGGCGCTTTGCTCGAAGTGCTTGAAGATCGATCAGATTGGAATTCTCGTCGGCCATGGCCGAATTTCCCCCCGGACGGTTGTGTTTCGGTTACGCCTCGGTGTGTCGAATCCCGGGCGGCTCTCATATCGGATGCCGGCGAACGACGGCCTTTTTGAGGATCCGCGTCGCGCGAAAGCGCCATTATCCTAGAAACGGCTGGCGACTGCTTGGAAGGAGCGGAAAAGCCGTGTGAAGCATGACCGTTCTGCCTTCCGCCGGTCTCACCGTTTCGGTGAAGTCGCTACGCACGCTCGGAAGCGTCCGGCCGCTGCTTCTAGAATAATGGCAAATTAGGCACTGGAAAACTCGGACTGCAACGTCAAGCCGCTGCCTCAGGCCGGAAAGGTCCGGCGGACATCGAGGAGGGACTACTCGTGTGCCGCATCGGCTTTACGGGTCGAATTCCACGTGTATATGATGTTTTTCGTCGATCACCTGGAATTCGTCACCCAGATTTCGCCGCAGTTCGCGAGTCACTGTCCTGCGGGTCGACGGAGCGAAGTATCTGGATCGGAGGTCAACGGCCAGGCCTACATAGTGCAGGCTTCCCTTCTTGTGCCTGCCATCCAAACCGGAGGTTACGACCAGCAATTTGCCGTATCGGCTCCAAACTCGCCTGGCTTTCTGGAGTGCGAAATACATTCTGCGGTCCAGTCCGGCAAGAATGGCGCCTTTCTTGACGGCTATCGGGGGTTGCGACTTCAGCAGAGAATGCGTGCCCGCCACCAGTCCAATTTCCTCGCTCGCCTCCGAACTCGGACTGGAAAGCAGGATCGCAAAGAGCGTCAATAGCGCATTGGCCGCTTTCGTCGGGGTTCTCCTTGACTCCGGTGCCATTTGGGCCTCCACAAAAATCCGTTTGTTTGGCGCGATAGAAAATTAGACGGCCCGGAGACCCGAGGGTTTTCCCTGACAGGATTTTTTGACCCGCGTCTGCTGTCATAGGGCTGGAAAGACAGCGCAAGAAGAACCGAATGGAAGATCTGGCCGGTATTTTTTCAAGTCGACACAGGAACATCATGAAAGCCTTGGTATTATTGCTTACCTTAATGTTTTATGGAGACCCGGCCATGTCGTGGGATTCATCGCAATTCAAAAAAGAGAGCAAGGATGATCTCCGCAAACGGCTGTCGAGCGAACAGTTTAAAGTGACTCAGGAAGACGGAACCGAGCGAGCGTTCGCAAACGAATATTGGGACAATCATCGGGAAGGCATCTATGTGGATGTCGTATCCGGCGAACCGCTTTTCAGCTCTCTGGACAAATTCGATTCCGGCACCGGCTGGCCGAGCTTCACCAAGCCGCTGGAGCCGGCCAATGTGACCTATCGTCAGGATCGATCCTGGTTCATGGTCCGCAACGAAGTTCGCAGCAAGCATGCCGATTCGCATTTGGGGCACCTGTTTGATGACGGGCCGCCGCCCACCGGAAAGCGTTATTGCATGAATTCGGCGGCACTCCGGTTCGTCCCCAAGGAAGATCTGGAAAAAGAAGGCTACGGGGAATACCGTATCCTTTTCGAACAGACCAAGTGAACGAACAACAAAAAGGCATTGATTGGCTTAGCGGGACCGGCGTAGGCGCGTAATTGTCAAGCGCCCGGGACCATGTCATCGTTTCAGGCAGGGGACGAGTCGGTTACCAACCGATTTTTTTCATAGGATATTGCTGAATCGTGCCTATTTTCCGGCCCGCCGGGAATGTGGTGCGCTATGATTCCGGAATGAGAAAAGTTAGGGGAAACAGGTTTGATCATCAACCAAGTAAAAGGCATTACTAAATCCACGCGAACGATTTTGGCCGAGCACGGAATATTCTCGGTCGAAGAGCTGGCGAACGCCGATGCCGACCAATTGGTCAAAATGGCGGGATTCAATAAGGCAAAGGCCATGCGCATGATTCGGGCGGCCAAGTACCTGGTGGGCGACATGGAAAAGGCGACCGGCGCGCGCAGGCTGCTGGACAAGCGCACGGAGGCGTCGGGCGAAACCGGAACCGAAGGCGAACAAGCGGCCGGATCCATCGATTTGTCGGATGGGCAGCTTTATATCAACCGCGAGCTGAGCTTCCTGGAGTTCAACCGGCGCGTGCTCGAACAAGCCAAGGATGAGCGTACGCCGCTCCTGGAGCGCCTGAATTTTCTTTCCATTTCCTGTTCCAATCTGGACGAATTCTTCGAGGTCCGCGCCGCAGGTTTGATTCAGCTCGCCGATTTGGGCGCGATTCAGACCGAGCCCGACAGTCTCGCCCCCCAGGAAACCCTGGCTGCGATCAGCGCGCGCGCTCACGACCTGGTGGCGGAGCAGTATCGGGTATTGAATCAGGTGGTGCTGCCGTTATTGGCGGAGCAGGGTATCCGGTTCGTGCGCAGAAGCGAATGGAATGCCTCTCAACAGGCCTGGCTCAAAAAATATTTCGAGAAGGAACTGCTGCCGATCCTCAGCCCGATCGGGCTGGACCCGGCCCACCCGTTTCCGCGCATTCTGAACAAGAGCTTGAATTTTATCGTGCCGTTGTCAGGCAAGGATGCGTTCGGACGGGACATCACGCTCGCCATCCTGCAGGCGCCGCGAGCCTTGCCGCGCATCATCCAGCTGCCGCAGGGCGAAACCGAGAGCGGACCGTACGACTTCGTGTTCCTCTCGTCCATTATCCATGCCTTCGTCGACGATTTGTTCTACGGCATGAAAGTACGCGGCTGCTACCAGTTTCGGGTTACCCGCAACAGCGAAATGTACCTGGATGAGGAAGAAGTCGATGATTTGCTGCGGGCACTCGAAGGCGAATTGAGCACCCGGAATTATGGCGACGAAGTTCGGCTGGAAGTGGCCGACAATTGTCCCGACGCGATCGTCGAGTTCCTGCTGAGCCAGTTCGGGCTCAGCGAGGACAGGCTGTACCGCGTGGACGGCCCGGTCAATCTGAGCCGAACCCGGGAGGTCTACGAATTGATCGACCGGCCCGATCTCAAATACCCCCCGTTCACCGCCGGATTTCCGAGCCAGCTCGGCGGCGGGCGGGACATCTTCGATGCCGTCAAGAAGCAGGACATTCTTCTGCATCATCCGTACGAGTCCTTCACGCCGGTCATCGAACTGATCCGGCAAGCCGCCGACGACCCCCACGTGGTCGCCATCAAGCAGACCTTGTACCGCACCGGGCCCAATTCCGCGGTGGTCGACGCCCTCCTCAAAGCCGCCCGGGCCGGCAAGGAAGTCACGGTGGTCGTGGAACTGCGGGCGCGATTCGACGAGAAGGCCAACATTTCGCTGGCGACGCGTCTACAGGAGGCGGGTGTGCAGGTAGTCTACGGCATCGTGGGGTACAAGACGCATGCGAAGATGCTGCTGGTGCTAAGACGCGAAGGTCGGAACCTGCGCTATTACACGCATCTATCCACAGGCAATTACCATCCGCGCACGGCCCGGCTCTACACGGATTATGGGCTGCTGACCGGCGATCAGGAACTGGGGGAGGACGTCCGCCGCGTGTTCGTTCAGCTGACCAGCCTGGGCAAGGTCGGACGTCTCAACAAGCTGCTGCAATCGCCGTTTACCTTGCATCAGATCCTGCTGAAGAAGATCGACCGGGAAATCGAGCATGTGCACGCCGGCCGTCCCGCCCGCATCATCATCAAGGTCAACTCGGTGGCGGAGCCGCAGTTGATCCAGGCGCTTTACCGCGCTTCCATGGCCGGGGTGGAGATCAAGCTGATCGTCCGCGGAATCTGCTGTCTTCGGCCCGGAATCCCCGGCGTGTCCGAAAACATCGAAGTTCGCTCGATCATTGGGCGATTCTTGGAGCACAGCCGCGTGTACTGGTTCGAAAACGGCGGGCATCCGGAAGTGTATCTCGCGAGCGCGGACTTCCTGCCCCGCAACATGTTCCGTCGCGTGGAAACCTGCTTCCCCATCGAGAACAAAAAGCTGGCAGACCGCATCCGGGCAGACCTCGATCTCTATCTCGGCGACGACAGTCAAGCCTGGCTGCTTACTTCCGACGGCAATTATTCACGTCCGCAGCCTGCTAATCCGCGCGGCGTCCAGGCCCAGACCGTTCTGCTGGAGCAACTGAAGAAATCGAGCTGACCGGCACCGGGCGGGTTCGGACCTTAGGTCAGGCATAAATCAGCTCGATATCGGCAGCGCCGAGATTTCCGGCTTCCTGCAACAGGTCGGCCGCGGTCAGCGGATGATTTTCCAGCCACTGTTTCGGAAATCTTAGATCGACCCGAGAATCGCCGAGGCTGAATTTGATATCGGGAGGCGGGTTACGGTGGCGGCTGCGGTTCAGAAGTATGGCGAGTCGCAGCAGCACCGCCAGAAGCTGTCCTGCCTCGTTCCATGGAGGGCTCAATTCCTTGAAGAACTTCAGGTGAAATTTTCTGCGGTGGACGCGCACCAGCGCGGCCAGCAGCAATTGATCCTGGCGCGAAAAGCCGGGCAGGTCGGCGTTCTCGATGATGTAGGCGCTATGCTTGTGATATTGGCTGTGTGCGATATCCAGTCCGATCTCGTGTAAGCTTGCCGCCCAATTCAGCCATTGTTCGGCGGTTTCGGGGCCGATGTCGCCGATTGACGGGCTTTGGTCCAGAAACGATTTCAACGTTTCCTGAACGCGGCCGACCTGTTGCAGATCCACGTGATAGCGAGTCGCCAGCGCCGCCACGGTTCGACTCCTGATGTCGTCGTTGTAAAGCCGGCCCAGGAGATCGTACAGCAAGCCTTCCCGCAAGGCGCCGTCGGAAACCTGCATCTTTTGAATGCCGAGTGCCTTGAATGTCGCATACAAAATCGCAAGGCCCCCGGCGAAGATCGGATAGCGGTCGGGATTGAGATCCGGGAACCCCGTTTTATCGACTCGTCCCAGGGTCAGGACGGACTCGACCAGCCGGTCGAGTCCGTCCCGGCTGATGCCGTCCTTGCTCCAACCGCGGCCGACCAGGATTTTGCGGATGGCTCTTGCGGTTCCGGACGCGCCTACGGCTTCGTCCCAGTGGTCCTTGCGGAAGGTATATTCGAAGGGTTCCAACTCATGCTGAGCGGCGATGACCGCATTCTTGAAGCGTTTGCCGGTGATCTTGCCGTCGGTAAAATGGGCGAGGCTCATGGATACGCAGCCTATCCGCACGCTTTCCTTGCGAAGCGGAGTCTGATCCACGCCGATGATGTATTCAGTGCTGCCGCCGCCGATATCCATCACCAGCCGTGGCTTGCCGTCGGGCGCCAGACTCTGGGCGACCCCTGCGTAGATCAGCCGTGCTTCTTCGATGCCGGAGATAATGTCAATCGGATGGCCCAGTGCCTTTTCCGCCAGAACCAGAAACTGACCGGCGTTGCGCGCGGCACGCAAGGTATTCGTGCCTACCGCGCGGACGCTGCCGGGCGGCAGGTCCTGAAGCCTCTGGCCGAATCGGTCGAGACAGGCCAGTGCCCGTTGCTGCGCGTCCGGGGTCAGGTGCCGCTGAGCGTTGAGTCCCGCTCCCAGTCTGACCATTTCCCGCAGCCGGTCGACGATGATCAATTCGCCGGCCCGCAGTTTCGCCACGACCATGTGGAAACTGTTGGAACCCAAGTCCACGGCAGCAACGTGGTCTGGAGGATGTGCTTTTATTTGAGTCATTGAACCGTTGGAAAAGGGTGGGAGAGACTTTAGCGAGGGTGGTATTTGTTACAATCTCGCGGTTAACGCGACGCCCGGCCCATGTTTTTCGAAGCCCGGGCCCTCACGGCCAATATGTCGTAAAAGCTCACTCTTCCCATGGGAGAAGACTTGGGCGAGGGCGTGCAAAAGAAGTTTTCTTCCTGCTTAGGCGGAATAAATGGGCGCGATTGCCTTATACCAAAGGAAGAAATCTTGTTTTGGCTCCTCGCCTGAATCCTCTCCCAAGGCGAGAGGGGGCGGTGGGTACCGTCCGCGCCGATGGCATGACTGCCATGGCCTCACGGTAGAGCCGTATTTTTACAAATATTGTCGACAAATACAGCCCGAAATGAACGCACTTTCCATTCGTAATCTGCGAAAAACCTATAACAACGGCTTAGAAGCCTTGAAAGGCATCGATCTCGACGTGAAAGCCGGAGATTTCTTCGCGCTCCTGGGGCCGAACGGCGCCGGGAAGTCGACTACGATCGGAATCGTCAGTTCGCTGGTGAGAAAAACCAGCGGGACCGTCGAAGTTTTCGGTCATGATCTGGACAAAGAGCGGGAGGCCGCCAAGCGTTGCCTGGGCCTCGTGCCGCAGGAAGTCAATTTCAACCAGTTCGAAAAGGTTCTCGATATCGTGGTCAATCAGGCCGGTTATTACGGCATACGCCGGAAAGAAGCGATGCGGCGCGCGGAGCAGTGCTTGCGCCAGCTCAGCCTGTGGGACAAACGGAACAGCGTGTCGCGCCACCTTTCGGGGGGCATGAAGAGACGACTGATGATTGCGCGCGCCCTGGTCCATTCGCCGAAACTCCTCATCCTCGATGAACCCACGGCCGGAGTGGACATCGAGATTCGCCGCTCGATGTGGGAATTCCTGCGAAAAATCAACCAGGAAGGGACCACGATCATCCTGACGACTCATTATCTGGAAGAAGCGGAGAACCTCTGCCGCCACATCGCCATCATCAATCACGGGCATATCGTCGAGCACAATGCGATGTCCGATCTTTTGAGAAAGCTTCACACCAATCGCTATATTCTCGAGCTGCGAAAACCCGCGCATTTCGTAGCGGCGATCGACGGCTATCAGCTTGAACGGCTGGAAGACCAAACCCTGGCCGTTGACGTGCCCATGGAACTCGGGCTTCATGGTTTGCTTGATCAGCTCGCCGCCCAGGGCATGGAAGTGGTTAGCATGCGCAATGCCGCGAATCGATTGGAGCAGCTATTCATAGACCTGGTGGAAAACGGGCGTGCCGATTCCACGCGAAAAACAGCCTGACCGAATTGCTCGAGAACACTCAGCCGCATGCATTACCTGATCGCTTTCAAAACCATTCTGTTCAAGGAAATTTTTCGTTTCGTCCGCATCTGGCCGCAAACCATCCTGCCGTCGGCAATCACCACCTCGCTCTATTTTCTGATTTTCGGCACCTTGATCGGCGGGCGGGTAGGGCCCATGGCGGGAATGTCCTACATGGATTACATCGTGCCGGGCGTCATCCTGATGTCGGTCATCACCAACGCATACGGCAACGTGGTGGCATCCTTCTATTCCACCAAGTTCCAGCGGAATATCGAGGAGTTACTGATTTCGCCGATACCCAACTGGATCATCTTGGCCGGCTATGTCGGAGGCGGAATCGCCCGGGGGCTGGCAGTGGGGGGAGTGGTTGGCCTTGTCGGCATATGCTTCACGGATGTGCAGCCGGTCCACTGGGGGCTCATCGCCGTGGTGTTCTTAATGACCGCGGCCCTGTTTTCGCTGGCGGGTTTCATCAATGCCGTTTACGCCAACAGTTTCGACGACATCTCTATCGTCCCGAATTTCGTTCTTACGCCGCTGGTTTACCTGGGCGGCGTCTTCTACTCCATCGAGCTGTTGCCCGAATTGTGGCGGAAAGTGTCCCTGGCGAATCCGATTCTTTATATGGTCAACGCCTTTCGCTACGGATTCGTAGGGATCTCCGACGTGGATATCCGGACCGCTTTCCTGATCATCGGCGGTTCGATCTCGATTCTCATGGCCTGGAGCCTTGTCTTGCTCCGCCGCGGGACCGGACTGAAAACCTAGACCAGGACTACACAATCATATACATGTGCAGCATGCCGATTTCATCGAATTCGAAGATTCGCTCCAGACATGGGGGTAGGCCTAACTCACAGAACCGGATCGTCCCGCTTCGAATACAGCGATAGCTGTTCGCTCACGGCCCAGCGAATAGCTCGCGCTCTCGCATTACCCACGCCCGGCACGCGCATGAGATCATGCACCTTCGCGTTGAAATTCGCTTCCACGCTGCCGAAGGTTTCCAGCAATCGGGCTGCGTATTCAGGGCCTATTCCCGGAAGCGCCAGCAAAATCTGGAGCTGCGTTCTGAGCTTGCCTTTGAAGAGGCGGGGCGAAGTTCCTCTGAGAATGGATTCAAACTGTCGAGCCGCATAGATCATGAGCCGGGCGGATTCCGCCGGGTCGGTCGAACGCAGCAGGGGAATGCCCAGAAACAGCGTCAGATGGATAAGCACTCCTTGAACGGCTTCGCGTCGCATACCTCCGCCGAGCAGGTCGCGGGAGGTGCCTTCGAGGATCAACGCTTTGCACATAGGCGAAGAGGCAAGGCGACAAGCTTGCCGGAAAAGCCGGCCGTCCTGGATCGAAGCGATCAAGTCACGCAAGGTCTTGCGTTCGAAAAGCAGGCAGCCGTCCAGTTCGTAATCGCCCAGTTCCAGGCGCCGTATCGTCACCTGAACGTCACTCATGTTCCTCAAGGCATCGAGGATGGCGCCGTCCGGTTCCCGGTCGTCAACGACAGCTTGGATGAGGGTCATGATTCCAGCTAAAAGAAAGGTTTAGTCCCGGCTTCCGTCATACCACAGGATCCTGCCGCTCCGGGGAAAGTCATAAGCGAAATCTATTCTGCAAGCTCGAAGCTCGACGGAGAAGCTCGGTTGTCTATGCAGAGCGAGCCACAATCCGGATCTTTCATTGGGCAAGACTAGCCTTTTTTCGCCCGAGTGCCCCGATGTAATCCAAATCCGACACAAAAATCAGCCTGGGCCGACAAGCCTTTTCG
This sequence comes from Methylocaldum marinum, assembly GCF_003584645.1. Taxonomy (GTDB): domain Bacteria; phylum Pseudomonadota; class Gammaproteobacteria; order Methylococcales; family Methylococcaceae; genus Methylocaldum; species Methylocaldum marinum. The sequence continues at coordinate 335,464 of NZ_AP017928.1, forward strand.
GGCCTGTTGCAGGAAGATAACGCGCCGTCGGATCGTACGAACACCCAACACCGCAAGCCCCGCGATTTTCACCCGCCCAAGGCCCCCATGCGCGACTACCTTTTCAACGAAGGCTGCCTCGACCTCGACCCGGTGCGGTTCACCGACCGCACCGCCAATATCCTCATCCTCGGCGCGCCCGAGACCTCCGGGTTCAACCTCACGATCGCCCGCGACCGCTTCGAACCCGGCGAGGCCTTGCCGGCCTATGTGACGCGCCAGATCGGGGTGATGGCGAAAAACATCAAGGGCCACAAGGTCCTCCGCCGCGGCGCGTGTGTCCTCGGCGCGGGCGAAGCGGCGCTCGCCGGCGAATTCATCGATGCCACCCAGCCCACCGCCGGCCAGACCTTCTTTCAACGCCAGGCCGCCTTTGCCCTGGGCGAACCGTTCCGGGGCCGCGTCCTGGTGTTTTCCGCCACCCGCAAGCGGCCGTTCGATGCCGAGTTTGACGCGCGCTGGTCCGCGCTCCTGGCCGGTTTCCGGCCGCGCGCGCCCGCGCCCTAGGCGACCGCGCCCCGCATGTACGAAGCCGCCCGCCTCGGGGACGGGGTCGAACATACCAGCGCGCTCGCCGGCTTTCTGATCGGGGCGCTCCTCGGCGTGGCGCTGATCGCGACGGTCGCCTTCGCCACCTTCACCTGCGGTTTCGGCGCGGTGCTGCTGGCGGGGCTCGCGGCGGGCATCGGCGCCAGCGCGATCCTGAGCGCCTCGGAAGCCATCGGCCGGGCCATGAGCAGCCGGGCCGGCGCCGTCACCCGCGGCTCGCCCAACGTGTTCATCAATGGGCGGGCGGCGGCCTTCGTCCAGCGCAGCACCGTCAGTTGCGGCCGGGATTCGCCGCAGCAGGTGATGGCGGAAGGCTCCGGCAACGTCTACATCAACGGCCTCCCGGCGGTCCGCCGCGGCGACAGCACCACCTGCGACGGCAAGGTGGCGGAGCATTCGAACAACGTGCGCATCGGCGGCGGCCGGGTGCAGTACCTGCCGATCGCGCGGGAAGTGCCCGACTGGCTGCGCACCGCCGTGGACTGGACGTTCGCCCTGGCCGGCCTGGTCGGCGGTCTCGCCGGCATGATCCGGCCGGCCGGCGGGGCGTCGGTGCGCGCCCTCGCGCCGTGCGCCGCGAAGTACGTCGCCGGCTTTGTCGCCGGGGAAGCGGCCGGCCGCTATCTCCTCGGACCCGCCGTCGATCGCGTGGTGGGCGGCCTGATCGGGCACCCGGTGCAGATCGCCGGCGGACAGAAGCTGCTGCTCGCCCACGACGAGACCGACTTCGCGCTCATCGCCCCGCTGCCCCTCACCGCCGCCCGTTTCTACAGCAGCGCGCTGGACGATGGGAGCGCGCTCGGGCGCGGCTGGCGGCTGCCCTGGGAAATCAGCCTGGCGGTGGGCGAGGACAGCGTCACCTACACCGACGCCCAGGGCCGCGCCATCGTCTTCCCCCGGGTGCCGCGCGGCGAGAAGCTGTTCGCGCCGGTGGAACAGCTCTTTCTCGGGCACCTGCGCGACGGCCGCTGGGTGATCAGCGACCTGGCCGAACGTCACTACGCCTTCAGTCCGGCCCCGCCCGGTTCGCCGACCACCCACCAGCTCACCCGCATCGAGGACAACCGCGCCAATGCCATCGTGCTGGAGCGGGACGCCACCGGGGTCCCGGTGGCGCTGACCGACACCGTCGGCCATCGGCTCGCCCTGCATTACGCCACGCTCGGTGATCAGGGCCTGCGCCGCCTCATCGCCATCGAACGCCTCGCCGGCGGGCCGGTCGCGACCCTGGTCCGCTACGCCTACGACGCGCAGGGCCGGCTGATCGCGGTGCGCGACGCCCTCGACCGGGTCACCCGCCGCTTCGCCTGGGGCGACACGGGCGCCGAGGCCGGGCTGATGATCGCCCACCGCAACGCCCTGGGACTGACCGGCCGCTACCGCTGGGAAACGATCGACGGCCAGCCCCGGGTGGTCGAACACACGACCGGCGACGGCGAGCACTATCGCTTCCGGTACGACGTTGCCGCCCGCCGCGCCACCGCGGCCGACCTCGGCGACCCCGAAAACCCGCTCGAGGCCCACTGGACCTGGGACGAACACCGCCAGATCACCGCCTATCACGACTGCGACGGCCGCCGCTACGCCATGGCCTATGACGCCGGCGGCCACCTGGTGCGGCTCGACCTGCCGGGCGACCCCGAGAGCCCGCGCACGGTGCGCTTCGAATACGACGCCCTTGGCCGGCTCGTCGCCGAAACCGATCCCGAGGGGCTCCGCACCGAAAGGACCTTCGCGCCCGACAGCCTGCGCCTGCAATCCGAAACCGGGCCGGACGGGAGTACCTGGCAGGCGGTGTACGAACCCCACTGCGGCGTCCTCCTGCGAACGATCGACGCCCTCGGCCACCAAACCGAGTACACCTGGGAGCACCTGCGCGGCCCCTCGGTCATCACCGATCCCCAGGGCCACACCGTGCGGCTGGCCTGGGATGCGCGCGGCCAGCTCCTGGCCCGCACCGACTGCTCCGGCAAGACCCGGCGCTACGCCTACGACGACGCCGGCCGGCTCGTCGCCGAAACCGACGCCCTCGGTCGGACCACCGGCTATACCCTCGATGCGCTCGGCCAGGTGCTCGCCGTCACCCACCCCGACGGCCGCCGCGAAGGCTTCGTTTGGGACGCCCTGGGGCAGTTGATCCGCCATACCGATACGGCCGGCCACACCCAGACCTGGCAGCGCGACGCCCGCGGCCGGGTTCTCGCCCAGACCGATGCCGAAGGCCGAACCCTCCACGCCCGCTACAACACCCGCCAACAGCTCGACGAACTGCGCCGGGGCGACAGCGGCTATCGCTTTCGCTACGACCCCGTCGGACGCCTAGTCGCCGAGCAGCGCCCCGACGGCGTCGAAATCCACCTCCGCTACACCGCCGCCGGCACCCTGGCGCGCCGCGACGAGCGCGGCAGCGGGCCGGAGCCGCCGGTCCGCAGCCGGCGCTACGCCTACGACCGCAACGGCCGCCTCACCGCCCGGCACGACGGCACCGCCACCACCCGCTACACCTGGACCCCCGGCGGACAGCTCGAGAGCGCCCGCCGCATCCCGACGGACAAAGGGCGGGCCCTGGGCCTCACCGAAGACAGCGTGCGCTTCACCTACGATGCCCTCGGGCGCCTCCTCACCGAGACCGGCGCCGCGGGCGAACTCACCCGGGACTGGGACAGTCTCTCCAACCTCCGGCGCCTCACCCTGCCGCACGGCCAGACCCTCGGCTATCTCCGCTACGGTTCCGGCCACGTGCACGGCCTCACCTTCGAGGGCGCCGAGATCGTCCAGTTCGAGCGCGACGACCTGCACCGGGAAGTCCTCCGCCGCCAGGGCGCGCTGACCACCCGCCGCGGCTATGACGCCCGCGGCCGGCTGAGCTGGCAGGGCGTCACGGTCGGCGACCCGCGGCGGACCGACACCCTCGACCCCGAGGCCCTGATCGGCCGCCGCTACGCCTACACCGACGCCGGCGAGCTCGACCGTATCCACGACCGCCGGCACGGCGAGAGCCGCTACCATTACGACCGCGCCGGACGCTTGACCCGGGCCGGCACCCTGAGCCCCACGCTCGGCTACGGCCAGGAACGCTTTGCCTGGGACGCCGCCGACAACCTCGTGCAGCCCGGCGATCCCCCCGTCCCGGGGAACCGGCTCGGCACCTGGCGGGGCCGCCGCGGCGAGACCTTACGCTACGCCTACGACCCCTTCGGCCGGCTGACGGCCAAGCACACCCCGGCCGGCGTCCAGCGCTACACCTGGGACGACCAGGACCAGCTGGTCGCGGTCGAAGACGGGCGCGGGATCACCCGCTTCGCCTACGATCCTTTAGGCCGGCGCACCGCCAAATGGCACGAACCCAAGACGCCCGGCCGCTACATCGGCGATGCGCACACGCCGGGCAAGACCCGCTTCGTCTGGGACGGGCTCCGGCTGCGTCAGGCGCTCACCGAGGACGCGCACGGCATCCGGATCCGCACCTGGCTCTACGACCCCGCGGGCGGCGGCTACACCCCCATCGCCGCCATCGACCAGGGCCTCGGCCCCGACGGCGGGATTGGCCCGGCCCTGATCTACTCGGTTCACACCGACCCCCTCGGGACGCCCCGGGAGCTCACCGACGCCGAGGGCCGGATCGCCTGGAGCGCCCGCTACAGCGCCTGGGGCGAGCGGCTCGGCCCGGTCCTGTCCGAAGCCGACCGGCACACGCCGTTCGCCACCGACTGTCCCCTGCGCTACCCCGGCCAATACGCCGACGACGAGACCGGGCTGCACTACAATACCTTCCGGTACTATGATCCCGAGATCGGCCGCTTCATCAGCCCGGACCCGATTGGGCTTGAGGGCGGGTTCAATCTGTATCAGTACGCGCCGAATCCGGTCTCGTGGATTGATCCTTGGGGGTGGAGTTGCACTTATGACGGTAAAGCCTACAGATGGCGTGATAGTGGAACTGGCAGATTCGTAAAACGCCCCGATGATCCGTCAGAATTGATGCGTCAAGGACAGATCAGATATGCTGATGTCCAGGAATGGGCCCGACAAGGCGGTTTGAATAACAATTGGACGCCGTCGCCAGTACCCGGAAAATTTGGTACGGGCGGATATAAATATCAGGCGAGTTCGGGTGGCCACAACTATTCGGTCCATGGTCATGGGGCCAATCCGAATGCACCACCTGGCAGCAATGCTGCTATGGGACCTACAACGTCGATAACTCGACAACCAATAGCAGGTGGTGCTAAACAAAATTATCGGACAGACGGAACGTGGGGATCTTTTGCATCCGACCCTAATGGGGCACATATACCGTTATCCGGCTCTCCCTATTGAGGACTTGCAAATTCGTGAATGTTGACGAACTGGGCAAACTTATTGACTCTGAGTCCACAATGATGGATCTGAGCCGGGAGCTTTGGTATTGTCACCAACTATCTCAGCTATCAACAGAGGACGTAGCGAACCACAAGGTCGAACTACTCCGCGTCTTAGAGGCTTTAAGAGATTCACACACACAGGCTTTTTATGAGGTAACACCGAGGCATTTCGAACACCTTAAGAGGTTTGTCGAATGGCTTGATAAGATCTTGCACCTTTTTTCACAACAAGAAACCAGGGATGAATTGCGTGAAATTAGAGATGTGTTTCGTTTGAATATTGATTGAACCCAGACCTGGCAGCGCGACGCCCGCGGCCGGGTTCTCGGCCAGACCGATGCCGAAGGCCGAACCCTCCACGCCCGCTACAACACCCGCCAACAGCTCGACGAGCTGCGCCGGGGCGACAGCGGCTATCGCTTTCGCTACGACCCGTCGGACGCCTGGTCGCCGAGCAGCGCCCCGACGGCACCGCCACCACCCGCTACACCTGGACCCCCGGCGGACAGCTCGAGAGCGCCCGCCGCATCCCGACCGAAAAGGGGCGGGCCCTGGGCCTCACCGAAGACAGCGTGCGCTTCACCTACGATGCCCTCGGGCGCCTCCTCACCGAGACCGGCGCCACAGGCGAACTCGCCCGGGACTGGGACAGTCTCTCCAACCTCCGGCGCGGCGAGAGCCGCTACCATTACGACCGCGCCGGACGCTTGACCCGGGCCGGCACCCTGAGCCCCACGCTCGGCTACGGCCAGGAACGCTTCGCCTGGGACGGGTTCCGGCTGCGTCAGGCGCTCACCGAGGACGCGCATGGCACCCAGGTCCGCACCTGGCTCTACGACCCCGCGGGCGGCGGCTACACGCCCATCGCCGCCATCGACCAGGGCCTCGGCCCCGACGAAGGGGTTGGCCCGGCCCTGATCTACTCGGTTCACACCGACCCCCTCGGGACGCCCCGGGAACTCACCGACACCGACGGCCGAATCGCCTGGAGCGCCCGCTACAGCGCCTGGGGCCAGCGGCTCGGCCCGGTCCTGCTCGAAGCCGACCGGCACACCCCCTTCGCCACCGACTGTCCCCTGCGCTACCCCGGCCAATACGCCGACGACGAGACCGGGCTGCACTACAATACCTTCCGGTACTATGATCCCGAGATCGGGCGCTTCATCAGCCCGGACCCGATTGGGTTGGTCGGCGGGTTCAATCTGTATCAGTATGCGCCGAATGCGACTGGGTGGATCGATCCTCTGGGATGGGCCAGTGGCTTCGTTCTCGATCCAAATACACTCATCCACCGAATCGGCGGAGGAGGCATTGATAACTCGATTAGGTAAGCCACCGCCTCTGGCGGTGGACTCCGCAAGGCTCTTCCGTTCCGGCGAGCGCCCTTGGATGGTCGATGACCTCCCTCCTACAACTGCAATTGGAAGGAGGTCATCATGCGAGAATGGCAGAGCCAATCGCACGTCAAATGGTACTGCAAGTACCATGTTGCGTTTGTGCCCAAATACCGGCGCCGGGCAATCTATGGAACGTTGCGGCGACGGGTCGGGGGGATTTTCCGCGAGTTGTGCCGCCAAGTGGGCATCGAGTTGGTGGAAGGGCACGCGATGCCGGATCACATTCATCTGTGCTTGAGTATTCCGCCGAAGTTCAGCGTGGCCTATACGGTGGGCTTTCTGAAAGGGAAATCCGCGGTCCGTATCCATCGGGAATTCTTGGGACAGAAGCGAAACTTCACGGGGCTACATTTCTGGGCCAAGGGGTATTGCGTCAGCACTGTGGGATTGGATGAGCAAGTGATTCGAGCCTATATCCGTCATCAGGAAGCTGAGGAGAGGCGCATCGAGCAACTGCACATCCAGGGTCTTTAGGCCCTTTCATCCGTTTTTCGGCCCCCTCAGGGGGCCTTCATCAAACCACCCGCTCTGCGGGTGGTAGCTGATCTATTGATCTCGCCAAACCACGGCGTCGCATATTTGAGGGCCTTCTTAATAATTTTTGGGGTCTACGGCTGTCAACCAACCTTATCCCCTGCTCTGCGAAATCTTCGGAATGGTGGTGAATCCCGTGCGTTCGAGGAACTCCAATGAATATGCGGAAAAACCGACAAGAGCACGGCAATGACGGAACATAGCGCAGAGCAAAGCCAACCTTGGCATCACCTTTCCGCGGACGAGGTGGTCGCCCGATTGAAGAGCCACGGAAACGACGGGCTGCCGGAAGACGAAGCCGGACGACGCCTTGATCGTTACGGCCCCAACCGTTTGCCACAGCCCAAGAAGCGGGGGCCTTTGCGCCGATTCCTGGCCCAGTTTCACAACCTCCTGATTTATATTCTGATCGTTACCGCCGTCATCAGCGCGCTGCTCGATCACTGGGTGGATACCTACGTCATATTGATCGTGGTGTTAATCAACGCGGTCATCGGTTTTGTCCAGGAAGGCAAGGCTGAAAAGGCACTGGAGGCGATCCGGGAAATGCTCGCACCGAACGCTTCGGTAATCCGCGACGGCGTGCGGCGGACCTTGCCGGCGGAGGAGCTCGTACCGGGGGACGTGGTCCTGCTGGAGCCGGGAGATAAAATTCCGGCCGACCTTAGAATTCTCAGATCCAAGAACTTACAGGCTCAGGAAGCGATTCTCACGGGTGAGTCGGTCCCGGTGGAAAAATCGCCGCCGGCCGTCGGCCAAACCGCCGTGATCGGCGACCGCAGATCCATGGGCTATTCCGGCACTCTGGTCAGCGCCGGCCAGGGCGTAGGCGTGGTGGTGGCGACCGCCGCCGGGACCGAGATCGGACGGATCAGCGGGTTACTGGCCGAGGTCGAGACCACCACCACGCCGCTCCTGGTCAAGATGGACCGGTTTTCCCGCTGGCTCAGTGCCGCGATCATCGTATTGACCGCCGTGGTCTTCGTTTATGGGGTTCGGGTTCAGGAACAGGACGTGAACACCATGTTCATGACCGTCGTCGGGCTGGTGGTGTCCGCCATTCCGGAGGGTTTGCCCGCCATTCTGACGGTAACCCTTGCCATCGGCGTACAACGAATGGCGGGGCGCAAGGCCATCATCCGTCGCCTGCCGGCCGTGGAGACTCTGGGTTCGGTGACGGTGATCTGTTCGGACAAAACGGGCACGCTCACGCGCAACGAAATGACGGTACGCTCCGTGGCGACGGCCCATGGTTTGTTCGAAGTCACCGGGGTCGGCTACGACCCGCACGGAGGGTTCAATCGGGACGGCCGTGAAATCGAACCGGCGGAGTATCCGAATCTCATCGAAGTGCTTCGTGCCGCTGCATTATGCAACGACTCCGCGCTGAGGCAGCTCGGGGACGCCTGGACGGTCGAAGGCGACCCGATGGAAGGCGCCCTGTTGACGGCGGCACTCAAAGCGGGCCTGGATTATAGAGTCGAGAGCAAGCGCTTGCCGCGCACCGACGTCATTCCATTCGATGCCGAGCATCGCTTCATGGCGACTCTGCACCATGACCATGAAGGTCATGGCTTTATCTGGGTAAAAGGTGCCCCGGAACGTATTCTCGACATGTGTGCCGAGCAACAAGCGGCGGATGGAACTGCGCCGCTGGACCGCCGTGAGTGGCAGCGGCGGGTAGACGCGATCGCCTCGGCTGGCCAGCGCGTGTTGGCTGTGGCCTCGATGAAAACGGCGGCTACGCATCGTCAACTCGAGTTCGATCAAGTAGGCGAGGGACTGCTTCTGCTGGGCTTGCTGGGACTTCAGGACCCTCCCCGCGAGGAGGCGATCTCCGCCATTGGCCAGTGCCGCTCCGCCGGCATTCGGGTCAAGATGATCACCGGCGATCATGCCGCCACCGCCTTGGCCATCGCCCGTCAGCTCCGTCTCGACAACTGCGAGGAAGCTCAGACAGGACAGACTCTCGACGTTCTTGCGCCGGAGGCATGGACGGAGACCGCGGACCGGGTCGACGTGTTCGCCCGTACCACGCCCGAGCACAAGCTGCGGCTGGTCGAAGCGCTCCAGGCCAAGGGGCACGTTGTGGCCATGACCGGCGACGGCGTGAATGACGCCCCGGCTCTCAAGCGTGCCGACGTCGGGGTGGCCATGGGTCGAAACGGCACGGAAGCGGCCAAGGAAGCCTCGGAAATGGTGCTGGCCGACGATAATTTCGCTTCCATCGGGAAAGCGGTGCGGGAAGGCCGTACCGTTTACGACAACCTGAAGAAGGCCATACTGTTCCTGTTGCCCGTCAACGGTGGCGAATCCATGAGCATCGTCGCCAGCCTAATAGCGGGGCTCACGCTGCCGATTACGCCGTTGCAGATCCTCTGGGTGAACATGGTCAGTTCCGTGGCCCTGGCCATGGCGCTGGCGTTCGAGCCGGCCGAGCCCAACGTGATGCGGCGTCCGCCACGGCCTCCGGACGAACCGATTCTGTCCGGATTGCTGGTATGGCGGGTGGCCGTCGTGTCCGGCCTATTCGTGGCCGGCGTATTTGGGATTTTCTACCTGGCCCAGACGCAAGGATCCAGTGTGGAGGAAGCGCGGACCTATGCCGTGAACACCTTGGTCGCTCTTGAAACGTTTTACCTTTTCAACGTACGACACCTCGGTGCCACGGCGCTGAGCTGGAAAGGTCTGCTCGCCAACCGGGCGGCATGGATCGCTGTGTTCCTTGTGTTCGTGTTGCAGGCGATCTTTACCTACGCGCCTTTCATGGAGCGGTTCTTCGACACGCGGCCGGTGGATTTCGTCCATGGCGCCGAGATTTTCGGCATCGGCTTGGCGCTTTTCTTGATCCTGGAAATGGAAAAAGCCTTTCGGCTGGCATTCCAGCGTCGACGGAAGCGCCGCGATACCGGCCGGGCGCGCCGCTCCGAGTGATCGAATTCGGCCTGCCGCATTTCAAAGGCATGAAGGAAAATGTGACAATCACCGCTCTTGTGAGCGGCGGTTCCGTGTATGACGGGATCTGTCGTCTCGTCCAGACCAAACCGTGCCATCGGATTGTCGGGGCACCGGTCGAAAGGGGGGTGTGGAGCCCGGCTACCGGGAGATACGCCGGCACTGGTAGTGGGAGAGGTTCCGAATACCGCCCTGCTGGCCAACCCGGGCCATCGGAAGGATTCGAAGCGAGCGGAACCGTATTCGTCCTGATGCTCAGTGGCTTGGCTGAAAAAATACTGTCGGGAACTGAGGGGAGTCTGCGTGAAGATTGACTGTGCAATTGAAAACTACCGCGTGAGTGCCGGTCTGCCGATCAACCTTGCCGGTTGGCCGACCGATATACCTCCGCTTTATTCGTCGCAGAAGAACTATAAGGAACTGCTGGATGAATCGAGGGCCAGGCTCAGCGAACTGCAGAACATCCTTTTTGCCTGCAACCGCTATTCTGTTCTGCTGATTTTCCAGGGTATGGATACCGCGGGCAAGGGCGGAGCGATCAAGCACGTTATGTCAGGGGTCAATCCTCAGGGCTGTCAGGTCTTCTGCTTCCAGCAGCCCAACAACGAGGAACTCGATCACGATTTCCTTTGGCGCGCCTGCAAGCGCTTGCCGGAAAGGGGACGAATCGGCATTTTCGACCGCTCTTACTATGAGGACGTCTTGGTTCCGCGTGTCTTTCAGCACGTGTTGAAGCAACAGCGTGTGCCGGAGGAATTCGTTGACCCCGCGCGGCTTTGGGAAGAGCGTTACCGCGACATCGTGAACCTGGAAGACTATCTGCATCGCAACGGCACGCGAATCGTCAAGATCTTTCTCCATCTGTCCAAGGCGGAACAACGGCGACGATTTCTCGCGCGCATAGACGAACCCCGCAAGAACTGGAAACTGACTGCCGCGGACCTCGAGGTTCGCGGGCATTGGAATGATTTTCAGGCCGCTTACGCGGCCTGTATCGGTAAGACCGGTACGGCGTTCGCGCCCTGGCATATCGTTCCTGCCGACGACAAGCGCAATGCGCGGCTAATCGTTTCCAAGATCGTCGTCGAAACCATGGAAGCCTTGAGCCTGAGTTATCCCGAGCCGAACGCGGCGCGTCTCGAGGAATTGCGGGAGATAAGGCGCCGCTTGGAGCTTGAGGGAGATTAACAGATAAAGCTGCCGCAAGGCTGGCAACGGTTCCGATTGCTTCGTCGCCTCGACACCGACGGTCGAAGCGCTTAAGTCGGAAATGCTTTCCGCTTCGGCCAGGGTAGATCGACTCAAGCTTTCTTCGTAGATACCGTCTTCGAAATCAAGATGCAGGCCGCGGGCCGAGCTGCACCATGTCGCGAAAGGGTCCGCGACCTACAGTGGCCGGGTCATAGGTCGGCAATCCCTTGCCGACGGCCCCATCGGCGAGCGGGTTCCGGTACGGGCGGTGTGAAAATGCCCTGGCGTCCAAGGGTTCGGTCAGGGTTCGGGGAGGGGTTCGGCCTTGTTGAGGAGGGTGCCGAGGATGGGTGTGGTGCTCAACTGGGTGAGGGCGTCGGTGAGCTGGGTCTGGGTGGTGCGGCCGGCCTCGATCACGAGGAGGGCGGCATCGACGTGAGGGGCGAAGGCGAGGGCGTCGGCGGTGGTCAGGTGGGGGAGGTCGAACACCACGATGCGGCTGGGATAGCGGTGCTTCAACTCGTCCACCAGGCGCGCCATCTTGGGGGAGGCGAGGAGTTCGGCGGAGTCGGGGAGGGGGCGGCTGCCGGGGAGGATGACGAAGCGGCCGATGCCCTTGGGATTGATGAGGAGGCGCTCGATGGGCACGTCGTCGAGGAGGTAATCGGCGAGGCCGTAGCGGGGGGTGAAGCCGAACGCGGTATGGACGGCGGGACGGCGGAGATTGGCATCGACCAGGAGGACGGTCTGGCTGACGTCGAGGGCGAGGCTGAGGGCGAGGTTGATGGCGGCGACGGTCTTGCCGGCTTGGGGGTTGGGGCTGGTGACGGCGAGGGCGTTCCAGCCGTGTTCGCGGAGGATCTGGAGGACCTTGGTGCGGAGCACCTTGAAGGCGTCGAGGTAGGGGCCTGGCTCGTAGCCGGCGATCAGGCGGTGGCGGCGCAGGACCTCGCGGCTGACCTCGAGCGAGCGGGTGGTGGTGTACTCGATCCGCGCGGCGGGCTGCAGGGAGGCGGTGCGGGTTTTGTCGAGAACGGGGACGGTCGATTCCATAAGAGGCACTCCGGGTCGAAGATGAGGGGTTAGCCGAGCAGGGTGTCGAATTTGCGGAGACTGCGGAACCAGAGCACGTCGAGCGGGCTCCAGAACCAATGGACCAGGCCCAGCACGAGGAGCAGGGCGCCGAGGCCGAGGCCGGCGAGGAGCCAGCGCTGGCGGGTCTGGTCGACGGCCAGGTCATCGGTCACGAGATAGGGGATGACCGCGAGCGGGGCGACGCCCGCGAGGGCGGCGACGTTGCGGGGGGTGCGCACGGTGTGATCGAGGATGGTGCGCAGGACGATATAGCCGATGGCGGCGGCGAGGCCGAGGATCAGGCCGAGGACGGCGATGGCCGGGCGGTGGGGCTTGATCGGTTTTTCCGGGAGCAGGGGCGGCTCGATGATGGAAAAGCGCTCGCCCTTGCTCTTGCGCTCCAGCTGTTCGCCGATCTGGGCTTCCATCTGCTTGGCGCGGAGCTCGCGGTAGCGGTTGGCGGCATTGTCGTAATCGCGCATGAGGGCCAGATACTGGCGTTCGGTATCGGGGGTGCGCTGCAGGCGATCCTGGTAATCGGCCAGCTTGGTCTGAAGCTCGATGCGGCGTTTGCGGAGCGCCTCGAGCTCCTGAAGGGTGCCGGCTTTTTGGGCGGACAGGTTGAGATAGGCCGGATTGTCGGGCTGGCGGGCGGCGACCGCGCGGGCGGTGGTCTCGGGCGCCGCCGCGGCGAGGGACTCCTCGTAGGCGGTGATCTTCGAGGTCAGGGCGATCACATCGGGATGATCGGGGGCATGGGTGTCCTCGAGCACGGCCAGTTCGCCGCGCAGATGGGCGAGGGTCTTGACCGTGTCGAGGGAATTGTCGATGGGCCCGAGTTCGCGCAGCAGGGCCTCGAGCTCGCGGCGCGCCTTGACCACGTCCGGGTGCTTGTCGGAATAGCGGCTGGTGAGGGCGACCAGTTCGGTCTCGAGGTGCTTCAGGCGGTCCTGCTTGCTGAGGATGCGCTGGCCGGTATCCGAGATGATCGGGGTATCGGGCGCGATCTGGGCGAGCTCGGCGTCCAGATAGATGGCGCGCTCCTGGAGCGTGCGCAGCTGCACGTCGAGCGCCTGGAGCTCGTGCTCGGTCTGTTGCAGGAACTGCAGATTGAGCGCCTTCTGCTCGGGCAGGGCGTACATGTGGGCCTCCTTGAACTGGGCCAACTTCTGCTCGAGTTCGCCGACATAGGCGCCGATCTGCTCGACCTCCTCGGTGAGGAAATCGGAGGCTTCGGCGGTTTTCTGGGTGCGGGTCTTGAGGTTCTCCTCGAGGTAGAGCGAGGTGATCTCGTTGGCGACGCGCTGGGCGGTGTCGGGGCGAGGGGCGTCGTAGGACAGGCTGAAGGCGATGGTGGCCTTGGTCGGCCGTCCGGAGCGGGGATCGATGACCTCGGCGCTGATCGGCTGGAAGGCGATGTCCTCGCGCATCCGCTCGATGATCTCGTCGGTGGTCCGGGTGAGACGCGCCTTGGCATAGAGATCGAACTTCTCGACGATGGCGAGGAGATGGGAGCGGGTCATCACGCGCTGGCTGATCATCTGCAGGCGCTCGGCGGCATAGCTGGTGATGGTGGAGCGGACCAGGTCGGCCGGGATCTCCTGCTCCTCGATCAGGATCGTCGCGGCGGAGCGGTAGGTCGGGGGCAGCAGCAGCGCGGCCAGGAGGCTGAGCGTGAAGAGGCCGGCCGAGATCGCGGCGAAGGCGGTCTTGTGGCGGCGGAAGGTGGCGAGATAGTCGCTGAGGGCTTTTTCTTCCATTGATGGGTACTCAATCTCAAAACTGAAAGGGATCGAAATCGTACTTGAGCCGGAGAAACACGGCATGGTCGTCCTGGCGGCCGGAAAAGGCGCCATCGCGGTCGCCGAGATCGCGGAGGGCGTACTGGTAGGTGCCGCTGAGGCGCCAGTGCTCGGTCAGGGCGTAGGTGAGCTCGGCGCCGAGCCGGTAAGACACCTGGCTGAGGATTTCGCCGTTGAACAAGGGGAACGCCTGATCGGTGTAGGACAGGGTCAGGGAGGTGTTGAGGCGCTCGGAGAAGCGGTGGCGGCCGGTGAGCACGACCCGGTCCGACTCGAACAGGGTGCCGTTGATTGACGGGCTGATCTGATGGGAATAATCCAGCTGCCATTCGGACGACTCGAAGCGCTGGCGCGCGGTGGCGGTGACCAGGGGGCCGAACTGGGCGTCCTTCAGGGTGACGTCCTCCGGAATCAGCACCCGGACGGGGATGGGGCCGATGAAGACGAGCGCCTGCCGAAAGGTCCGCAGCTCGGTTTCCGAGAAACTGTACTGGCCGCCGCCGGAGACGCCGATGTCGAGGGTCTCGGTGACGGCGTACCGGAAGCCGGCCATGGCATTGACGTAATCGATGGCGCGCTGGTCGGCGCGGTAGGCGGTATACGCCAGCGTGCCGTTGAGCCCCAGGCGTTCGGTGAGCTGATGCTCGAAGCCGGCGGACGCGGTGTGCGAACGCGAATCGACATAGCTGAACTGGGTGCGGGCGTCGTAGTCGGCGGCATGATAGCTATAGCCGAGGGTGAAGCGGGTGCGCTCGCTCCAGGCATAGGTCCAGGCGGGGGCGAACGAGGTCAGGCTGCGCTGGACCCGGGTCAGCACGATGCCCACCAGTTCATCGGACTGCGAGGCCAGCAGGGCATCGTCGGTATAGTTTGCGGTGAGCGCCCAGCGCGAGCGCTCGGTGGCGTAATGGGCGTCGAGGTCGAGAAACTGGTTCTGGGCATCGATATGCTCGATCGGCGCATAAAACTGATTCTGCAGGCGGGCGCGGCCCTGCACCTGCCAATGGGCCTCGCGGGCGATCAGCCGGGTCGTGAAGCCGAGATCGGCGCCCCAGACCGCGCGGGGACCGAGTTGGCGCGGCAGGAGCCGGATATTGGAATGGAACTCCTGGCTCAGGCCGGCCTGGGTTTCGAGGTGCCAGTCCACGGCCAGGGCGGCCCTGGCGAACGCCAAACCGAGGCCGAAGCCGAGGCCGGCCAGCCGTTTGCATCGAACCGCCATGATCAGCCGCCTCGGGTGTGCGGCCGGGGAGGCCGGTGGAGCATGGGGTGTCGCGGGAGCCTCAACGCACGACCACGATGTCGCCGTTCATCAGCAGGATGTTCTGCTCGAGCTCCTCGCCGGCGGAGACGGCATCGTAATCGAACGCGAGGGGAGTGGTGCGGTCGCCGGTCTGGCGGAGGATGGTGATGTCGTCGCGGTCGGCGAAAGGGTTGAGGCCGCCGGCGAGGGCGAGGGCGTGCATCACGGTGACGCGGCCGGGCGTGACGAATTCGCCGGGCTTGTTGACCTTGCCGACGACGTAGATTTTCTGGCTGGTGGTGATGACGGAGACCGAGACGACGGGGTCGGCGAGGAAATCGGTCAGGCGCTCGGTGAGGGTGACGCGGACGTCCTCGATGGTGAGGCCGCCGGCGGGGACGTCGCCGACCAGGGGAAAGGACAGGGCGCCGTCGGCACGGACCAGAACCTGCTTGGTCAAGTCCTCCTCGCGCCAGACCGAAATCTCCAGAACATCGCCCGGGACGATGCGGTAGTCTTTGCGGCTTTCCACTGGGAGCGGCGGATTCAAAACGTCTCCCAGGGCGCTGCTACTAACGAATAATAAGAATAAGGTAAATTTGAGCAATTGGAGATACATACAAGCACTGTGTCGCTGATTGATGCGGCTAAGGAAAAGACGGCGGCACATACTTACCTGATGGTTTACGATGGCGAATCCGTGCCATCGCCTAATTCGCCGGTACGGTACCAAACCATTGTTACAGTTCCGTTCCAAGGACGGCAAGTTCGTTACCCAAGCCTGACACTGATACCGGGTGTCATTCCAAATCGCTTACTACGTAAGTCATTAATTTTTTTGTAGGGTGGGTTAGGCCGGAGGCCGTAACCCAGCGAACGAGCTCGGATCGGTGAGTTACGCGGAGCCTGTCCTGAGCCTGCCGAAGGGCCTGTCCCGAGCGGTTAACCCACCATCGATGGGTTTCGCTTCGCTCTACCTAGCCTACGATGAATGTTCACTCGAATGCCGAATGGGAGCAGGTCGCGCCGCGTATGCCGCAGAATCAGCGGACCGTTCGCATCGCCAGCCCCGCGCCGGTGGAGGAAAGGCGGTCGCGGTTAACAGCGATTCTATCGGTTTTAAGGAAGCCGGCGGACTTTGAGGCTGTTTTCCTGCAATTCGTCCGCCTAATCGGCCGCACAATCCGCGATGCGGTCACCCATTGTCGGCCTCCTGCTCAGGCCGGCGACGCCCGGCGATTAGGCAGGTGCTCCGGTCCGGAACCCGAGAACTGTACCGGATTTTCGTCCTCCTCCGCAATCGAAACGAGGTCCCACGTGAATTTCGTGGCAAAGGATCGGCGATCTTGCTCGCTCCAGCGAACGATATGGCCGCAGGGTTCCGGAGCACGGACGGCGGGCGGATGCGCGGCCTGCGCCATGCCGGCGCGACTGTCGGTCGTGCTCAGGTAGATTTCGCAGGCTTGCGGATACACGGATTTCCATTGCGGGCGGTTCATCGCGGTTGCTCCGACGACATCCGCCGCCAGGCGGGTATTCACCAGGACTTCGGCCTGATTCCTGAATACCGCATGGCGGGCCGCGGCAGCGGCGCGAAAGGAAGGCTCGCCCAAGTCCAGAGCCAGCCAGTCGCCGGTTCCGTCCTCGTTGAAACGTGCCGCGTACAAGGTTCCCTCGTCCAGCATGTCGCCGCAGGCGGTCCGCCGGTGGAAACGTGTCTTGGTGACAAATTTGTAAATATATTCGTTCGGATCGTCATCGCTCAGGTACCAGACCAGCGGGTGGCCTTCTTTCACCGGTGCCAGCCAGGCGCAGGCATGGGCGAGTCTTCCCATGGCGGTGCGCTTCTTGGGCATGCTTTCCGGGTTGAACGGATCGATCTCCAGAATCCAGCCGTGGCAGTTCGGCTCGTTGCGATAATCTTCCTTGGCGTCGTTTCCCCACGCCGAGGCATCGAAGCGGACGTGCTCGGGAGCGTTCCGGTCGTTTTCCACCCAACCCTTGCGGCTGCTCTCGGTGCTTATCCCGTATCGAGCCTGTTCTCGGGAACGGCCGGTGCGGTTGGCGAAGTAGAATGCCCAATTCTTTTCGCAGACCAAATAAGTGCGCCAGGGGGTGAAACTATAAGCGCAGTCGACGAAGATTCCCCGGGTTCGGGTTCCGTCCGGGCTGTACTTGGTACTGAGCAGGCCAGAACCGCGCGCCGGGCCGGCGATATCCACCGGTGTGCGCTCGGTGATTCGTCGGCTGTACCTGCCCGGTATCACACGCCAGCTTCCGCTGCAGTCTTTCTTGATTTCCGCGACGCACAGGCCGTAGACGGCGACTTTCTTCCACATTCGGTCGACAGGATACTGTCCTCCGATGATGGTGCACGGACGCAACAGCCGCCGGCTAATGTAGCGGTGGACGACGCAAAGGAGACCATGCGAGGTCAATGTGGCGCGGTTCATCGGAAAAAAATAGATTCCGGTGTAATGAGAGCGGAGTTGCCGGTCCGGTTCGTCTCCGGCAATGGGTCCGCCATTGCCGGCGGGATGGCGGCCGGCCGCCGAAGATCCCGCCGGGATGCGCGGGTTTTCGAGAACGACGGTGGATGCCCGGTGGGGGACAGTTCGCGTAAGGTGTAAGGCCTCGAACAGTTGTGCATTTAAGCGAAAGGACGGTAGCTCTCCCGGTCTTGAGGCCGGAAATGCCAACAATGCTTCGAACGTCCCCGAGTGCTCGGACGGAGCCGAATGCACCGTGGCGTCTTTCAAAATCCGGTTCCGGATCGGGTGCTTTGCCGAGGTTGATTGGAATGTGGGGTTGCCGGACCGGTTGTTTGATGACATTCTGCCGTTGCTGTCCCGCTGAAGGTGGGGTTGTCGATCGCTCATCAATATCTGCTCTTAGCTATAGCTCAATCAGATGGCTGGTAGAGTGACGATAGGCGAGCGCTGTTACAAATCGTTGACGATTGATTTAACGTCTCGTTACCGAATGATGACAGCGATACAGGACGTAAACCGGAACAAACACAAGAGATCCGGTTCATGGAGCTTGGAAAAATTGATCGTCGTTTCCTCAGAAATTCACGCTGTTGTAACGATTTGGGATGTCTAATTTAGAAAACCGAACACGGGGGAGAGACGGAAAAGAGAGACTCAGAAGAGCCGTCGCACCCTGACGCGCGAGACCATCAGGAAACTTTGCAGCAAAATATCGCAGGCCAGATATTGACGCTTTGCGGCAAGAAGGAGCTGATCAGGAACAGGGCCGGAAACAGGAGGCCGTTTACCGTAATGGGTACCCCTTCAAAGGCATTGGTCCGGGAGATGTTATAGCGGGCTAAGCGCAGCATGCCGCAAGTGACGAAGACGATCAGGATAAGCGTTTTCAGCCAATGATGGCTGTCGATCGAGAAATACAGAAATGCCGGAGCTACGCCGAAGGACACCAGGTCCGCCAACGAATCCAGTTGTTTCCCGAACAGGTTCTGTTGGTGGAGTAAAGCGGCGATCTTGCCGTCAAGGCTGTCGAACAGCACGGCCAGCAACAGAAAACCGGAGGCCCAGCCGGGGTGGCCTTCCGTAGCCAGGAAGATCGACAGCAGCCCGCAAGCCAGATTGCTGATGGTAAAGAGATCGGCAAACTTGATGAGTTCCAGCATTCTCATGGGATGGATTCCTTCTCCTGATCGTCCGATCATGCCGAGATCTTGTGACGGCAGAATGACAGAACCGCCCTCTAGGGGCCTGTCGCCGGCTACGACGACCGAAATTGTCGAATTCGGAACGGAATTCAGGACTGTCAGCCGGGAACGGCGGCACCATGTGAAACGAAGACCTATTACCGATGTCATACGGCTGAAAGGACATGCCGACCATACCTGTCCATTCAGGGAGTGGAGTCAAGACCCGTGATGGCTTGTCAACCGAAGGACGTTTTCAACGACGGTGGTGCGGACTTCTACGAGCTAGCGCCCGTAGGATACGTGGGCCTGGATCCGTGCGGCATCATCCGCGTCGTGAACGCAACCGGCGCTTATCTGCTCGGCGGCCAAAGGGATCATCTCCTGGGTTCTCTTTTTCTTTACCTCATCGCCAAGCCGGATCGCCGACGCTTCCTGGATCATCTTCGGGATTGCCGAACACACGGAACGGGGCTCACCGAAGTCACCTTGCTGACCGTCCCGGGTCGTGGATTGCCAGTCGTACTCGACGGCCGAACGGCGCCGCCCGAATATCGCGGCAGTCATGTCCAATATTGGCTCGCGATCACCGAGGCCGGCGATCGGCAGACTGCGGATGCGGCCGTGCGCAAAGCGCACCTGGAACTCGCGGAGCGCGCCGTGCGGCTTGAAGCCCTCAATCACGCTCTGCACGAATCCGACCGCCGCAAGGACGAGTTTCTCGCCATGCTCGGGCACGAACTTCGGAATCCGCTGGCCCCCATACGCAACGCCATGGCGATCATGCGAAAGCTTGATGCTACGGACCCGCAGCTCCGATGGGTAAGGGAAGTGGTCGACCGTCAGGTTGCCCAGCTGGCGCGGCTCGTCGACGATCTACTGGATGTCTCCCGTATCGTTCAAGGCAAGCTGACCTTGCGCAGAGTACCGATGGATCTGGCGGATGTGATCGATCAGGCGGTCGAGACCAGTAAGCCGCTCATGGACCAGCGTCGTCACCGGTATGCGGTTTCCCTGCCACCCCATCCGATTCGGCTCGAAGTCGACGCCGCGCGCCTGGTACAGGCTATCTGCAATCTTTTGTCGAATGCCGCCAAGTACACGCCCGAAGGCGGCAGCATCTGGCTTACAGTAGCCCTTGACAACAAAAACGCCGTGATTTCCGTGCGCGACACGGGGGAAGGCATTCCCAGCGCCTTTCTGCCGCGCTTGTTCGACGCCTTCATTCAGGTGGACCGCACCCTGGACCACGCCCAGGGTGGTTTGGGGCTGGGCTTGACCATAGTGCAAAAAATTGTCGAGTTGCATGGCGGACATATCGAGGCGCGCAGCGAAGGGCAGGGAAAAGGGAGCGAATTCGTGATGCGGCTGCCGCTCGAATTATCCGCGTCCGTGCCGCAAAAACCAGCCGCAGGTTCAGGGTGAACCGATGTCCTTTGCGTGGCGATTCACGGTTCCGTTTGACGCCCGGCGGGACTAGGCAATCCCTTGAATATCGCGATGTCGAGAACTGTCTCGCCTGGCAGTAGAGGAGTAGGGGGAGAGGTGCTAGTGGTCAGGAAAATAAAGCCACAAAGCCTCCCTTACCCACTGGAAGCAGGTTGGGGTGAGGGCGACTTAAATGGCGTTTTACTTCCTTAAGGAAGCTCCGATTAGGTCTCCAATTGTGAGAGGCCATTTTCAGAGCTTCCTTAACTTAACGACCTAGCGGCATGGCCCGTCCGGCCGGGCCATTAGCAGCGTGCTTGATTTTTTCGGGCTGCGACGCCGGTCAAGCCGGCCAGTCCGGAACCCAGCAGCCACACGGCGGCGGGCAACGGCACCGGAGCCGGTTCGCCACCAGCAAGAATCGAGCCGATCGTCACGCTGATCGAACTCAGATCAATCCGGGCTTCACCGTTAGGGCCCGCAGGATTTGCCCACAGCATGGTGGTCAACAGGACGTCCAGTTCCTCGCTCAAGGTGATCGATTGATCGAAAACGGCACTCCAGCTTCCCGACTTTTCACCGCCGGCGGCGCCGAGGCGGAACGACTTTTCGGACGACTCACGGAACAACTCGTCGTTGGTGAAGTCGTCCAGCCTCAGCCGGCTGCTGGCCGCAACGCTGCTGTTCTTACCGGAGAGCGAGTAATCGCCGCCCTCGCTCAAGTGGAAGTTATTGATCTGAAAACCGCTCTTGGCCACGACCTGAAATTCCAGAACTTCGCGCTGGGGCGTCGAAGGCGAGGCGGTATAGATATCGGAAAAATCGAAAGTGAGGGTATTGCCTTCGATGGATGGCGTTCCGAAGAAATCCAAATCCGCGTCGGCGAACTGGAAATAGACCGATTGTCCTTCCAGCAGGGCGGCATGTGCCGAGGCTCCGCCCAGAAAGATTAAAAGGCCGGTCATGGCGCCGGTAAATGTCTTCATGAGCAATCTACTCCGTAGTGTTATGGTTGGTTAAAGGCAAAAAGAGATCAATTGGCCGGCAATCCCAAACACTCTCCGCATCGTTCCCTTTCGTCCGACGAAGAGATATCTGCACGAGAACACCCGCAAACGGGCGAACTCGGTTCACCGGGTGACGATACCCGATGTCTGGCCGTTGCGGTTTCATCCCTGCCCGCCGGTCGCCACGGCAACGGTCCCGGCGAAAGACTGCTGCAAACGTCCTTCCCAGCCGCGAAGAAAGCTCCGGGATAGTCTGGACGTCTTGAAGTTGAAGCCGGCCTGCGCAGTCGTTCCGATCGAATAAGACCGGTGCCGTCGGTTCGTGGAAATTCGGATTCTTGAAACAGCATTTGAATCGGAGGGTGGAAACCTCTGCATCGGATACGGGATTCGAACTTGGAAACCGGTGGAAACACGAATCGCCCCCGGTCCGTTTGACCGCAACCTCTGATCTGCCCTGGCCACCAGGCTCGGCTGTCCGGCAAGCTCCGCTCGCAATGCGGCACCCACCGGCCGGCGATGCCCGACGGAGAACCGGCTGTGTAATTCTCGTGGCAAGGCAAAAAATGGAAAAAAACCTGACAGTTTGAGCATATTAAATAGAAGTTCTATGACAATTTCGTTAACAAGACGTGACATTCCGAGAAATTTCGTCAGTCCTATGGGACATCATTCCGAGACTTCCCAACGCGGTCGACTTGTCTCCCCAGCACGACAGTCGGACCCGAGACACGTCGATCCGGGCAGCCCACGCGTCCGATTCGCGTCGGCCGGCGCGAGCCCACTGCCTAACGACTGTTCAGAACCGGGCGGCTGTCATCCGAAGACGCTGCCAAGGTAAATGGTTTCATGCAACTCCCGGGCCGTTGAGGCAAATATCTTCATAATCAAGCACATGTCATGTGGCGGTTATCGGTGGTGTAAATTCCGTTGACACCTGTAGCCAGCACGCGGCGAAGAGAGAGCCGCGCGTCCCGGATTCGGTCCGTTCCGACGGGGCCAGGCGGCAAATCGTACTTTTCCGGACGTTCGAATGAAGGGCTCGGAGGCGCAGTCCGGGTAAGGTCATCGCCTTTTCGCTGTCCGCCTGAAATTTTTCGCCCAGGCCGGCCTCTCCGGCAGCATCCGAAGTTTCCGCACTTGGGCACGAATCCAAGCCGCTTCATCTCCCAAGCGTTGTGAAATGGCGACACTCGATTACAACAACTGCACCGCCAAGGTGCCTTTGTCCGGCTTGTGGGAAATAAGCGAAATTTAAAAAACAGTCATTAAAACAATGCCATAAACATCATCGTCGAGGCATTTTTTGAGATTTTACAAAAAAATCGACGAATGTCACAAAAGCTTAACTCGGATGTAAAAAAGCCACATTAAAGTCTGCCTCGCCTTCAACGGGAAGGAAGAAGACCGCAGTGCGGTTCAGTTGCGGCCGGGGAGCAGAAGCCCGGCCCAGGGGTTGCCACGACAAAGCCACACTCGCCGCGAGGCGGGGCCGGAAAGCCACGGGTCTTCAATGCAAGACAGCCGGGTTGCCACACGAATGCTGACCAGGCAACCCGGCTCTTTTGTTTTCGGTGCCTGAAAAACGGCACAAAAAAGCCGGCCGCCGAAAAGCGACCGGCAAAAACGGCCCTGCAGATCGACCTTGAGAAGACGTCTGCAAGGTATTTTCAACCGCGATTTTGGACGAGGTATGGAATGAATGCATTGAAAACTTTGGTGGCCGGCATCGCGCTGGCGCTTTCGGCAGGTGTGGCGAACGCTGCCATCGATGACGGTAACCCTGGCAACCAACTCAACGACGCAGGCGACATCCACGGCGAGTTGTTCCTGAATGTGTGGAACCAGGCGGCAGGCGAAACTTTCACCTTTGATACGGGCTGGTCCTACGACGCGTTCGTGGCCAATCCGACCAGCTTCACGGCGAACTTCGGTTCCGACGCGAACTGGGCCAATTTCGCCGCCACCGGCAACCCGCTGGTGTTCAGCTTGGGCGCTATGAACAGCGTGGGTCTCGGTACTACCGGTGCTCGCAACTACTACGTACTGTCAGTCGATACACTGAATCCAAACTTCGGTTCGGATGCGACTTCTACAGCGGTTCGCGGCTATATGGGCTTGCGTATTCAGGACATCAACCAAGCCGATCTCGATGTAAATCTCAATAATTCGACTTTTAGCGTCTCGGGTGAGCCGGGAGACTATCCCAATTACTGGGGTAGCAATGTGGGCAGTACGCATGGATCGATCGATACGGATACCGAGGTTGGCCAATGGCTGGCCATGTACGAGGTGTGGACGACCGGTGCGCGCGCCACCACCAAGCTGAACAACCGCCTGTTGGGCTATGCCTTCCTGGACAAGGATGAGGGGACGCTGTCCTTCGCGAGCCAGCCGCCTTCCACCGTGCCGGTACCGCCGGCTTTTTGGCTGATGGGTTCGGCCATGACGGCGCTGGTGGGCTTTTCCCGCCGCCGGCACGCCTAAGGCATTCCGAAATTCCGGGTTGTCCGGCGCGCGGCGCCGCGGCAGCCCGGCCTTTCTCGTAAAACGTACATTTTTCGATTTTTGGAGATCGATATGAAACTTCGCCATATTTCCCTGGCCGTAGCCGCCTCTCTGGGCGCCGCCGCCAACGCATACGCTTACAATCCCACCGCCGCCCACGACGTGACGGTGTACATGTCCGGCGCTTCGGCTGTGGACAACCAGATCGCCGCCCTGCTGGACACCCAGGTCTGCGAGGCGAACAAGGACTACCTCAATTTCGCCGGCGGCAAGCCGAACGGCAACTACTGGGGCATCTCCTGCCAGACCAACACCCTGGGCACCAAGAAGATCGCCAGCCTGCCCGCCAACGTGCGCGTGCTGTTCATCAAGCGCTCGGCCGGCGGTTCCGCTCAGGGCGTGAGCCCGCTCCTGGCCAACCAGGCCATCGCTCACCTGGACGTGAATTCCTGTGGCGGCGGCTCTCCGAACTGGAGCTGCGGCAGCCAGACCAACATCCTCTCGGATGCCGGCATCTCGGACGTGAATCCCGAAATGTTCCGCGGCAGGAACACCCCGACGGGTTTCACGCCGGTAAACCCGGCGGATGTCGCGGCCAATCTGATCGTGCGTCCGGTGGCGGCCCAGGTGTTCGGCATACCGGTAAACAAGCTGCTGCGCGACGCCCTGCAGGACGCGGAAATCAAGCTGGGCAAGCTGCCCAATACCTGCGCTCCGGGTAACGAAACCGAGGCCTGCATGCCTAGCCTGAGCAAGGCGCAGGTAGCGTCCATCCTGGCGGGCGGCGTCGGCTTCTGGAATGACGTGTACGTTGACGACAACGGTACCCAAACATCCCTGGTTGATTTCGTCAACGCGGCCTATCGCCCGACCGACACCACGGTGCACATCTGCCGCCGCGTCGACGGCTCCGGCACCCAGGCTCAGGCCAATGCGAACTTCCTGGGGCACCCGTGCGTCAGCACCGCTTCGCTGCCGGCGGAAGTCGATGATGTGGCCAATGGTCCGCGGGCGTTCCTCAATAGCGGTTCCGGCGACGTGGAAAAGTGTTTGGCCGACCTGAACGACGGCACCAATACCGCTACCGCGCCGGTGGTGAACACCGACGGCCGCACCGCTTGGGCGGTCGGCGTGCAGGGCACGGAGAAGAACCCGACCAATTCCAAGAACTACCGCTTCATCAAGATCGACGGCGTGGCGCCGACCCTTGAGAACGTTTGGAACGGCAAGTACTTCGACTGGGCCGAGCTGACCGTTCAGTATCCGAAGACCGGCCTGAGCGCCAACAAGATCGCCGTGATCGAGCACATCGCCGCACAGGCGGCCAATCCTGCGGCGGTTGCGGCGCTGAACACCAGCACGGCCAACCACACCTGGGGTCAGGCGGGTTATCTGGCGTTGAGCACCGCCGGCCACACCTTAGATAACGTGTTCAGCACCGCCAACCCGGTTCTGGGCTACACCCATGCTCCGGCAGGCGCCTCGCTGGATAACTGCCGTGCGCCGACCTTCAACCAGGACATCGCTCCGAACAGCGGCTTCACGCTGGGTCTGCCGTTCTAAGGACGGATAATCGGGCGAACGGCTGAGGTTCGCCCGTGAAGGGAAAGGGGCGTCGTTCGGCGCCCCGCACCGGGCCGGCCGGACCGAGAGGTTCGGCTGGCTTCGGCTTTGAATGGATCGGAAGGCGGAGGCCTTCCCGGTTGCCGGGTTCCGGCATTTTCACGACGCCGAGGGGAGACGGTGTCGCGGCATGTCGGAGAGCGGCAAGCGAGAAGGTGTGCCGTTTGTGTATGAATTTTCACGCGTTCCTTTGCCAGCCTGAGGGCGTCGAAATGACCCGCCCCGTAGGCCTGGGTTGAGGAACGAAACCCAGCGTCTTCGCTAGAGCGTTTTTTACCGCGGTTTAGCAGTGAGGATCGGGCAATTGGTAGGTCGGCAATCCTTTGCCGACTAAGCCCCGCGCAGGGCCAATGTGTCGGCAAGGGATTGCCGACCTACAGCTCAGCGATACCGAGGTGATGGGTGAAGGTTCGGTGTGAGTTTGTCTTTAAGAGGTAAATGGTGAATTGGGTTTTATTGCCGGCGCGGTGCATCGTTGCCGGGCTGATGTTGATCTCCCTGGTCGCTAAATGCGACGAACAACCTACACCCGAGGCGTCTGCCGCGCCGAAGTTCGATGTCTGGGAATATCGGGTCGAGGGCAACTCGGTGCTGGACAACACCCGCATCGAGAAAGCCGTCTATCCCTTCCTCGGACCGGGCAAGGCCATCAACGACGTGGAACAGGCACGGCAGGCCCTGGAAGTGGCCTATCACGACGCCGGCTATCAGACGGTTTTGGTCAATATCCCCGAACAGGACGTGGAAGGCGGCGTGGTCGTCCTGGAAGTCACCGAGGGCCAGGTCGAACGTCTGCGGGTGACGGGGTCCCAGTATCACTCCCTAAAGAATATCCGCGAAAAGGTGCCGGCGCTGTCCGAAGGCCAAGTGCCTCATCTGCCGGAGGTCCAGGCTCAGCTCGCCAAACTGGGCGAGGAATCCCAGGATCGCCAGGTGACCCCCGTGCTCCGGGCCGGGAAGACGCCCGGCAAGCTGGAGGTGGAACTCAAGGTCCAGGACGAGCTTCCGCTGCACGGCAGCGTGGAAATCAACAGCTACAACGTGAGCAATACGACGCGGACGCGGCTGCTGGGTTCCATACGCTACGACAATCTCTGGCAGCTGCATCACAGCGCTTCGCTGCAATACCAGGTATCGCCGGAAAACTCCGACGAGGTCGAGGTCTGGTCAGGGACTTACGCGTTACCCACCGGTTTTGCAGATACCCGCCTCGTCTTCTACGGCATCGGTATCGCTTCCAACACCGCCATCGCCAGTGCCGGCGCGCTATCGGTGATCGGTACCGGCGAAATTTTCGGCGCGCGTCTGGTTAAACCGCTCGAACCGCAAGATGGTCTTTTCCAGAATCTTTTGTTCGGTTTCGACTACAAGAATTTCGGCCAGTCCGTCAACCTGATCGGCGCGGATACGCAAAACACTCCGATCACGTATACGCCGTTCACGATCGGCTACGACGGCAGCTATCGCGGCAAGGATTTTCTCAGTGCGCTTCGATTGAATCTCAATTTTTCGTTTCGCGGGCTCGGGAACGAACAGCAGGAGTTCGAGGACAAGCGTATTTTCTCGCGGGCGAATTACGTGTATCTGACCGGCGAGTTCCGGCATCGTCACGAACTGCCTTTCGGCTTGCAATTGGCCGGACGGTTCAGCGGGCAGGTGACCGATTCGCCGCTGATCAGTAACGAGCAATTCTCTGCCGGCGGCCCGACCAGCGTGCGCGGCTATCACCAGACCGAAGTGCTGGGCGATCACGGCGTCATGGGATCCGTCGAGATCATCAGCCCATCTTTGGCGCCCGCCGGGTGGGGATTCATGAACGAATTGAGAGCGCTCGCATTTTTCGACGCGGCCAAGCTTTGGATCGTCAAATCCCTGCCGGGCACGGCGTCGCAATACCAGCTCGCGAGCGCCGGCGCCGGGCTGCGCCTGCAGGTCTGGAGGCACTTCACGGGTGAACTGGACTGGGCGTATCCCCTGGCCGAGGTGAACACGGTGGATAACGGCGAGCAACGCGTGGACTTCCGCGTTGCTTATGAATTCTGAAGCGCTAAGAGCCTATCCCAGTAGGCTCGAGAAACCCTTCGACAAGCTCAGGGCGAGCGGCCTACTGGGATAGGCCCTAAGCGAAAAACCGGCGTCTCCGACCGGGAAAAGTGAGGTTGCAGCAATGGCGAAAAAAGCAAACGTTACGAGACGGAATAGTCCCACACGTCCGCGCCTGAAGCCGCTGGCGGCGAGCATTCGCGTCCTGGTGGCGGGGGGGGCGGTGTGGGGCGCCTGGCCGGCGCGGGCGGAACTTCCGGAGGCGGCGAACGTATGGGCCTCCATGGGCAATGCGACGCGCCAGGTTGTCGGAAACACGATGACCATCAACCAGCAGACCGATCGCGCGGTATTGAACTGGAATCGCTTCAATATCAGCGAGGACAGCGCCGTGCGCTTCAACCAGCCGGCATCCACCTCGATCGCCCTCAACCGGATTTATCAAAACGATCCCAGCCGGATTCTCGGCGAACTGACGGCCAACGGGCACATCTACCTGGTCAATCAGAACGGTTTCGTATTTGGCCGGAATTCCAAGGTTGACGCCAACACCCTGGTCGCGACCACGCTGAACATCACGGACGAGGTGCTGGAGCGGGGCATCACCAAGGTCATCGACCAGAACGGCAGTGCCGCGCTGACCGGTAGTGGCCAGGTTTATCGGCTCAATGAAAAGGGGCAGCCCGAAAAAATCAAGGTCGAGATCGAATCCGGCGCACAGATCAAGACCAATTCGCCCAACGGCCGCATCCTGATCTTCGCGCCATCAATCGAAAACAGCGGCTCGGTCCGGGCGGACGACGGCCAGGTCATCATGGCCGCGGCGACGGACAAGGTCTATCTGCAGGAAGACAAAAGCGATTCCAGCACCGGACATCTTCTGGTGGAGGTCAATACCGGCGGCGACGTAAGAAACATCGGTCAAATCGTCGCAAAGCGGGGCAATATCACCCTGATGGGATTCGCGGTGAACCAGGAGGGACTGGTTTCCGCTAGCACCTCGGTGAAGGTGAACGGCACGGTGCGCCTGCTGGCGCGGGAGAAGGGCGGGCAGCCGGTCCGCCTCGATACCGCCGGTTATGTGCTCGAAGCCAATCGCACCGGCCGTCCGAACGCTTTGAACGACGGTCTGGACACCGTCGCCAAGGTGACGCTCGGCCCGAATAGTCTTACCGAGGTAACCCTCGATCCCCAGGACGGAATGGCGAAGGATTCGGCCAAACAGCCACAGTCGCGCGTGGAGATCATGGGAAGGCAGGTACGGCTCAGGGAGAACGCCCGAATCGTCGCGCCGCACGGCGAAGTCGATATCGCCGCGACGGCGGCGCCGCAAAATCGGCAGATGAACGCGCCGTCCTACGCCGATACGTTCACGGGGGAGCCTGACCCGGTCGCCGATGCCCACGTGATCATGGAGTCGGGAAGCTCCATCGACGTCTCCGGGGTCAAGCATGTGCCTCTGCCGATGGAAAGCAATCTGGTGGATGTTGAGCTGCGCTCCGATCAGTTGCGAGATGCTCCCCTATTGAAAGACAGCATCCTGTTCGGCAAGACCGTGCGGGTGGACGCGCGTAAAGGCACGCCCATAGCCGATATTTCCGGCGCTCTGGCGTTGATCGAGCGCGGCATCGACGAGCGCAGCACGGAAGGCGGCGAGGTCAACATCTATTCCGCGGGCGATGTCGTTGTTGCGCCGGGTGCGCGGATCGACGTTTCCGGCGGCTCGGTTCAGTATCAGGACGGCTACCTGTCGACGACGCACCTGGTCCAGAACGAGCGGTTGGTGGAGATCAGCGATGCGAATCCGAACATACGGCCGACACGGATTTTCGGTACGGTGGAAAAGGTTTACACGCGGTGGGGCGTTAAGAAGGTCTGGGATATCCCGGGTCCCTTCCTCCCCGGACGCTTCGAACCGGGCTATGTCGACGGCCGAGCGGCCGGCGCGCTCAATATCGGCGCCAACCGGGTGTTTTTCGCGGGCGAATTGCTGGCCCGAACGGAGGAAGGGCGCTACCAGCGGCGCATCGACGAGCGTCCTGACGGCGGCCGGCTTTTCATCGACCTGGCCCGCTTCGTCAATAGTCCTCAGAAGATTCTCTTCCAGAACCAAACTCTGCCGGGCGTGCTGGCCTCCATCGCCAACTTGATTGAGGGGGTCAGCGGGGTTAGCGATGCCGGCTCCGAAGAGCAGCCCGCGGTCATTTCGACCGACATGCTCGAAGCCGGGGGCGTTCGCCATGTCTCCGTCGAGACCAATAATGCCATCGACATACCGGAGACCGCCGCCGTCAATCTGCCGGATGGTGGTTCGCTGGCGCTGAAGGGCGGACAAGTGGACGTTTCCGGCAAGATCGATATCGCCGGGGGTACGGTCGATGTTTCCAGCGTGTTCCAGCAACGATTGGTGGATCTGAAGGGTGATATCCGATTGGCCGGGGGGGCCGAGATCGACGTCAGCGGACGCTGGGTCAACGATCTTCCCCTGGATCGTTCCGCCGCATTCGCCACCGGCCCCGTGACCGTGGACGGCGGGACCGTGAGAATAAAATCGGAGGGAAACCTCACGCTCGACCCGGACAGCGCCATTCTCGCGGATGGCGGGGCCTGGGTGGACCGCGATGGAAACCTCGTTTCCGGGTCGGGCGGCGAGATCAGCCTGGAGGCGGCTGGACCAGATGGCTCCAACCTGATTCTGGGTGACGAGCAGGGGCGCCCCACGCTACGGGCTTTCGGTCTCGACGAAGGCGGAGTCTTGAGTTTGACGAGTAACGAGGCGGTGGTCGCGGCAAGCGCCCCGTTTCGCTCGCCATCCGATCCCCTGCGCCCGCTCTGGCTGCCGCCGGCCTTTTTCCGCGAAGGCGGGTTCGGCCGCTACGAAATCCGTTCCAACCAGAACGGGGTGACCGTCGCGGAGGGTACCGAAATCGATCTTATCGGCAAAACCCTGCTGCTGAAGGAGGATTTCGCCAACCGGTCTTCGGCGCGCCGTCTGGTCTCGGCGGGCGTGGCCACCGAGGAGACCCTGCCCGACTTCCAGCGCCGCCCGACCGACCTGACCCTGGCTTTGGCGCAGTCGTTGAACCAGCTGGGACGGCCCGGTGCTTCGGTGACCGTAGGTCGCGATGCCCGCATCGTCGCCGATCCCGGCGCGGAGATTGTGCTGTCCTCGGACAGCAGCGTGTTTTTCGATGGCGGCATCAACGCTGCAGGGGGACATATTTCCCTGATTTCCACGGTGCCCGATGACCCCAATAGTTCCGCGTTTCTGCCGAACAAGGGGGTTTTTCTGGGGGCGAATTCGAATATTTCCGTGGCGGGCAAGATTCTCTACACGCCGAACCGGTTGGGCTGGCGCGAAGGCAAGGTGATTTCCGGCGGCACGGTCGATCTGCGGGCCGAGCGCGGCTTCGTGGTGGTGCAAAAGGGGTCCGTCGTGGACGTGACCGGTGGAACGGGCGTTTTCGACGTGCCCCAGGCCAAGGCATCGGGGCTCGGGTTCACGCTGGAGGAAACTCCGGTGGCGACTCATTCGGGTTCCATCAGCGTAACCGCTTCGGAAGGTTTCGTCGTCGACGGCACATTGAAGGCCGCACCGACCGGCGCAGGGGCCGCCGGCGGGATCTTGTCGCTGACGCTGGATACGGCGTTGCGGAACGAGGAGCGTCCCGATGCTGAAATCGTCGGCGGTGGACAGAGGCTTTATCCAAGTGATCCTCGCGTGATCGAAATCCGCGCAGGCACTGCCTCGGCGCTGCCTTCCGGTTGGAAGCCGGGCGACGATGTACCCGCGGAAATGTGGAGCGAAGGACGGATCGCTGCCGATACCATCAAACAGGGCGGGTTCGCCAACATCGAGTTGCGGGTCAGTACGTTGCTGAATAAGAGCCCGATTCCAAAAGACGAAATTCGTTTCAAGGGGGATGTCACCCTCGCGGCGCAGCGGGAAATCGTCCTGGACGCGCCGGTACTGAGTTGGGCGCCGCAATCCGCCTCGGACCGAGCCGAGGTGAGTATGTCGGCGCCGTATCTCGCCCTGGGCTTTTCCGAGGACCGGCGCTGGGAAAACCTCGCTGCGCCCAGTCTCGGCCCGGCTGCGCTCAACGCTTCCGGTTCGCTGGTCGATCTCGTGGGCAGCACCGCTACCAAGGGATTCGGCAACATCAATCTGAACAGCGACGGAGATATCCGACTCCGAGGGGTTCGCCGGCTGGTGGAAATCAAGGATGAGACGGGCCAGGTAGTCGATCGGATCAGGGACTTCCACGGCGAATTCGATACCGCGGCGAACGTCAGCATGGCGGCTGCGCAGATTTACCCCACCACGGCCAGCACCTTCCGTCTGGCGATCGCGGGAAATCCGGAGGGGACGCTGACCACGCGGTCGCGCGGCGAGTCGTCTCCGGTTCTTTCCGCCGGTGGGAAGGTCATTCTGGACGTGCCGAATTTCGTTCATCACGGCGCGCTGAAAGCGCCGTTCGGTGGCATCGAGGTGAACTCCGCCAACGGAATCATCCTGGCTCCCGGCAGCCTGCTGTCGGTCTCGGGCGAGGGAATGACGGTTCCCTTCGGTCGCCTGCAGGGCGGGCAGAACTGGCTGTACCCATGGGGAGGCGACTTCAAGCTCGTGTTCGACGACGCGCCGCCGGACAAGGTCATCACGCTGGATGGACGAACGGTCGAAATTGCGGCTGGCTCCGTAGTCGATGTGTCCGGAGGCGGCGATCTTTATGCGTTCGAATTCGTTCCCGGTCCGGGAGGCTCGTCGGATTACCTGGATCCGCTGGACCCCAGGGTGTTGAGCGGGGAAATCGACTATCAGGAGAAGTTCGCCATCCTGCCGGGATTGACCGGCCGCTACGCGCCCTACGACCACAACGAATTCCCGGCATCGGGACTGAAGGCGGGAGACAATATTTATCTGGCCGGCTACGGCGACTTGCCGGAAGGCGAATACACCCTGCTCCCGGCTCACTATGCCTTGCTGCCGGGCGCCTATCTGGTTACGGCGGAACCCGACAACTCCGGCATCTCGGCGGGAGAAGTGCGTCGCCGCGACGATGGCGTACCGATCGTCGCGGGATATCGCGGCGTCGCCGGCACGGGTATCAGGGACGCCGTGTGGAGCGGTTTTGCTATTGAATCCGGCGCTGCCGCTCGGCTGCGCTCGGAATACAACGAAACTCTGGCCTCGGACTTCTATCGGACGCGTGCCGCAACCCGGGAGACGGCGTTGCCGCTGCTGCCGGGTGATGCGGGTCAACTGTCGGTGGCGGTGCAGGACCGCCTGGTTATCGAGGGCGCCCTCAAGGCGGCAGCGGACGGTGGCGGCCGTGGCGGGCGGCTTGACATCGCCGCCGATAATTTGGCCATCGTACCGCGCCGTTCCGATGGCGCGACCGGGTCGGTAGTGGAAATCGCCGCGGACGAGCTGAGCCGCTTCGGCGCGGAGAGCATTCTGCTCGGCGGTTTCCGCCGAGCCCAGGGAGGCGGCTTCGCGCTGGATGTGAAAGCGGGAACGGTCACGGTCGAAAACGGCGCGACGCTGCAAGGCGACGACCTGATTCTTGCCGCGAAGGAGGGTGTGACGGTCAAGTCCGGCGGCAGCGTATCGAGCACGGGCCGGTCCGAGCGCGCCGAAGCGGGCTTGAGCGTCACGGGCGACAGCGCGGTGGTTCGCGTGTCGGCCGGTCGGCAGGGAGGCATTGCGCGCGATGGCGTTGCCGGAGCGAGCGGCTTCGTAGCCTTGGAGGGGGGGGCGTTGCTGCGCGCCGAGGGATCGATGCTGATCGATGCGACCAAGAACACAGCCGGAACTTCCGACAACCGGTTGGACGGCGAACTGCAGATCGACGGCGGGTCTCTGTATCTCGGCGCCGATGCCATCAGCCTCGGGAACGCTCCAGGCGGTACCGGCGGCTTCCTGTTGTCGCAGGACCGCCTGAATGCCATGCGGCCGGAAGAGCTGATCCTGAGCAGCCGAAGCGACGTCAAGGTGTTCGGTTCGGTACTCGTGGATACCGGTGCGCTGGACGTCCGGGGCGCCGGGCTGACCGGTTTCGGCGCAGCGGGAGATCGCGCCGTGGTCCGAGCTAATCGCGTTTCGTTCTCGAACCCCAATGGCGTGGAGTTTGACACGGCAGGGACGGGCACGGGCCTTCTGACCGTGGAATCGGAAACGATCAGCCTGGGGACAGGCGCGTTCGCGTTCGAGGGGTTTGCCTCCTCGAGCTGGAGCGCTTCCGGCTCCCTGATCGGGGCCGGTCGCGGCGATTTCCGTTTCGACGGAGATCTGAACATTTCCGCTCCGGTAATTTCGGCATCGAGCGGCACCAATACGCAGTTGCATGTGCCGGACCATCGTCTGATCTTTACCTCGCCGGATTCCACATCTGTTGCTTCCGAAAGCGGATTCGGCGCCCGCTGGCTTGCAGAGGCGGATTTCGTCGAGTTCGGGGGGGGGATCGTCATGCCGGGCGGCACCTTCGAGTTGTCCGGACGTACCGGTGTGGTGCTGGATCCCACGGCACGGATCGACGTCTCGGGCGTCGCCCTTGACTTCCCCGGCGTATCCGATGCGTTCGTACCGGGAGGCAGCGTCCGCTTGTCTTCGACCGAGGGTTTCGTGAGCGTCAGCCCCGGTTCCACCGTCGATTTTTCGGGCGCAGCCGGCGGCGGTGACGCCGGGAGCCTTTCCGTGAAGGCGCCACGGGGCGACGTCGCCCTCGGAGGAAGTCTTTCCGGCGGCGCGGCGGCCGGCTATGTTCCTGGATCGATCGAATTGGCGGGTCTGACTTTTTCGCAAGGACTGTCCTTATCGGGCAGCTTCGGCGCGGTGGACGTTCGGGCCGGTTCGGGCGATCTGAACGTTTCGGGAATCGTCGCGAACGTGATCGAGCTTTCCGCCGATCAGGGCAGCGTGATGCTTTCGGGCACGCTGGACGCCTCGGGGCGGAAAGGCGGCCGGGTTCTTCTTGCGGCGGGCGACGATGTCCATCTTCTAGGCGGATCAGCCATTCTGGCCCGGGCGGCGGGCGCCGGCGAAAAAGGCGGTCGCGTCATTCTCAGCACCACCGATACCGACGGCGATGGCTTGGGACGGATTCGCGTGGACGATGGTTCCGTCATCGATGTCTCGGGAGCCGAGGGCGGCGAAGTGACCCTGCGTGCGCTTCAACTCGATACAAACGGAGACGGGACAGGGGACGAAGTCGCCGTCGATCCGGTGGGGGGCACCGTCGTGGGCGCCGCCGTGAAGCAGGTGGAGGGCGTGCTGGTCCGGGAGGACGGCGACGGCGAGATCGATAACGCGGACATTTCGGCATGGGCCGCAAGCACCGCAGCGTTCATGAGCCACGCGGTCGATATCGCGGCCCGAGTCGGAGGCGGTTTCGATGTTATGCCGGGACTGGACGTCACGAGCAGCAGCGACCTGGCCTTGAACACGATCTGGGATTTCAGGGATCCGAGCATCTGGAGCTATACCGGGAAGCCCGGTACGTTGACGATTCGCTCTGAAGGCAATCTGACTGTCGCCAAATCCCTGACCGATGGATTCGCGAAAGGACCCATTCCGGGTACCAGCAAACAGGTCAACGACCTGCTACAGGCCGGCCCATCCTGGAGTTACCGGCTCATCGCCGGTGCCGATGTTTCGGCGGCCGATTTCAACAAGGTCATGGTAGTGAAAAAGGTGGTGGCAAACGTGGAGGAATCCGTCGGGAACTTCACGGTGGAGGCCGACGCAAAGGTGCGCACCGGCACCGGTGACATCGATATCCGTGCCGGCGGGAATCTCACGCTGAACGGAGAAACGGCAGCAATCTACACCGCCGGACGTCCGGAAACCGATAGCCGCTACGGCACGCTTCCGGCCAGCTTCGTGTCGTCCAATTTTTACGGCGAATATCCGGTGGACGGCGGGGACATTTCGATCCACGTGGAGGGTGATATCAACGGCGCACCCACCAAGCAGCTCTTCGATTGGCTGGTGCGTACCGGAAGCTGGCAAACCCGGGATCAAACCGAATTGGCTCGCCCGACGGCCTGGGCGTTGGCCTTGGACACCATCGGGACATCACAGTTCGTGATCCCCGCCGATGCACTGGGTTTCCGCCAGAATGTTGGAGCGCTGGGTGGCGGCGACGTGGACATCCGGGCCGGGGGCAGCATCTTCGATCTTTCGGTCGTGATTCCCACGACCGGCAAGCAAGTGGGCAAGCTTGAGCGGGTCTCGCGTGGCCAGCCGGTTTTCAGTTCCAACGAGGTCAATATCCGGGGTGGCGGCGATTTGGCCGTGAAAGCCGCAGGCGATGTGTTGGGCGGCGTTTTTTACGTGGCGAGTGGAGAGGGCGGGATCATGGCCGGCGGCCAAATTGCCGGCGGTCAACAGTACACTTCGGGCCCTCTGTTCGCCCTGGGCGATGCGAAGATCGAGGTTCAAGCGGGCGGCGACATCGAGGTAGGGTCCATCTTCAATCCCACGCTGCTGGCGGAGCGCCTGAGGACCGATATCGTCGACACCTTCTTCAGCACCTATTCGGAAAACAGCGGAATCACCTTATCGTCTCTGGGCGGTTCGGTGAAACTGGCGAACGACTCGGCGATCGTCAATTCCGTCTACACCACCTATTCTCCGATCCCCTCGCCCCTCCTCAGCGTCAGCGAGGCCCACGCCCTGAATGTATATCCTGGCTCCTTGAGCGTTCGGGCCTGGTCGGGGGATATCGAGATCGAGCGTCCGTTCGTCCTGTTCCCGCAGAAGCTCGGAACCTTCGAGTTACTGGCCGGCAAGGACATCCGTTCCGGGTCGTTGAAAGTTGGCCGCGTGGATGTGGGGCAGTCGGACGCCGACCCGAATCTGTTGCCCAGCGCGGCGCTGCCGACCGGCAATTATGAAACTGGCGTCCTTCCGCTGCTGAACCTCACGGGCAATGTCCACGCGCCGATCCCGGTCCATAAAGACGATCCCGAGCCGGCCAGAATCGTGGCCAAGGAGGGGGACATCGTGTCGTCCGAAGGTAACCCGTTGTTCTTCCATTCGCCCAAACCGATATACGCGGAAGCGGGCCGGGACATACGGGACGTCAGTTTCCTGATCCAGAACCTCCGGCCGAACGATGTCAGCGTCATCAAGGCGGGACGCGATTTCCGATTGCTGACCGACTTCATCGACCGTACCACCGGAGCACTCATCCCTCAAATCGACAACATTCTCAAGGTTGCGGGACCGGGCAATCTGTATCTTCTCACCGGCCGCGACATTGATCTTGGAGCGGCAGTCGGCATCGAAACGGTAGGCAATCGCGAAAACCCGGCTCTTCCGAAGGCGGGAACGTCATTGACCCTGATGGCGGGTCTCAAGGAACAACCGAATTACGCCGGCTTCACCGAACGCTACCTGGCGCAGTCCACGGACTATCGGCAGGAGCTGAAGCGCTTCATGGCCGCACGGGGATTCGACGTATCCGGCGACGACGACTCGGTGCTTGCCGCTTTCCGGGGGATGAGTCTCGATCATCAGTTGGCTCTGCTGCTCGATATCTATTTCACCGAGCTGCGCGAATCGGGCGACGCGGCGGCCAAGGCGAAAGCCGGCGGCGAGGCCGATTGGGAACGCTTCTATGCGAGAGGCTTCGACGCGATCGAAACGCTGTTCTCGGGCAAATACCAGGGGGACATCAAGCTGTTCTTTAGCAAGATACATACGCGGGCACCGGCAGACATCCGGATGCTGACACCGGGCGGCCTGATAAACCTCGGTCTATCCGTGAAGGTGGCCGGGCAGAAATCCACCGACCAGCTTGGCGTCGTGACTCTGCAGGGCGGCGCCATCGACATGTTTGCCGACGGCGACATTCAGGTGAACCAGTCTCGCGCGGCAACCCTGAACGGAGGCGATTTGACGGGCTGGTCGTCGAATGGGGATATCGATGCCGGAGCGGGTTCGAAGGCCGATTTCGCCGCCTCCAAACCGAAATACAAGTATGACGAGAACGGAAACCGAATTCCGGACGAAGATCCGGAGATTTCCGGCAACGGCATATTTACTGACGCGCCTTCGGGAGTCGTGGGCGGCGCCATTCACCTGGCAACGCCGCGCGGCGTCATCAACGCCGGAGAGGCAGGCATACGCAGCGCGGGCGATCTGACGCTCGCCGCGAACGCGGTGATCGGCGCCGACAACATCAGCGCCGGGGGACAGGCGACCGGCGTGCCGACCGCTCCTGCGGTCGTTACCCCGGATCTCGGCGCCGCCAGCGCCGCGGCTGGCGTGAGCAAGACCGCCGAGCAGTCCACGGAAAGCATGAGCGACAAGGACAACGAGAACTCTGCCCGGAACAACGGAAATCAAAATGCGGCTTTGTTGTCGGTGGACGTGGTCGGTTTCGGCGACTGCAGCGTGGGTGATGTGAGATCAGGCAAGGCGGGTTGCAGTTGATACCTGATGGAGGGCCTGTCGCCAATGACGCGAATCCGTAACGGGATCGACATGTCCACGTAACGTTTCTGAAACATTGATCGGACACAATAACGGTATTACGAAACAAGTAAATACAAGAACTTACATGAAAGCGAAGGTCTACGCTCTGGCCTTGGGGTTGGTGCTCGTTCCGGGTATGGTTCACGCCTGGTGGAACGACGCTTGGTCGTCGCGCAAACCGATCGCGCTGGACGGCGGAGTCACCGGCGCGGATGTCCAGGAGACCTTGGCCGAGTTTCCGGTGCTGGTCCGCCTGCATGCCGGCAATTTCGCCTATTTCCTGGACCTGGCCGAGAACGGCAGGGATATCCGCTTCATGGCGGACGACAAGACGCCTTTGAAACATCACGTCGAGAAGTTCGACGCGATCAACGAGATGGCCCTGGTCTGGGTCAAGGCGCCGCAGTTCCGCGGCGGGATCAGCACCGATTCGATCTGGATGTATTACGGCAACGCCGAAGCGCCGGATGGCGGCGACGCGAACGGGACCTACGACGTGCATCAGGCGCTGGTGTTGCATTTCGACGAGACGGACCCGATGCCAAAGGACGCCACCGCCTACGGCAACCATGCGGCGGATTCCAAGGCCGCGGCGGAGCCTGCGGGCTGGATCGGCGCAGCGGCCAAATTCACCGGAGCGGGCGGCATTGCGATCAATGCCAATCCGGCTCTGCAACTTTCGCCCGATAAAGGCTGGACCTTTTCCGCCTGGCTGAAGATCGATCAGGCCCAGTCGAATGCTTACGTCTTGCACGCGGCGGAAGGCGAGAACGCGCTGGAGCTGTCGGTTCGGGACACCGGCCTGGTCGCGAAATATGCGAACAACGGCCAAGGGGTCGAGACGTCTCCCGCGCCGTTGCAACTCGGCAAGTGGCAGCACATCGCCGTGGTTCTGCGGACGGACAAGCTGGAACTGTACCTGGACGGCAACAAGGCGGGCGAGTCGCCGGCTTCGGCGGGGCCGATGAATCCGATGGTGACCTTGGGCGCCGGCGCCGCAGGCGATAGCCTCATCGGCTTTCTGGACGAGGTTCAGATTGCCAACACGGCGCGCAGCGCCGACTGGATCAAGCTCTTGGCGCGCAGCCAAAGCGCCGATTTCAACGTTCTCGGTTTCGGCCAGGACGAATCCAAGCAAGGGGCGGGCGGTCCCAATTATTTCGTCATCATCCTGCAAAGTCTGACCGTCGACGGCTGGGTGGTGATCGCCCTGTGCGGCGTCATGTTCGTGATCAGCGCCCTGGTGATGGTCACCAAGGGGCTGGCTATCTCCAGGGCCAATAAGGACAACCGCGCCTTCCTCGACCAATATCGGAACATGGACGCTTCCGCCGATCCCGGAGCGCTGGATCAGGAAGAAACCGAGGAAGAAAAGGAACTGAGCGAATCGGAGTTCCTCGCCGCGGTGGTGGGCAAGCATGACCACTTTCAGAGTTCTCCCGTCTACCACGTCTATCATGCCGGGGTTCAGGAGCTCAAAAAGCGGTTCGGCACCTTGGCCAACCAACCCTTGACCGACGAGGCGCTCAACGTGCTGCGGGCGCGGCTCGACGCGGCGGTGGTGCGCGAGGGGCAAAAGCTCAACCGCAATATGGTATTGCTCACTATCGCCATCTCCGGCGGCCCGTTTCTGGGCCTGTTGGGCACCGTCCTCGGGGTGATGATCACCTTCGCCGTGATCGCCGC
Organism: Methylocaldum marinum; assembly: GCF_003584645.1. Classification (GTDB taxonomy): domain Bacteria; phylum Pseudomonadota; class Gammaproteobacteria; order Methylococcales; family Methylococcaceae; genus Methylocaldum; species Methylocaldum marinum. The sequence goes on from NZ_AP017928.1 coordinate 375,063, forward strand.
CACAGGCGACGTCAACATCAACTCGATCGCGCCCGGTATCTCCGGCGCGCTGCTCGCCACCGTCGCGGGTCTCGCCGTCGCCATCCCGGCCCTGTTCGGCTACAACTACCTGCTCACCCAAATCAAGGACCTCACCGCGGAAATGCGGGTGTTCACCGACGAATTCCTGGCCCTGGTCTCCGAACGCCTGGCCGACCGCCACCGCGGAGGATAAGCCATGAAAGTCGAATCCGAAGAGAAGGTCTACGACGACATCAACATCACGCCCATGCTGGACGTGGCCTACGTGCTGCTGCTGATCTTCATCATCATGACCACCGCCACGGTGCAGGGCATCACCGTCAACCTGCCCAAGGCCAGCGCCACGCCTGCCCTGTCCAAGCCGAAAACCAAGGCGATCTCGATCACCCAGGACGGCACCATTTATCTCGACACCTACCCGGTGAGCCTGCAGGAGCTGGAAACCCGGCTGGCGCAGTACAAGGCAGCGACGCCGGACCTGCCGGTAGTGCTCAAGGCCGACGCCACCATCCAGTACGAGAAAGTCATCGACGTGCTGGACGTCGTGACGCGGTTGCAGATCAGCCAGCTCGGCCTGGTGACGCAGAAGCTGGTGAAGTAAGCCTTCTCTTCGTCGCCCGCCATGAGCAAGAAGACCTGGCTTCGCTATCTGCCGCTCGGGATCGGCGGGGTTCTGATCGTCCTGATCGCGGTGGCGGTTTTTTTTCTGAAGGACCTTTTCGATAAGCCGGTGCAGACCAAGAAACAGGTCCAGCAGATCACCGTGATCCAACCGCCCCCGCCACCTCCGCCGCCCCCGCCCGAGGAAAAGCCGCCGGAGCCGGAGATCAAGGAGGAGAAGATCGAAGAACCGGAGCCGGAGCCCGAGCCGGAACCCGAGCAGCAAGCGGACGAGCCGCCGCCGGGCGAGGATTTGGGCGTCGATGCGGACGGCGCGGCGGGTTCCGACGCCTTCGGACTGGTCGGCAAGAAAGGCGGAAGGGGGCTCATCGGCGGGGGCGGCGGCAACGCCATCATCTGGTACGGCCAGCAATTGCAGCGCCAGATTGCGGACGAGTTGCGGGAGAAGCTGAGCCAGAGCAAGGCACGGGACAAAAAGATTTCGGTGATCGCGAAAATCTGGATCAGTGCCGACGGAAGGGTTTCCCGAGCCGAACTGGGCACTTCCAGCGGCAACGACGATGTGGACGAAGCCTTGCGTTCGGCCTTGGAGACGCTCCGCTCGAAGCTCAAGCCTCCGCCGGAGAACATGCCTCAGCCGGTAAAGATCCGCATACGCTCCTAATCCGGAGCTGAAAATGCTTTGTAGGATGGGCCAAGTGAAGCGGACCCATCTCGGTCGGGAACGATGGGCACGGCCTATCGGCCTTTGCCCATCCTACACAACCGACACTGACACTTTTAAGAACCGAACGACTTGGGGAATTTCATGAAAGCAGACCGCAAGCTTCTCGCCGCACCTTTGGCCTTGATCCTGGCCTCCACCGCGGCGGCGGGAGAGAAGGAGGAACTGCTGAAGCTGAAGAACACCACGCTTAATTTGATCGATATTCTGGTACAGCAGGGAATCATCGACAAATCGAAGGCGGAGGAGATGATCAAGCAGGCCGAGACCAAGGCGGAGGCCGAGGCTAGGGCGGAAGCCGCGAAAGAAGCGCGGGTCGCTGCAACACGGGGTGGTCCGGGCAAGGGCAAGCCGGGGCCGATACGCGTAACTTACGTTCCCGATTTCGTGAAGGACGAGATTCGTGCCGAGGTGAGCAAGGAACTGCGCGACGAAGTGGTAAAGGAAGTCAAGTCCCAGGCCAAGACGGAAAAATGGGGTGTGCCGGCGGCTCTGCCGGACTGGGTGAATCGGTTCAAGCTGTCGGGCGATTTCCGCGTGCGCTTCGAGAATCAGCTATTTGCGGATGACAATCAGGAAGGCAGCTATCTCAATTGGCCTGTCATTAACGAGGAGGGCGGTATCACCGCCGCAGGTGAGTCCGCTTTCCTGAATACCACGGTTGACCGCCAGCGCTATCGCATTCGCTTCCGCCTCGGGCTGGAAGCTCAAATCGCCGAACACTTCAAGGCAGGCGTTCGCCTCGCCACCAGCAACGACCGCAGCCCGATTTCCATCAATCAAACCCTGGGACAATACGGAAAACAGTATGAGGTGGCGCTGGATCGGGCGTTCCTGCAATACGACTACGTGGACGACAAGGGAAGGGACTGGTTCACCGTTTGGGCCGGACGTTTCGCCAATCCCTGGCTGTCCACGGACAATATGTTCGACCCGGACCTCAGTTTCGAAGGCTTCGCAGGCACGTTCCGCCTGCCTATCGGACCTAAGACGGCGCTCGCGGAGAACTACTTCAAGTCGGGGCCGCAATACCGCCAGATCAACATGGGGTCTTCGGTGCCCAATGCGGTCTTCCTGACATTGGGCGCATTCCCCCTCCAGGAAATCGAGCTGGAATCCCAGGACAAATGGCTGTGGGCGGCGCAGACCGGGCTGGATTGGCATTTCGGGTCGAGCACACGCATGAAGGCCGGTATCGCCTATTACGACTACAAGAATATCGTGGCGCTGCCTAATGCACTCGGCAGTCGCAGGAACGATTGGACGGCGCCGGCGTTTTTTACCAAGGGCAATAGCCTGGCTCGAATCAGCAACGATCCTAGTGATACGAACGTCAACACCCGACTCGTTGGCCTGGCGTCGGACTTCGATATCATCGATGCGATGCTCGCTCTGGATTACGGCGGATTCGGCGCCAATCACATCATGTTGACGGCCAACTTCTCGGAGAATATCGGATTCGACCGAAAGGAGATTCTTCGTCGTACCGGTTTGGACATCAAGCCGAAAACCACCGCCTTCCAGGTTCGCCTCGACGTGGGCCGGCCGGAAATCCGTAAATTCGGCGACTGGAGCACTTTCTTCGCTTACAAGTATCTTGAGCGCGATTCGGTACTCGATGCGTTCACGGATTCCAATTTCCATTTGGCCGGCACCGATGCGAAAGGGTGGATGGCCGGCATGGTTTATGGCTTGGCGAAGAATACCTGGGCGAATATCCGCTGGCTTAGCGCCGACGAAATCGACGGTCCTCCGTTAGGGATCGACGTGCTGCTGGTCGACTTGAACGCCCGGTTCTGATGCATCGAGGTCGAGTATGTGTCCATTCGGTCTGAATTCGTCGTTCTCGGGGCTGCGGACCCGATCGGCGGTTTTTTTTCTGTCGCTATGCTGTGCTTCCGTATTCGGTTCTTCCCTAGCGCACGCTCAGGCCCCCAGGCAAGACGCCGCCGCTCAAGCCTTGCGCAAGGCGCAGGGCATGCTGCGTCAGTTGAGCCAGGAGAAGGCGGCTCTGGAAACGGAAAGGAGCGCTCTGCTGGAGCATGTCAAGAAATTGGAGGAACAGGTCCGGCGGCTGGAAGGGTTTGAAAACCTGGTTCAGCAGCAGAAGCGCAGTCTGGATAATCTCCGGGCGGGTAATGAATCGCTTCAGGGACGCATTCATCAGGACTCCGAACGCATACACGGCCTCAACGAGCGTCTGCGCGCCGCGATTGGCGAATTGAAAAAGTACCGGCAGGACAACGAGCTGCTGGTCAGTGCGGTAGCCGAGCGGTCCCGTTGGATAAAGGAGTGCACGGAGAAAAACGAAGGTTTATACCGGGCTAATCGCGAATTGCTCACGAAGTACCGGGGCAAGGGGTTTTGGGAGGCGCTTACCGAAGGTGAGCCTTTCACCCAGATCAGCTCGGTACGGGCCGAGAACGAGGCCCAGGCATTTCAGTTTAAGCTCGAGGACTTGCAGGTCACGCCTTGGCAGGAGGCCGGCGAAAATGCTTCGGAACCGAGCCCGGCCGGAGGTAGCTATGAGGTCGATCCGGATGAGGAGGAAGACGAGCAATGAACGGAACCCTGCGACCTACAGTGGCCGGGTCGGCAATCCCTTGCCGACGGCCCCATCGGCGAGCGGGTTCCGGTACGGGCGGTGTGAAAATGCCCTGGCGTCCAAGGGTTCGGTCAGGGTTCGGGGAGGGGTTCGGCCTTGTTGAGGAGGGTGCCGAGGATGGGTGTGGTGCTCAACTGGGTGAGGGCGTCGGTGAGCTGGGTCTGGGTGGTGCGGCCGGCCTCGATCACGAGGAGGGCGGCATCGACGTGAGGGGCGAAGGCGAGGGCGTCGGCGGTGGTCAGGTGGGGGAGGTCGAACACCACGATGCGGCTGGGATAGCGGTGCTTCAACTCGTCCACCAGGCGCGCCATCTTGGGGGAGGCGAGGAGTTCGGCGGAGTCGGGGAGGGGGCGGCTGCCGGGGAGGATGACGAAGCGGCCGATGCCCTTGGGATTGATGAGGAGGCGCTCGATGGGCACGTCGTCGAGGAGGTAATCGGCGAGGCCGTAGCGGGGGGTGAAGCCGAACGCGGTATGGACGGCGGGACGGCGGAGATTGGCATCGACCAGGAGGACGGTCTGGCTGACGTCGAGGGCGAGGCTGAGGGCGAGGTTGATGGCGGCGACGGTCTTGCCGGCTTGGGGGTTGGGGCTGGTGACGGCGAGGGCGTTCCAGCCGTGTTCGCGGAGGATCTGGAGGACCTTGGTGCGGAGCACCTTGTAGGCGTCGAGGTAGGGGCCCGGCTCGTAGCCGGCGATCAGGCGGTGGCGGCGCAGGACCTCGCGGCTGACCTCGAGCGAGCGGGTGGTGGTGTACTCGATCCGCGCGGCGGGCTGCAGGGAGGCGGTGCGGGTTTTGTCGAGAACGGGGACGGTCGATTCCATAAGAGGCACTCCGGGTCGAAGATGAGGGGTTAGCCGAGCAGGGTGTCGAATTTGCGGAGACTGCGGAACCAGAGCACGTCGAGCGGGCTCCAGAACCAATGGACCAGGCCCAGCACGAGGAGCAGGGCGCCGAGGCCGAGGCCGGCGAGGAGCCAGCGCTGGCGGGTCTGGTCGACGGCCAGGTCATCGGTCACGAGATAGGGGATGACCGCGAGCGGGGCGACGCCCGCGAGGGCGGCGACGTTGCGGGGGGTGCGCACGGTGTGATCGAGGGTGGTGCGCAGGACGATATAGCCGACGGCGGCGGCGAGGCCGAGGATCAGGCCGAGGACGGCGATGGCCGGGCGGTGGGGCTTGATCGGTTTTTCCGGGAGCAGGGGCGGCTCGATGATGGAAAAGCGCTCGCCCTTGCTCTTGCGCTCCAGCTGTTCGCCGATCTGGGCTTCCATCTGCTTGGCGCGGAGCTCGCGGTAGCGGTTGGCGGCATTGTCGTAATCGCGCATGAGGGCCAGATACTGGCGTTCGGTATCGGGGGTGCGCTGCAGGCGATCCTGGTAATCGGCCAGCTTGGTCTGAAGCTCGATGCGGCGTTTGCGGAGCGCCTCGAGCTCCTGAAGGGTGCCGGCTTTTTGGGCGGACAGGTTGAGATAGGCCGGATTGTCGGGCTGGCGGGCGGCGACCGCGCGGGCGGTGGTCTCGGGCGCCGCCGCGGCGAGGGACTCCTCGTAGGCGGTGATCTTCGAGGTCAGGGCGATCACATCGGGATGATCGGGGGCATGGGTGTCCTCGAGCACGGCCAGTTCGCCGCGCAGATGGGCGAGGGTCTTGACCGTGTCGAGGGAATTGTCGATAGGCCCGAGTTCGCGCAGCAGGGCCTCGAGCTCGCGGCGCGCCTTGACCACGTCCGGGTGCTTGTCGGAATAGCGGCTGGTGAGGGCGACCAGTTCGGTCTCGAGGTGCTTCAGGCGGTCCTGCTTGCTGAGGATGCGCTGGCCGGTATCCGAGATGATCGGGGTATCGGGCGAGATCTGGGCGAGCTCCGCGTCCAGATAGATGGCGCGCTCCTGGAGCGTGCGCAGCTGCACGTCGAGCGCCTGGAGCTCGTGCTCGGTCTGTTGCAGGAACTGCAGATTGAGCGCCTTCTGCTCGGGCAGGGCGTACATGTGGGCCTCCTTGAACTGGGCCAACTTCTGCTCGAGTTCGCCGACATAGGCGCCGATCTGCTCGACCTCCTCGGTGAGGAAATCGGAGGCTTCGGCGGTTTTCTGGGTGCGGGTCTTGAGGTTCTCCTCGAGGTAGAGCGAGGTGATCTCGTTGGCGACGCGCTGGGCGGTGTCGGGGCGAGGGGCGTCGTAGGACAGGCTGAAGGCGATGGTGGCCTTGGTCGGCCGTCCGGAGCGGGGATCGATGACCTCGGCGCTGATCGGCTGGAAGGCGATGTCCTCGCGCATCCGCTCGATGATCTCGTCGGTGGTCCGGGTGAGACGCGCCTTGGCATAGAGATCGAACTTCTCGACGATGGCGAGGAGATGGGAGCGGGTCATCACGCGCTGGCTGATCATCTGCAGGCGCTCGGCGGCATAGCTGGTGATGGTGGAGCGGACCAGGTCGGCCGGGATCTCCTGCTCCTCGATCAGGATCGTCGCGGCGGAGCGGTAGGTCGGGGGCAGCAGCAGCGCGGCCAGGAGGCTGAGCGTGAAGAGGCCGGCCGAGATCGCGGCGAAGGCGGTCTTGTGGCGGCGGAAGGTGGCGAGATAGTCGCTGAGGGCTTTTTCTTCCATTGATGGGTACTCAATCTCAAAACTGAAAGGGATCGAAATCGTACTTGAGCCGGAGAAACACGGCATGGTCGTCCTGGCGGCCGGAAAAGGCGCCATCGCGGTCGCCGAGATCGCGGAGGGCGTACTGGTAGGTGCCGCTGAGGCGCCAGTGCTCGGTCAGGGCGTAGGTGAGCTCGGCGCCGAGCCGGTAAGACACCTGGCTGAGGATTTCGCCGTTGAACAAGGGGAACGCCTGATCGGTGTAGGACAGGGTCAGGGAGGTGTTGAGGCGCTCGGAGAAGCGGTGGCGGCCGGTGAGCACGACCCGGTCCGACTCGAACAGGGTGCCGTTGATTGACGGGCTGATCTGATGGGAATAATCCAGCTGCCATTCGGACGACTCGAAGCGCTGGCGCGCGGTGGCGGTGACCAGGGGGCCGAACTGGGCGTCCTTCAGGGTGACGTCCTCCGGAATCAGCACCCGGACGGGGATGGGGCCGATGAAGACGAGCGCCTGCCGAAAGGTCCGCAGCTCGGTTTCCGAGAAACTGTACTGGCCGCCGCCGGAGACGCCGATGTCGAGGGTCTCGGTGACGGCGTACCGGAAGCCGGCCATGGCATTGACGTAATCGATGGCGCGCTGGTCGGCGCGGTAGGCGGTATACGCCAGCGTGCCGTTGAGCCCCAGGCGTTCGGTGAGCTGATGCTCGAAGCCGGCGGACGCGGTGTGCGAACGCGAATCGACATAGCTGAACTGGGTGCGGGCGTCGTAGTCGGCGGCATGATAGCTATAGCCGAGGGTGAAGCGGGTGCGCTCGCTCCAGGCATAGGTCCAGGCGGGGGCGAACGAGGTCAGGCTGCGCTGGACCCGGGTCAGCACGATGCCCACCAGTTCATCGGACTGCGAGGCCAGCAGGGCATCGTCGGTATAGTTTGCGGTGAGCGCCCAGCGCGAGCGCTCGGTGGCGTAATGGGCGTCGAGGTCGAGAAACTGGTTCTGGGCATCGATATGTTCGATCGGTGCATAAAACTGATTCTGCAGGCGGGCGCGGCCCTGCACCTGCCAATGGGCCTCGCGGGCGATCAGCCGGGTCGTGAAGCCGAGATCGGTGCCCCAGACCGCGCGGGGCCCGAGCTGGCGTGGCAGGAGCCGGATATTGGAATGGAACTCCTGGCTCAGGCCGGCCTGGGTTTCGAGGTGCCAGTCCACGGCCAGGGCGGCCCTGGCGAACGCCAAACCGAGGCCGAAGCCGAGGCCGGCCAGCCGTTTGCATCGAACCGCCATGATCAGCCGCCTCGGGTGTGCGGCCGGGGAGGCCGGTGGAGCATGGGGTGCCGCGGGAGCCTCAACGCACGACCACGATGTCGCCGTTCATCAGCAGGATGTTCTGCTCGAGCTCCTCGCCGGCGGAGACGGCATCGTAATCGAACGCGAGGGGAGTGGTGCGGTCGCCGGTCTGGCGGAGGATGGTGATGTCGTCGCGGTCGGCGAAAGGGTTGAGGCCGCCGGCGAGGGCGAGGGCGTGCATCACGGTGACGCGGCCGGGCGTGACGAATTCGCCGGGCTTGTTGACCTTGCCGACGACGTAGATTTTCTGGCTGGTGGTGATGACGGAGACCGAGACGACGGGGTCGGCGAGGAAATCGGTCAGGCGCTCGGTGAGGGTGACGCGGACGTCCTCGATGGTGAGGCCGCCGGCGGGGACGTCGCCGACCAGGGGAAAGGACAGGGCGCCGTCGGCACGGACCAGAACCTGCTTGGTCAAGTCCTCCTCGCGCCAGACCGAAATCTCCAGAACATCGCCCGGGACGATGCGGTAATTCTGCGGCATTTGCAGCAGTGGTGTGTCATTTGCCGCATCTGCGGAAGCACCGCCGACGGTAACCAACAGTGACAGGAATGTGAATAGTAGTCGATACATGCTTATTTAATGAGCTTGAAGGACGCCATTAGCCTGCAAATTAGAGGCCAAACCTGATGGGCATCAAATTTGTAAGTAAAATGGGTCTGGTCCTGCGGGTGATGAACAGAAGAGTAAGCAAGCGCCCGGTTCCGGGCGTTCTTGCTTGAGCAGACCGCTTCATGGCGGCGCGAAGATAACTTCATGATGGTACTAAAACAACTTCATAACGGAGCGATAGGCAACAGGGGTTGTCTTTGGTCGTCGCTCGCCGCGATTACATCCTTACACTTACTGTCGAATCTAGGGAGTTTATTATGAAGATCAGATTTACTCGGTCAATTCCAGCGTTGATCGTGGCCGCCGCCGTGTTGACCGGATGCGGTGGGGCCGAGGAACGCAAGGCCGAGCATCTCGCGCGGGGCCTTGAGTTTTTCGAGGCTCGGAACTTCGACAAGGCGAAGGTCGAGTTCAAGAACGTGCTGCAGATCGATCCCAAGACGGCAAGCCCTTATTTCTATCTGGGACGGATCGAAGAAGATCAGAAGAACTGGCGGGAAGCGTTCGGATTCTATCAGAAAGCAGTCGAACTCGATCCGGGTAACCACGAGGCCCAGGTCCGGCTGGCGAAGTTCTACCTGTTGGCGAAGGACGCCGAAAAAGCGACCGAACTCCTGGAGCCGGCGGCCGCGGAAAAACCGACCGACATCGAGGTGCGGATGCTCCAGGCGGCGCTGGCGAATCTCAAGGGGGACGGCGCCTCGATGCTGGCGCAACTGCGGGCGCTGGTGGCGGAGAAGCCGGCCCGGCCGGACCCGTATCTGGTATTGGCGTTGCATCTGGTACAGCAGGAACAGGCGGACGAGGGCCGGAGTGTGCTCGAAGAGGGGCTTGCGGCCAATCCGAACCACCCGGCGCTGTTGACGGCTCTCGCGCGGCTTCAGCTACAGCAGGGGCAGGCGGAGGCGGCGGAAGGCACCATGAACGCCTTGATCGCGGCACAGCCGGACCGGCTGGAACACCGGGTGATGCTGACCGAGCTGTATCTTAAGCAGAGCCGCTGGGACGCGGCGGAAGCAGCACTGCGCAACACGATGCGGGATTTGCCGGAGGAACCGCGGGCGCCTTTGTTGCTGGCGCAGTTTTTCGTAAAGCGCGGCGACGGGAAGCGGGCGGTCGACGAGCTTCAGACGGCGATCGGGGCGAGTTCTTCGGAGAAAGCGACTGCGCTGCGCTTCGGACTTGCCAAAGTGCATGAAAATCTGGGGGAAGTGGAGCAGGCGGAGACCGTATACCGTGCCCTGATGGCGGACAGCGAGAATAAACCTGACGGTTTGAAGGCGACGACGCTGCTGGCGGAACTACTGGCGAAGCGCGGGCGTGCGGAGGATGCGCGAGAGCTGGTGCAGACGGTATTGGCGGAGACCCCGCAGGACTATGCGGCGTTGTCGTTGCAAGGACGGCTGGCGCTGGCGCGGAAGGATGCCCAGGAAGCTATCGCCTCGTTCAGGGCGCTGCTCAAGGACCAGCCCGATGCGGTGGAAGTGTTGACGCTGCTGGCCCGGGCCTACATGCTGGACGAAAAGCCCGCGCTGGCGCAGGAACAGCTGGAGAAGGCGGTGGCGGCGAAGCCTGCGGAATATCGGTTGCGGAAGCAATTGGTGGAGTTCTTGGTGGCACAGAAGAACCTGCCGCTGGCGTTGGACAAGCTCAACGAGTTTCTCAAAGTGCAGCCGAAACACCTCGATGGACTCAACCTGAAGGCGGACCTGTTGGTGGCCAGCCAAAAGGCGGAGGCTCTGGAAAAGGTGCTCAAGGAGATCGAGACCGAGTTCCCGGATAAAGCCGTCGGACCGTTCCGGCTGGGCCAACTCTATCAAAGCCAGAAAAAGCCGGAGGCGGCCTTGGCCCGGTACGAAGCGGCGCTGGCGCGGGCCAAGAACGATTACGAGCCGTTGAAGGCGATCGTTTCGCTGCACCTTGCGGAGAAGCAGCCGGACAAGGCGCTGGCGCGGATTCGAAAGGCCTTGAAGGATGACCCGAAGCATCCGACCGCGCATCAGTTGCTGGGGCTTTACTATTTCGCCCAGAAACAGGAGGCAAACGCAGTCAAGGCGCTCCAGCAGGCGATCGAGACGAATCCGAAGTGGCGGCTGCCGTACTACAACCTGGCGGGCTATTACGAGCAGAAGAACGACCTGGCCGGGGCGGCGAAGTTGTACCGGCGCGTGTTGGAAATGGAGCCGAAGGACATCGCGTCGCACATGGGGCTGGCGCGCATTCTGGAGCAGGGTAAAGACTGGGCGGGAGCACGCGCGGAATACGAGGCGGTGCTTGAGCGGAATCCGGCACATGCGCTGGCCGCGAATAATTTGGCGGCCTTGTTGAGCGCGGACGCGGGCGACCGCGACCAGCTTCAGCGGGCACTGGCCCTGGCCGGGCGGTTCGAGACGTCGACCGAGCCGGCGTTTCTCGACACCCTGGGCTGGATTTACTACCAGTTGGGGGAGACGGAGAAGGCTCAGCCCTTATTGGAGAAAGCGGCCGAACGGATGCCGGACGTGCCGGTTTTCCAATACCATCTCGGCATGCTCTACCTCAAGTCCGGCGACAAAGAGCGAGCCAGGTCGCAGCTCGAGAAGGCGGTTGCGGCAAAGACGGATTATTTGGGCCTGGATGATGCGAAACAGGCTCTTTCCAGCGTTTCCGAATGACGACTTACATACAGCGTGGCCATGCCGCCATTCAATCGCGTAACGTGGCCGAAGCCGCGGAATGGTTCGAAAAGGCCGTTGTAGAGAATCCGAAAGACGGCCAGGCCAAGGCTTGCCTGGGACAGGCCTTATGCTGGCTGGGCCGGCGCAAGGAAGGCATTGCTCATCTGCGCCAGTCGGGCCAGCTGCTGATGAAGAAAGCGCGCAAGAGTCGCGATGTGAACCTGCTGCTCGGGCTTGCCGAGCAGTTGCAGTTCTGGAACGACTATCACGGATCCCTGGAACTGGCCGAGCAGGCGGTAAGAATCGACGGTTCAAACGTTCGGGGCTTTCAACTGCTGGCGCTCGCGTATTCGAGGCTGAATCGGACCAAATCGGCATTGTCCGCCGGCCGGCGGGCGGTGAAGCTGGCGCCGCACAGCGCGGTGCTGCAGATTCTGTTGGCCACGCTGGAAGCGGCCGAAGGAGCGAGGGAAGAGGCTAGGCTGAGGCTGGAAAAAGTCTTGAAAGGCTTCCCGACACCGGAGGAAAAGTTCCGGGCGCATAAGGAACTGGCTCGGATACTGGACAAGCTCAAGGCATTCGATCAAGTGTTCGCGCATTTACACGCCGCCGCGGAGGTGTCCGGCTTGCTCCCGGAGGTTCGAAAGCAGGATGCCGCCCTGGTTCCGAATTTGATCAGAACCTACACCGACGGTTTTACGGCGAATTTGCTGGGGCGTTGGTCGGGCACCGGGTTTCCCCGGAACGATCGAGCGCCGCCCGTATTTCTGGTCGGGTTCATGCGCTCCGGGACGACCCTCACCCAGGAAGTTCTGGACGCCCACCCCGATGTTTTCGTCGCCGACGAGACCGATTTGATGGTCGCTTTGAGGAAGGAGCTCGACCTGATGGCCGGGACACCGGGAACGACGCCGGAACAACTCGCCAAGCTCGACCTGGCGGGCGTCCTCCATTTGCGCCGGTTCTACTGGAACCGGGCAAGGGCGCTTTTCGGAAACGAGGCCGATCGACCGGTTTTCGTTGACAAAACCACGATGAACACCATCGACCTGGGGCTCATCAATTGCATTTTTCCGGATGCCAAGCTGATTTTCGTCATGCGCGACCCGCGCGACGTGTGCTTGAGCTGTTTCATGCAGATCATGGTTCCGACGCCTTCCACGGTCCATCTTTTGAGCTGGGAAGGTACGGCCGCCTTCTATGCGCAGATCATGGACTGGTGGCGATCCATGAAAACGCGGATGACGCTGGATTTCATGGAGTTCCGCTATGAGGATGCGGTATCCCGGTTCGACACGACCTTCCGTGAGGTCTTCTCTTTTCTCGGGCTATCCTGGAACCCGGCGGTTGCCGATTTTCACAAGCGGGCGGCGGGAAAATACATCAATAGTCCCAGCTTCGGCCAGGTCGCCCAGCCGCTTTACGCTTCGTCGGTGGGGCGCTGGCGATATTACGCATCGGAATTTGGGCCAGTGTCGGATATTCTCGCGCCGTTCGTCACGGCGTTTGGGTATGACCCATGAAGGCAAGTTACTAATGGTCCGGAAAGTAAAGCCACAAGAGCCCCTCTCCCTCTGGGAGAGGTTGGGGTGAGGGCGATTCGAGTAGGACTTTACTTTATTTCCGCACAGTAATTCCAAATTGCTTTCAAAAAGAGATCAATTTTTCGTAGGGTGGGTTAGGCCGCAAGGCCGTAACCCACCGAGCGACCTCGCGTCGGTGGCTTACGCGGAGCCTGTCCTGAGCCCAGTCGAAGGGGCTGTCCCGAGCGAAGCCGAGGGGCCAACCCGCCATCGATGGGTTTCGCTTCGCTCTACCCATCCTACGATCAATGTTCACTTGAATGCCGGATGGAATAGAGCATTTTCCGTTGTACCGGCTTCAAGGCTCTCGCTCGTGAGCGATGACCGAAAAGTTCCCGCTGCTCGATGAGGATTCCCGAACCGGAGTTCGGGAATCCGCCTGAACCGCATCATCGAGCTCGTTCGGCTCCGCCCGCGTCGTCCGAATGCAGCCCAGCGAAAACCGCGGGCGTCTCCCTGCCGGAGCTGAATCAGTCCGCCGTCTTCCGTTTCCGCGCGCCGGAGAACGCCAGAAGGCCGGTGGCAAACAACCATACGGCTGCGGGGAGGGGAACCGGCGACGCTTGCAGGTTGCCGTTGATCCAGACATCGGCGTGTAACCCTGCCGAGGCATTCGCCCCCAGGTTGAAGAGCAAAGGCCCCGACGAGTCCGCCATGGTCGCATTTTGAAGTCCGAACACCGAGGCATTGACGAAAGCAAAGCCCGTAGAGGAACCGTCGCTGGAGTCGGTCCTGTAAAAATCCAGGAAGATGTCGGTATCCGCCGTCTGGCCGCCGGCGGAAGCATTCAATTCGAAATCCAACGCCAGTTCGATGGCATAGCTATCGCTGCCGAGATTATTGAAATCGAGGCGGAACAGTCCCAAGTGCGAAGACGTTGCCGTGCCGTCGCTTGCGTTGCCGCTTACCGCGAAAGTCCGGCTGAAACTGGTCCCGACGGCGACCGGGCCTATGGTCGGATTATCGGCTGTTATCGCTCCGTCGCCGGTGGTCGCGGCATAGGACGAAGCGTCCGCCTGTTCGAAATAGCCCAGAATTTCGAGTCCAGACAAATCCCCGGGATTGCTGAGATTAGCAATGCTTTGAATGGTATAGGTCAGCGTCGCATCGCTGCTGAACGCACTGGCCGCCAAGGCGGTTTGGCCGGTCGACAGACTCAACGCCACCAAGGCGGCCGATAGCTTGTGGCTGTGAAAAAGCGGTTTCATGAATATCTCCCAATAGAACGGTGAGCCGCAGGAACCGCAAGCGGGACATGTTTTCGTTTCCGGCTTGCGGTTCGCGGTGTGCCTCGATTGTTTGCGGCCGGTTTACGGCTCCAGATAATCTTCGAACGGAAGAATCGGGTCGGCGTTTCCGTTTTTCCCAACCGCCGGAATCGTCAGGGTGTCATCCGTAGCCAGGTTCGGATTCAGCGGATGGCCTGCGGCGACCGATTGGCTGTCGCCCGTATGTCCATGGGGAACGACGATTTCGGGATGATCGAAGGGGGCCTTTTCGTAGCGTACACGGTCGTCGGTAAGGGTCTTCAGGAAGGCGAGCAGATGGGTACGCTTATTGGGATTCTCGGCCAAGGTAATACTGTCAACCAAGGAATGCTTATCGGGATTGTTGACGTTGCCGAACCGCGAATAGAACTCGATAACCTCGTCCAGGGTGGCCATGCTCCCGTTATGCATATACGGCCCGGTCAGTTCGATATTCCGCAGTCCCGGTATTTTGAAAGCGGCATGCGTGGCCACGGCTAACTTGGCCGGTGCCGAAACCAGCGCTGCATTCGCCGACGCAACGGTTGGAATGTATTTGCGGACATCATTCAGGCAGTCTTGATCGCGCGGTATCCCTTCGCGGCTACCGTCGATTTCTATGCCGCCGGGTGTGGTAAATACAGTGGGAATAACATTGTCGATATTAAGCGCTAGAGGCGTTCGAAAATCGCAGCTGCGTACCGTGGTGACACCCGGATCGAGAATTTCCGAATAATTGCCGAGCAAATACTGAACGTACTGACCGGAAAAGGACAAGGGATTGCCGAAATCATCGACGCCGCCCACCCCGGGATCGGCATCCGGATCGCCCACGCCGGTATTGGCGAAACCCATGTCCATCAACCGTTGACCGCCTGAAATGACGTCACGTATCACAACGCTAACATGCCGATTGATGCCCGCATCCTTTGCTCCGGAAGGAAGCCCAAAGGCTTTGGGGCCATATTCGATCAAGCTGTGGTCCGGACCGAAAACCGCGCCGGGTGTAGGCGTCACCAGAATGCTGTTCGTGACCAGGGCGGCGGTCGTCAGGGTCGGTCCGCCATGGCAGATATTGCAATGATTGTCGACGAAGGTGTTGAATCCATCTTTTAGTACCTCGATTTCCTCGGGCGTCTTGCCCATGCCCTCCCAAGTGGGTTTGTGCGTGACCGGGTTACGAGGTGTCAAGTCGATGGGCGCTTGATCGGAGACCAGAGTTGATTGATACAGCTGCAGGGCTATGCCGAAAAACATGGAAAAATTGGCTTCCATCTGGTTGTACGGCGCCTGGCCGGGAGGTGCCCCGAACGGACCGATGCCGCCGTAAGACCAATATTTCGGATTGAATGACTGGGTGATGAGTTGCTTGTAGGTCGTATTCAGCCCGGGCTTCAGGTTTCCGGCCGAACTGAGGCTGAAGGATCCCAGTACGCTGTCTTCATGGTGAACCTTCTGATACTGCAGGGGCTGGCGCAGCAACAGCTTTCTTCCAATGTCCGGCCAGGTACGCTGCCTGCAGCCCATTTCCGAATCGCTCAAGGGCGGAGCCGTCGCCAAGGAAGCGAGCGAGGAGTTTTCGAGGTGTAAGCGTTCCTTGACCACGTTTCGGGCGCCGACTTTTACCCATACGCCGGCGTCCGGGTCACGGTCGCCCCAGGGGCTGCTGCCGTTGAAGATGTTATTGGCGCGGCCATCCCAGAAATTGCGGTGGTTGAACACGGCATTGATGACTGTCGGTGCGTTTCGTGGTTCAACCCGTCGCGTGCCGACATGATTGACGTGAAACACGGGATCGGCGTCGCGGGCACACTGATCGCTCGTCCCGGAGAATTTGGAGGCGCCGGCAAATTCGCCACTAAACGTGCCGGATGAAGCAACCACGTCGTCGGTTGCAAACGCGACGCCGCTTTCCTGATTGAATGGATCGTTGTAGCGGAAGGTCGGAAAGTCGCCGCGGGTCAACGTATAGTTGGCTCCCCCGGAGCCGGAAGGCATCGCTTCGAAAGTCTGCCCGCTCGGATGGCTGCTCTTATCCCCCGGATTCAGCTGATTCTTGACGCGACGGTCCGCTCCGGCATGGAAATGGCACGAACCGCAGGCCATGCCGTCACTGCCGACGCTGGTGTCCCAAAATAAGGCTTTTCCCAGGATGATCGCGATGTCCTTGTTGACGACGATGGGGTCGGAACCGTCCAAGAGCCCTGGAACGGGAGGAATCGGCACCTTTTGCAAGGGCATCGGTTCAGGCCCGTGAGCCGTTGCCGACTGTGCCGTCAGGAGGATCCCCCACAACATAACGTTATTTATAGACCGCATTTTTCACCTCAAAGTAAGCGGCATGAGAGGCTCTCCCTCAAAGTCCCGCGGCTCGAAACGCTTACCGAATATGTTCAGGAGAAACGGGGATGGGATGGTGATCCCTGCCCCGGCGAGCGTTTCCCGGATCCGGCAAAGCCGAATCCGGGAACATCTTGGATCAGGCAGCTACCGAGCGCGCCTTCTTCCTGCCGAGCGACACCAGGCCCATTAAGCCGGTGCCGAATAGCCAGACGGCTGCAGGGACGGGTACGGGGGCTGGGGTGGCGGCGGCGGCGCCGAGTACGAGGTTGTCGATTCTCAAGTCGAATCTCTTGCCGTCCTGTGGGACGATGGGATAGCCCTTGTAGTGGATCCAGAAGGCGTCGATATCCGCAAACGAAGAGTCCAGGTTCAGCACACCCTCGAAGCCGTTGGCGACTGTCTGATAAGCCACCGCGGAATCGTAGTTGGTGCCGTCACCGGACGAAAGGTCCGGATTCAGCGCCGTATTGAAACCGATGATTTCCCATAAGTCATCGGGCCCGGTCCCCGGATTGGCATTCTTGATCGGCGCGTAAAACTCCAAGGATTTGAGGCTGAAGGACGTGCTGTCCTGAGCGCGTACGTAGATGCCGGGGGAGTCGGGATGGTACTGGAGCAAGGTGCTGTCGTCTCCATCGTACCGGTGCAGGTGAGCGTTCGGGTCCGGGTTGCTCACGGTGCCGATCGCCGCGCCAGCGGTGAGATAACAGCCGGCCGAGCCCGCCCCGGCACAGGTCCCGTCCGCCTCTGGCGCGATGTTGGCTTTGCCGTAATAGGCCGCGAACGTCATATCCTCGAAATCGATCGTCACGTCATCCACGATGGCGGCGCTAGCGGTACTAGCGGCCAAACTCAGTGTGGAAAACATAAATCCGGCGATTGTCTTCGATAGGGTCATTTACAAATCTCCGTTGGTTATAGGTCCAGCATTCCCGCGTGGTCGGGGAGTTGTGCCTCCCGGCGGGAATTCCATGCAAAAAAAACCGGGCAGACGAGAAGAAAACCCGGTCGTCGAAAGACCGATCCAGAGGTTTCCCGCTGAAATCGGGGGAGGGAGTTTCCGTTGCCTGATCGCCACGCCATGACGATCGCCCCCCCGGTGGAGGAAGGCAAATGTCATACCAAACGAAGTGCATGACGGCTGGCTAAAGTGCAAGCCGCGTGGAACCTGCGCCATTGCTGTAAAGAAGCACTTCTGCCTCGGATTTCTATAGGCTGGATTCGGCCGGATCGTTCGCGGCAACTGTGGGATTCGATTGAGAGAGGTGTGTGAAATGACACAGTTGATGAAGCTAGCGCTCCTTATCCTGCGTCGAAGGCGGTCGACGTAAAGTGTCACCTGAGATACTTGAGCCCACATATCTTTGTGTAAGCAATTGCGTACGGGCTATCCCAAGGAGCTTTTGCATTTGATGGCATGAGATGTGCTTATTTAAACGATGCGCAACAGTCTGTCACTTTCGATTTACATGCGGAACTATGAAAAAACATTTCTTATCAAGTCTGCTTCTGCTCGGCTGCGGCTTTTCGGTTTATGCCGTTCAAGAGGGATCGCCGATTCCCGGATGCCCCGCGGTCTTGCCGGGCAATAGCGAGAAGTTGAATTTCGATGCTTATACCGGAAAAGTCTTGCTGGTCGACTTTTGGGCTACCTGGTGTCCGCCTTGTAAGAAGTCCATGCCCTTTTTGAACGGTTTGCGCAACGAATATTTGAAGAAGGATTTTGAAGTCGTCGCCATCAACGTCGACGAGAACACCGAAGAAGCCCTGCGGTTCCTGAAAGCCCATCCGGTGGATTACATCACCGCTTTCGACCCCACGGGCGAGTGCCCGCGGGTTTTCGAAGTGCAGGCTATGCCGTCTTCATACCTTGTCGATCGTCAGGGCAAGGTTCGCATGGTTCACCTCGGGTACCGCGACGAGGATCAGGAAGGGATTCGAAAGCAGGTCGACGCTCTTTTGGGAGAGTGAGATGACGTTCTTCCGTAAGCCTCGGTTATCGTATTTGCGGCAACCGATACTTTTGTGCGCCTGTGTCGTCTGTCAGGCCTGCAGCAGCGTGGCTCCTTGGGAGAGAGGCACGCTGGCCAGGCCGGAAATGTCGATCAATCCGAACCCCAGCCTGACCGGCCTGCGCGATCACATCTTTTCCAGCAAGGAAGCCTCGCAAGGTGGACACAGTGGCACGGGGGGCGGCTGTGGCTGCAACTGATCCGTATCCACCGTCTCTCTGCCGATTCGCTTGCCGTGCCGCGCCGGCAGGTCGCCTTTTTAGCGGAGAAAGGGCTTATCCTCTCCGTCTTGCGTGCCGGCATGGTCCAGGCGGCGTCAGCAAGGGATGCCAGGCTGACTCACAGCACGTCCGCCGGCGACCCGAGTTAGGTCGGCAATCCTTTGCCGACGACGATGTCTGCGTCGCCCTTGCAACGAAGGCGACGTGAGACATGCGGGTTAAATCGGAAAAGCCCAAAGCCCTCCTTGCCCTGACCACGGCCGCTCTCGGGCTCCCGGGCATCGATGCGCCGGCCGCGACTCCGGTTTCGCAAGCGCAAGGTAACGTCAGTTTCGGTTATTACCAGGAAAGCGATAACCGAATGCAGGTTGAGGTCACCCACGGCGATTTCATCATCCCGGTTTCCGACCGGCTCGAATTCACCTTCAGTATTGACCGCGATACTTATACAGGCGCCACGCCGGCGTTCAGCATCCCGGCGACCATGGCGGATCAGCCCAAGTACAAGCAGAATGACGACGGAACGCCCGCCAGCGCGGCGACGCCGGCCGATGTCGTTTCGGCGGCTTCCGGCGGGGTTACCGCTGGCGGGTTGACGATTCTGGGCGGGCTCAATGCCTTTAAAGGTTTCGTCGATGCGGGACGTGCTGCGGAGGGCGCTGCTGCCGCGGAGATAGAGCTGTGGAAGCGGGACAACCCCGAGCCTTCGGCTCCTCCCGCACCGCCGACCATCGGCAACGTGCAAATCGATTTTGAAAACATGCTGTTCGCGGCCTATTACGCCAAAGCCAACGCAGTGCCGCAAGCGGACGGCAGTTGTGCCGGAACCGGGCAGCTCGGATGCTATTACGAGGATGGTTTTGCGATCGGGACAGTGGACGACGGCAATCCGAGTGCCCACCTGCACCGGTACGACGGAGATTTCAGCACTTTGCTCGGCTATCACGCCGACTCGCCCGGCATCTACTTGCGGGAATTAAACGGGGCACCCTTCAGTCTCGATTCCATGGAGTTTTACGCCCGGACCCGGAATGCCAATCCGGGGACGGGGCCCGACGACTACTGGGAGATCCTGGGTTTTAACCAGGCGTCGAACCCCGGCCTCGGCGAAGGCGACGGCACAAACTATGCAACGCGTGTAGCCTATCAGATTGTGGCCAACGGCTTCGAAGGTGCATTGACCCTGAACGAGGCGTTTCGGAACATCAATGCCTTGTGGATCCATTACAAAGGCCATCCAAAAACTCCTCCCGCCAACACGCGGTTCGAAACTCAAGTAGATAACATCAACCTCTCGGGTGTAACCGTACCGATCGAAAGGACCGAGGAGCAAAAGGCGTGGGACAGAAAGCTAGAAGCTGAGATCAAGAGACTTACCCGTCTCGCTGTCATCTCGCAATATCGCGCGGTTCTCGACGGCCTTGTACCGAAAGGCACCAAGACGGTCCAACGTTTTCAGCGGCAGCCCCGGGAATCCAGGACCATGCCGGTGTTCGGTGCCAAATACTATTTCGACGAAGCGACGCTTGCGTTCTCCGGCGGCTATTCTCTCGAACCGGATTTCAAATCCAGTTTCGGCTCGATCAACCTAAGCCGCGAATTCAACCAGAAACACACCACGGTGTCCGCCGGCTACAGCCTGACGAGCAATGACATCACGCGCAGCATCGCCCATTCGGTAGATAGCGATCACTCGCACGATAACGATGAGTCGCCCAACTACCCTGATTTGCGCGAAGAGAGCGTTTTCCACGGTTTTAGCACCAGTATCGCTCAGGTTTTGGACAAGAATACCTTG
Organism: Methylocaldum marinum; assembly: GCF_003584645.1. Classification (GTDB taxonomy): domain Bacteria; phylum Pseudomonadota; class Gammaproteobacteria; order Methylococcales; family Methylococcaceae; genus Methylocaldum; species Methylocaldum marinum. The sequence continues at coordinate 395,440 of NZ_AP017928.1, forward strand.
TTTCAGGCGACAGCCAGCTACACTAACCAGAGCGGTTATCTCACCAATCCTTATAAGTTCGTTTACGTCCGCGGGGAGATCACGCCCGAGGAATACTACGAGATATCGCAGGCCAGGCCCGGGACGATCGACTGGAAATCGGTGACCGATCTCGAAGTCGTGGGAATCGAGCTGTTTCGGGAGAGACGTCCCGACGAGCGCAACCAATGGGCTTTTTCAGGCCGATTGAACCGCCATATACCGGCGCTGGATGCGTCCCTGCATTTCGATTACCGGTACTACTTCGACGACTGGGGCATCGATTCCCACACCTTCGAGTTGAAGTGGTATCAGCCGTTGCCGTTCGGCATTATGGCGGCGCCTAGCATCCGCTATTATTCGCAGTCGCAAGCCGATTTCTTTGCGCCTTATTTCCTCGCTCCGAGAGCCGACGGCTATTATTCGAGCGATTTTCGCCTGTCCGGGTTCGGCGCCTTGAGCGGCGGGATCACGTTCAGCAAGCAGTTCACCAAGGGTATTCGCCTGGAAGCGGGTTTCGAGTATTACAGCCACGCCGGGGATTTGAAGTTGGGCGGGGGCGGCGCGGGCGACTATGCCGACTTCAATTATTTCCTGGCTCATGCCGGACTCAACGTCAATCTGTCGGCGCCGGGTTCGTTCGCGGGCGGCCATCACCATCACGGCTCGCACCATCATGGGAGTCCCATGCCTGCCGGTATCATGGTCGGCCATATGATGGACCAGGCCGATAGCCTGATGGTCGGGTATCGCTACATGTACAGCAACCAGGCGGGCGCCATGCTGCACGGTACCGGCAGGGTCGGCAGCCGAACGCTGACCGGTAGCGCCTGCGGCGACTCCGGATGTATCTCCCGCCCGACCGACATGACCATGCACATGCACATGCTGGACATCATGTACGCGCCGACCAGCTGGCTGAACCTGATGCTGATGCCCCAGCTGGTCGACATGGATATGAGTTTGAAGCAGCTGCCGGGCGCTCCGGAAGACGACGAGCACGGCGGCGGGCACAGCAGCGACGGCTTCGGCGATACCTTGATGGTGGCGTTGATCAAGTTGTTCGACGTGTCCGGGCACCGTCTCAATCTGGGACTGGGGGTCAGCGCGCCCACGGGTGATGTCGACATGACCGTGGATGGCGGTGCTACGGAAGACGGCAAATTACAGGATTACGGCATGCAGCTCGGCAGCGGCACCTGGGATTTCAAACCCAGCCTGACCTATACGGGACAGTCGGACAAGTGGTTCTGGGGCGCGCAGGTGAGCGGCACCAAGCGGCTCGAAGGCAGAAACAAGTCGGGTTATGCCCTGGGCGACGTATTTCAGACCACCGCCTGGGGCGGCTACAGCCTCACGAACTGGCTGTCGGCGTCGGTGCGGGGCGTTTACACCGTCCAAGGTTCGATCCGCGGAAAATTCAACCGTGAACATTCGACCAGCGCGCCGGTGGATTTTCCGTCCAACTACGGCGGGCGCTATTGGGATGTGGGATTGGGTTTGAATCTGTCGGTACCCAGCGGCGATTTCGCCGGCCACAATCTCAGCATCGAGTGGCTGCAGCCGGTATCGGACGATGTCAACGGATACCAGTTGGAGCGCACCGGCTCCTTGGCGGTCACCTGGAATTATGCGTTTTGATCGCTCGGGGCGTGGTTGCCGATTCGATTCCGGTTTTCGGCCGCCTGTTCGGTAACCGATCGCGAGACGCTCCTGCTTCTCGGGTTGAACTCGGGTTGAACTCGGCTATTGAACGAAACCGAAACGAGGGTATTCATGATCCAGCGGCGTATACCGTTCTTTGAAGCCGGAGTTTCCAACAGGATGCGCGGGAAGCGGCTTTGCCGCCTTCGTCGGCAAAGGATTGTCGACCGGTGCCGTAATCCGTTGTCATTTCCGGCTCCATCGGCAGGGAGTCTATCTCCGACGTCCATGTTGCGGGCTTTCCCTCGACAGAACTCAGGACAGGCTCGCCCGCGGGCTGCTCGCGACGCTTTCTCCTTACCCTCTGAGTTTAAGTCGTCGGGCAGGAGCCTCGGAGCAGGCGGAAAACAGACTTGAATTCACGCCACCTCAAATCTTTCCGCTTTGCCTTCAAGGCAATGGGCAGCCCCTGCGAAATCCAGCTGTTCGCCGAGAGCGGGGCAGAGGCCCGGCGGATTTCGGACGCGGCCGTGACCGACGTGCGCCGACTGGAAAGCCGCTATTCGCGCTATCGCAGCGATAGCTTGCTGTCCGGGATCAACCGGGTCGCTGCCGAGGGCGGCCGGATCACGGTGGACGCGGAAACCGCGGGTTTGTTGAACTACGCGGCCACCTGCCACGAACAAAGCGCCGGGCTCTTCGACATCACTTCGGGAATCTTGCGCCGCGCCTGGCGCTTCGACCGGGGCGAACTGCCGGATGTCGTACGAGTACAGGATTTGCTTGAGCGGATAGGCTGGCACAAGCTGCGCTGGGAGCCGCCGGTGCTCGAATTTCCGGTACCGGGCATGGAACTCGACTTCGGCGGCATCGTCAAGGAATACGCGGTCGACCGGGCGGCGGCGCTGTGCCGGAACGCCGGCATTCGACACGGCGTCATCAACTTGGGGGGCGACGTCAGGCTGATCGGCTCGCGTGCCGACGGCAGTCCCTGGCGAGTCGCCATTTCTCACCCCCGAGAAAAAGGATCGATGATCAAGACCTTGAGCTTGCGGGAGGGCGCGGTTGCCAGCAGCGGCGACTACGAGCGCTGTATCCTCGTGGACGGCATCCGATACGGTCATGTGCTGAATCCCAAAACCGGCTGGCCGGTACGCCGTCTCGCCGCCGTCAGCGTCGTGGGCGACCTTTGCGTGGTTGCCGGGAGCGCCTCGACCATCGCCATGCTCAAGGAGGAGGACGGCCCGGCCTGGCTGGAAGCCATGGGTTTGCCGCATCTCTGGATAGACGTGGACGGGAATGTGGGCGGTTCATTGGCGGAATCGGGGGCGTGGACTTAGAGGGGGAGCGTCGCGAGCGATGTGCCAAGGGGGGAGATTGCTTTCCAACTCTTGATACAGGCCGAAGCGCGCTATCGCGACTTTGCCAACTTCTCCCGACCGTATTGTCCGATTGGAAATTGACCGGGGATCCGGTGCCGACGAATCGATCTGCAATACCATATCTCTGAGCGGTATGCCGCCGAACTAGGGCATATACCGCATTCTCGGTTATCGGCTTTCGAAGCATTGGTCCTCGGAGGGGGTGTAGCGCCTGGACCTGAGCTTTGGCACGATCTTTGCTGTGTCTTGGTGGCGCTCAAGCCACCGCATCTCTCCCACGCTGTCCGACACAGGCCTCCGTATGCAGCGTCGCTGCGGGAACGGCGGGGCGAGTGCGCTGAATTTCAACTCCTAAACTGCAGGGCTGCATATGAAACAAATCCGATTGACCGACGCGATCGCGACGATCGTCGCCGGTTCTGTGCTTTCACTGGGGACCGTTGCCGATGCCTCGGCGCACACCATGTACAACACCTACAACGCCGGAACTCCGCCTACCGATGGAGCCACTGACGGCTGGGTCTACGGCGGTTTTAATGAGCTTTATCCGACCGTATCGCCGGGATGGGTGGGCACTGCCGGCGCCACTACGCTACCGTTCGGCTATGCGGGTAGTGCCCATCTGAATTGGGCGGCGGAATTTCGCGACGCGGGCGAAACACTCGAAGTCTCGAGAGCCGACGCGCAAGCGAGATACGGCCTCGCAGCGGACATCGATACTTCCGGAGGCGCCTGGATGGACGCCCAACCGTTCCCGCTGGGACGGTCAGACTATACCGACATCGGGCTGATCCGGTCGGATGTCGATGCGTACATCACGCTGAATCTAACCGCCGACAACGCGGAAATCGCCAATTTCGGGATTACGGTCTTCACCGGTATGGACACCGGGACGAACTACTCGCACCACGAAATCTGGAACAGCCCGGCTCAAGGCTTCGACTTCACCGCGAGCGATCCATTCGACACCGCCGGCCTGAATTATCTGACCCACGATGCCACGGTCGACGGGGTCAACGGCCTGACCTTCCTGGCGGAAGCCGGCCAGATCTACTCCATCTTTCTCGGTGGCAGCGGCGGGGCCCATTGGGCTCTAAACAGGAGTGCCTATGTGCTCACCGTGAGCTCTGCTCCGGTTCCGATACCCGCGGCCGTATGGCTGCTCGGTGGCGGTTTGGCCGGGGTCGGGCTGGCCGGAAGTCGGAAACGCCGTGCCGTCGACGCTTGAGCCGGCCGCGCGCGGCGGACACTGTGAGTGCCGTTCTACGGTGACGACCGGCAACTTGTCCGCAGACGCAACCGGGGCGGGCGCGGAGCGATTTCGGAAATGGTCCACTCCCACACACCCCGCTTGAAACCAGGCTTTGCACGTACATCCAAACTGCTCCGGCGCGCCTCTCCTTGAGCGAAATGCCGCTAGAGCCTGTGGCATATGCCGTACTTCCTGGAGCCGGCGCGGTTCGCTAACCCCCGGAGCCCCCGAAATGTCCGGATTGGAACGCTGGCACGACACTTGTTTACTTTCGAGTGCGCTTGACCCGCATTTCTCGCATCGCTTCGTGCGTAAGAGATGTCCCGGCACTCCGGGGGCTCCGTTCGGCCTCCGGGAAACGGGGGAGATCCGGGTCTTCCACACTGTGTCTCAACTTCCACCTTTCAGGGCTTAATATGAAACAGACCAGATTGGCCAAGGCGATCGCGACGGCGGTAGCCGGTTCTGTGCTTTCTTTGGGAGTCGTTGCCGACGCCTCGGCACACACCATGTACAACACCTACAACGCCGGTACGGCACCTACTGCCGGAGGTACGGACGGTTGGGTTTACGGCTATGTAAACGAGACTTATCCGACCGTGTCGCCGGGATGGGTTGGTACCGAAAGCGCCACCACGCTACCGTTCGGCTATACCGGCCTTTCCGCGCTGAACTGGGCGGCGGAACTTCATAACGCGGGCGCTTCGCTGGAGATTTCCAGGGCGGACGCGCTAGCGAGATATGGCGTCGCCGCGGATATCGATACCGCCCGGGGCGCCTGGATAGATACCGAAGAAACCCCTCAAGGCTGGGCCCATAACACCGATATCGGTCTTTTCATGTCGCATGTCGACGCCTACGTCACGCTGAATCTGACCGCCGACAACGCGGAAATCGCCAATTTCGGGATCACGGTCTTCACCGGTATGGACACCGGGACGGACTACACGCACCACAAACTCTGGAACAGCCCGGCTCAAGGCTTCGACTTCACCGCGAACGATCCATTCGACACCACCGGCCTGAATTATCTGACCCACGATGCCACGGTCGACGGGGTCAACGGCCTGACTTTCCTGGCGGAAGCCGGCCAGATTTATTCCATCTATCTTGGTGGTAGCGGCGGAGCGGAATGGAATCAGAACAAAGACAATTACACGTTGACCATTTCCTCTTCTCCGGTTCCCATTCCGGCGGCCGTTTGGTTGTTCGGCAGTGCTTTGGCCGGGGTCGGATTCGCCGGACGGCGCCCGCGCAAGGCCGCTGCCGCGTGACCCGGAACTGGCCGGGACGGCTTGCATTCGAGCCCGGCATTCCTTGGATCTTGGGTGTCTCCGCCGAGAATGGTTCGATCGGGTCGTAAGCAGGTGTCGTTCTGTTCCGTCCGTTAACATCCTGGAAACGGCTGTTTGCGTGCTGGATTGCGCGTCGAGTGGGTAGGCCAACGAGCTTGTCCTGAGCCGAGTCGGAGGGCTGTCCTGAACTTCATCGAGGGAGCGGGACGTTGCCGTGGATTAGGTCAATGCAAGCCGGTCGGGAATCCTTGCCCGACGGTGCGCTTGGTTCAACGGGTTCGTCGGCAAAGGATTGCCGACCGTGCCGCTGTAGGACGCGAATCCCGTCGCGACATCAGACCGCTCGGCTGTGGACTGCATCTTGATTTCCAATAGGTTCAGGCCGCCGAGTGACGCTCGGAGCGTTTTGAGCAGGCAATTCTCCCTGCTGTCACACTTTTGCGGCATTTCCCTTGTAAAGCTAAGGGAAATGCCGCAGGTGCTGGTGACTTCAGTAAAAGGAAGCCGTTAAATCAACGACCTAGAGGAGGCATGGTGATTGCACATTAGAGTGCCGACCATTCGCCGGAACGGTGATCCGAATGGTCGGCATGCTACGGGAAAACTCGATCAATCGCCGCTGGGGACGAGAGTGCCGAACCGTAGCAGTAGGGGGAATCCCTTTCGCATCTGCCACTCCCGCCGCGAGGCGGGTTCGGAAAGCCACGGGTCTCGCGACCGAAGTCGCAAGACGGCCGGGCCGCCTCCCTGGGTGATGGGGAGACCGCAGAGCCTTCGGCTTGCTCGGGGCGTCGCGGACATCGCTGGCTACGTGTAAACCACGAACTCCATAAGAACCGTACGAGGTAATTCCTACATGTCTCATCTACAGAACAAGCTGACCAAAGCGGTAACCGCAGCCCTCGCGGGCACCGTCCTGACCCTGGGTGCGGCCTCCGCCGAAGCGCATACGATGTACAACACCTTCACCACGGCAGATCCTTCCGACACCGACGGCTGGGTCTATGGGGGCGTAGGCAATCCGAGCTATCCGACGGCTTCCCCCGGTTGGGTGGGGACCGCCAGCGCCACCACGCAGCCTTTCGGCTATTCGGGCACCGCTCATCTGAACTGGGCGGCGGAGCTTCACAGTGCGGGTTCCTCGCTTGAGGTTTCGAAGGCGGATGCCCTGGCGAGATACGGCGTCGCCGCTGAAATCGATACCGGAGCCGGGGCTTGGCAGGATGCGGGCGTCAACGGCGCCGGAATTCCGACCGCCAACGGTCCTACCGGCTGGAAACATCAGACCGATATCGGGTTGATCATGGCGGAAGAAACCATGTGGGTGACACTCAATCCCACGGTGGTGACCGGCACCGGCTACGACATTCAAAACTTCGGCATCACCGTCTTCACCGGGATGGATACCAATACGGGCAGTTACTCTCATCACGGCGCCTGGAACTGCCCCGGCTGTACTCCGGCGAAACCCTACGATCTCGATAATCCGTTCGGTACCGCAGGACTCAGCTATTTGACCCATGATGGCACAGTCGACGGGGTTGACGGACTGACCTTTCTTGCGCTTGCCGGCCAGGTCTATTCCATTTATCTGGGGGGCGCCGGCGTTGGTCAATGGAGCCAGAATGTTGCCGACTACAGCTTGAATATCAGCACCGCGCCGGTCCCGATCCCCGCGGCCGTATGGCTTTTCGGCAGCGCGCTCGCCGGCCTTGTAGGCTTGGGAAAGCGCCGCAACAAAGGAAATTCCGTCCCGGTCTGAGTGTGTCCGCCGAAAACATGCGACTGTTTTCCCATCGGCTTCGGCCGGCGGGAAATCTGTGTGGTATCACCTATAAAGTTGTGTGATTTGCCGCGTGGTCGTATCGGGATGGAGTACATCTATTTGATTAGAAATCATCCTTTAGTGGCATGTTTATTGTCTTTGTAGAACGGAAGCTCGTTGCATGGCGGGCTTGCACATACGCGTCTTAAAAACGGAATCGCAAGGAATTCCCCGGCAGGGAAAGCCCGAAGGAACGCCATCGCGAAGGGCCGTCATGTAGGTCCATTCGTGTCGCCACACCCGTCGCGAGGCGGGGTCGGAAAGCTTCGGGTCTCGATGCTTGTAAGCATTAGAGATGGCCGGGCCGCCTCCCGGAAGTGATGGGGAGGACCGCGGCGCTGCTCCATGGGCTACGGCAAAGCGCCGCGGACATCACTGTTAAGAAGCATTAGACAACCACTAACAGTGAAGAGGAAGAATCATAATATGAAAATAACAGCGTCAATACTGGCCATCACGAGCGTACTCGGGGGTACGCTGCTAATGGCTCCCGCAGTGCACGCGCATGCAACCTTCAATATTGCGGGTTACGGCGACGGCACCGGCGGTAGCACCAATGGCAACGATGGTCTTCCCGGTACCGATGCGGGCGGGGTCTGGACCAATGGAGGCGTCGGTTACACCGGGGCTTTGCCGGTTCATTGGTATGCCGGCATGCATAACGCGGCCGCAGCCCGGACTATCGAAACCGGCGCGCCCGACTCCAGCAACAGTAACAGCCTGCAGCGACAGATCGCCAACTATAACAACAACAACGACCCTGGCCTCCCCACCAATCGAATGCTCAGGGTTGGCGGCCTTTCCTGGTCCGATCCCGACAACGGCGGACAGGGATGGGGACATGGCCTCGACTTCGGGCTCATCCACTGGTCCTGCGGCGGCGGTCCCCAGGGCTGCATTGACGCGGGCGTATCCGGCTTCAAAATCACATTGGAGGATGATCTCGCCGACGGGGGAGCCAACGTTCAGCTCGGTTTTGCGCTTTACGGCGGGTGGGACGCCGGTTCCGGCGCCTCCAGGCATGATACCTTCGTCACCGATCCGGCCCCGGTGGACAATCCGCTGGGATCCGACGATCTGAAACTGCTTGGATGGGGAGTGGCATCCTCGGTCGGTGAAACCTTGTCGCAAGTATTCAACCTCGATACGACCTACGACGGCGAGTACACCGTCATCATTGGCGCCTTGGGTGGCGTGGCCGGTAATTATCGGTTGAGCGTCGAATCGGTCGTTCAGCCGGTTCCGATTCCGGCCGGAATCTGGCTGCTCGGCAGCGCTTTGGTCGGTGTGTTCAGCATCGGCCGGCGTGCTTCAAAACCCGCTTAGACGCTCTCGGGTAATCAGAGAGATCAGAGCCGCCCGGGCCAAACCTACTCCCGGGCGTGCCTGACCGGCTTTCCGCAGAAATTTGTTTGCTGTGTGTAAAGAAAGTAAAGCCCCTGTCGAATCGCCCTCACGCCAACCCAATCACGCCGCACATTCCTTGTGCGGAGCCGCAAGCGGCGCCCGCGCGTGTAAATTGGCCTCCCCACGCGACGCTGTCCCGCTTCGCTCGCGAGGCCGGGGCAGCCCATCCCGGGCCTGCCCGCTCGTCGCGTTGCGTCTCGCCCTGCCGATTTTCCCCGGAGGGAGAGGGAGTTCTTGTGGCTTTACTTTCTTGATCATTTGTAACCACGGTTCGTCAGATCACGTCATATGCATTTTCCGGGCTTCATCAGCATTTTTGCGGCTGTGGGGCGGTTCCGGCAGTGTCTGCGACCGTGAGAGAAATGAAAACCTTGGCGTAGCGACAGGGTCGTCGAATGCCGGCCACGTCCGACTTGTTCGCACGAGCAGCGTAATGGTATCGCCGAGCGGGACTCGGTGCTTTCATAACCAGCGTCGTGGGGGCGGGCGTCCGGCAGCTACGTTTTCCCTTTTAGTTGCGATCCTGGTACAAGTCCATGAAAAAAAATCAGTTTTCATTATTGGCAGCAATGCTGCTGATGCTTGGGGGAACGATAGCGTTTCTCGTACTCACCGATACGGAAAATTCGCGGTCCGAACTGGTCACCGGCCACGGCGACGTGGAAACACTGAAGAAGGTCTACGGCCGCTGGAAATCGGCCTACGAGGCCGGCGGTGGTGATCGAGTCTTGACCATTCCGCTCGCTTACTCAAGAGCTTTGTCCAAAGAGCTCAGCCGAGCACGAGGGCGCATGCAGCTCGATCTTTTGGAGGGATGGGTGACGGTCGAAATCGGTGGGCTCGATGATGGGGACTATTCGGTCTGGGTGGTCGACCACAAGACGGGATGGCATCCGGCAGCCAAGAAGGATAGCCCGGATACCCGGTTTTTGCTGGGCCGGCTTGCGCCGGGCGGCGAAGGCAAGGCGGTTTTGAAAACCCGTCTCGACGGCTTGGCCATGAGCGGATTTACCCTCGATCTGGTTGCGGTTGCCAAGGCGGACCTTGATCCGGAAGAAGGCGGCGTATTGTTCGGTACGCCGAGTTTCATGCAAAGGCTTTATTATGGAGACAAGCCCTGGGCCGTTGCCCGTGTCGGCGAGTTGCAGTATCCCCATCGGGAGGATGGCGTGTCCATGGCGAGGCCCTTCGAATTCATGCTGCCCAAGGTCGCCCACGCCGGCACGCGGGGGCGGAACGACATCGATGCGGTTCTTGGGGCGGCGGTTGCCCGAGGGCGGGAGATCTTTTTGAACGAAACCTTTCGCGGCAATGGCCGAACCTGTGCCACCTGCCATCGGCCGGACAATAATCACACCATCGATCCCAGGTACATCCTCAAGCTTCCCAAAAACGACCCGCTGTTCGTGGCGGAATACAATCGGGCGCTCAGTGACCTGGAAAAGCCGCAATTGCTCCGTCAGCTCGGTCTCGTGGTGGCCAACGTGGACGGTTTCGATCAGCCTGGCGTGTTGCGCAGTGTGCCTCACACCTTGGCTCTGGCGACCTCCATCGGAACCGAAACCCTGGAGGATGGCGGTGAATTCGAGGATGACAAGGCCTTCGCCAACGCTGTGGGCTGGTCCGGAGACGGCGCGCCCGGGGATGGCTCCCTGCGGTTGTTCGCGCAAGGTGCGATTGCCCAGCATATGCCCCGAACCCTCAACCGTGTACCGGGCGTCGATTTCCGATTCGCCACCGAGCAGGAATTGGACGCGCTGGTCGCCTATATGTTGTCCTTGGGCCGTAGCGAGGACATCGTCCTGGCGGATTTGACTTTCACCTCTCCGCTGGTTGAACGCGGCAAGCAGTTGTTCGACACCAAGGAAAATCCCGTGGATGGGAATGGACAGCCGATTTTCGGTCAGACCGCCAACTGCAATGGCTGTCACGAAAATGCCGGTGCCAATAGTTCCACCACCAAAAAGAATCCCACGCGCGATAGCGGAGTGGAAAATATGCGCGATCAGCCCGCACGCCTGGTCGACGCGAGCGTTCCTTACGACGGCGGTTTCGGCAAAGGAGAGCGCTATGCCAGAATCGACTGCGGTCCCGATTATGACCAGCCCTGCAACGGGGATGGGCGCTTCAATACGCCTTCCTTGGTGGAGGCCGCGGATACGGCGCCGTTTTTCCACAACAACAGCGTCAGCACGATCGAGGAAGCGGTGGCCTATTACAACACCGATGCGTTCAATCTTTCGCCGGGCTCCCTGACCTCGTCCGGCAAGAATAGGCAGGTCAAGCTCGATTCGTCCCAGGTGGTCGCTGTTGCGATGTTCCTGCGCACCCTCAATGCGCTGGAGAACATACGCAGTTCCAATCATATGGACCGGCAGGCCATGAGCTTGAGTGACCGCCGCGCGGAAGACATCATTCGAATGGCCGCGGCCGATACCGAAGATGCCATTGAAGTTTTAACTGAAGGGACTTTGATCGTATACTCCGACGCACTTGATTACTTGAACAAGGCGCTGAAGCTCGAGCAGCAGGCCGCGTCCGGACGCGGCAGAGGGCAGCGCGACTTGTTGCTCACGAAAGCCGTGCAGCTCAAGGAAAAGGCGCGAGATGCAATGGTCATCGGCTGGCGAGACGAGTCTTACACACCGGTGCCGGGCTTTCCGCCGGGGAAGGGACGGAAAAGTCATTTCAAGGAAAATGGGCGAGATGCAATGGTCTTCGGCCGGCGAGAGGTGCCTTCGATACCGGTGCCGGGCTTTCCACCCGGGAAGTGGCAGAAAAGTCATTAGTCCGGGATGCCGGGAGCGATTGCCGAGCGACTCGGTTTGTTCCCGGCGTTCGCCCAAGTCGACGGAATAGGCGAGTTTCAGAGGGTTTTAAAAGTTCCAATCATTCCGGTTCGGCTGGCGGGGAATCATGCGGACGCACGGTCCCCCGCAATGCGGCCGGGTCGAAGTCATCGTGTCGTGGGACAGGTCGTTCGAAGGGTGTAACAAAATTGTGCGAATTGATGTGTTAAAAGACTTATTCGAAACTAACCGGGTTTTATTGCGGACAGTCAAGCGAGCAAGGAACAGTACATAGTGAAAAAAGTAGCGCTGATTACCGGCACGACGGGTCAGGACGGAGCATACCTGGCGGAATTTCTTCTTGACAAGGGTTACGAGGTTCATGGACTGAAGCGGCGCGCATCCCTCTTCAACACGGACCGGGTCGACCATCTGTACCAGGACCCTCACACCAAAAACCGCCGCTTCATTCTTCATTACGGCGATCTGACGGATGCGACCAATCTGATCCGGCTAGTCCAGCAGGTCCAGCCCGACGAGATCTACAACCTCGGAGCACAAAGTCACGTGCAGGTGTCGTTCGAAACGCCGGCGTATACCGCCGATGCCGATGCTCTGGGCACCTTGCGGCTACTGGAAGCCATTCGAATCCTAGGGCTGGAGAAAAAGACCCGGTTCTACCAAGCCTCGACCTCGGAGTTGTACGGCAAGGTTCAGACGGTTCCGCAAACCGAAACCACGCCCTTTTATCCACGCTCGCCCTATGCCGTGGCTAAACTTTACGCCTACTGGATAACTGTAAATTATCGCGAGGCCTACGGGATTTATGCCTGTAACGGCATCTTGTTCAACCACGAATCGCCTCTGCGCGGCGAGACCTTCGTCAGCCGGAAAATTACACGCGGGCTCTGCCGGATCAAGCTGGGTCTTCAGGACTGCCTTTACCTCGGCAACCTGGACGCGAAGCGCGACTGGGGACACGCCAAGGACTACGTGGAAATGCAATGGCTGATGCTGCAGCAGGACGAGGCTGACGACTATGTGATCGCGACCGGCGTTCAATACAGCGTGCGCGAATTCGTGACGCTTGCAGCCGGTGCGCTCGGAATCGACCTGGCATGGGAAGGGAAAGGGCTGTCCGAGCGCGGCATCGACGCCGCCACCGGCCTGACTCTGGTTACAGTCGATCCACGCTATTTCCGTCCGACTGAGGTCGACACGCTCCTGGGCGATCCGAGCAAGGCACGGGCAAAACTCGGCTGGGAACCCCGCATCAGCTTTCACAGCCTGGTCAAGGAGATGGTTCTGGAAGACTTGAAGGAGGCGGAACGCGACGCCTTGTGTCATAAGGCCGGCTACCGTGTGTTCAACTACCATGAATAAACACGCCAGGATTTACGTCGCCGGCCACCGCGGGCTGGTGGGATCGGCCCTGGTGCGCTGTCTCCAACGGCAGGGCTACACCCGAGTTTTGACGCGTACCCGGGAAGAGCTCGATCTGACCGATCAGTTGGCGGTAGCCCGTTTTTTCGAGAGCGAACGGCCCGAGATCGTCCTCGACGCGGCCGCCAAGGTCGGTGGAATTCGTGCCAACAACATATATCCCGCAGAATTCATTCGCGACAATCTGCTGATTCAGACCCATCTGATCGACAGCGCCTATCTGAGCGGGGTCCGCAAATTCGTTTTTCTCGGCTCGTCCTGCATTTATCCGAAATTAGCTCAGCAGCCGCTCAAGGAAGACTATCTGCTGACGGGGCCCTTGGAGCCCACCAACCAATGGTATGCACTGGCCAAGATCGCCGGCATCAAGCAGTGCCAGGCCTATCGGCGGCAATACGGATTCGACGCCATCTCCCTGATGCCGACCAATCTCTACGGCCCCGGCGATAATTTCAGCCTGGAAAACTCGCACGTGCTGCCGGCCCTCATCCGGAAATTCTATGAAGCCAAGGTCGCGGGAGCGGAATCGGTAACCGTTTGGGGCACCGGCACGCCGCGGCGCGAATTCCTGCATGTGGATGACTTGGCCGACGCCGTAGTTTTTCTGATGGAGACCTACTCCGACGAAGAGATCGTTAACGTGGGCGTCGGAGAAGACCTCAGCATTCGCGAACTGGCCGAGTTGATCCGGGAAACCGTGGGATTCGAGGGCGACCTGGTTTTCGATCCGCGCCAGCCGGACGGTACGCCGCGCAAGCTGCTGGATGTCTCGCGGCTGCATGGTCTTGGGTGGAGGGCGCGGATACCGTTGAAACAAGGTTTGGAAGAAACTTATGGGTGGTTCCTCTCGCACATGGACAAGGTGCGGGAATAGCGAATGATTTGCATCAACAGGATGTGCCAAAAGAAGTTTACTCATTCCGGCGACCAATCGATTTGTCCATCGGGATATCTCTCATTTCGACTGGGAGTTTCTCAAGATTTTCCGAGCTCGCCGCGTCGTACGTTATTTCATCGCCTAACGGGTGACCGGCAAGTGACAATCCATAGATCGATTCGAGGTTATGGCTAGACGAAAACTTGGCCTGGCGGCACTTCGTGCAGCGCTGTTGCCGGCTGGTCCTTCGAGGTCCCGTTCGGCTGATTTACGGTGTCGGCTCTGCGTGGCCACTTTGATTTCGTTGTCGGCGACTTCGACATGCGCGGCAACCGCCGATGCCGAATCGGTGGCCGCTCAGATTCGCTACGAAGCGACTTTGCCGAACAGCAGTCCAGTCGGAAGGCCATTGCCGTTGGCGGCTAGCTGGAATACCGGTACTCGGCCGAATACCTTCGATCCGAATTATCAATTGAACATGATCGAACAGGGTCATTTCTTGTTGCCCTGGTTCCAGCTCGATATGCCGAAAGGATGGACGACGATCAAGGATTCAAGGGCGTATTATCAAAAGGCTTTGACACGCTGCGCCCAACTCGGTCTTCCCGTCTCTTTTCTCAGTACCCAGTGGGAAAGGCCACTTTCGGAAGACCCTCGCTATTTGAAATTGCCGAGCGCTCTTAACCCCAACGTAGTAAAAGCCGATGGATCCGTCGAGCCCAAGGTGTCCCCGTTTGGGCCGATTCAGCCGTGGGCGGAAGTCGGTAAAACGTGGACAACTACCGACATCGTTAAGCGCCTGCAACTTTGGTATCCCAATCCACCGCTCGTTCTCTTCGTCTCGAACAACGAGCATCCGAAATTGAGATGGAAAAATGCTCAATTGGATGAGCGTTACTCCTCCAGCATCGACAAAACTAAAGCGGGCGAGAAAGGGAGACGAGAAGTCATCGGGCGGCGGTGGATCGATCGCTATCGTGCTCTCCAGGCGGGCATGCGCAGCGGACTGAACGACACGGCTTGGAAAAAGAACTCGATCTTTGTCGGCTACGGCGCCTTTCCTGGCCTTGCTTTCGGCCGTTGGAAGCGTTGGACCGACTATTCATTGACGGTTACGAATAGGATTGCACCTTGGCCGCTGGCTTGGGACGGCGCTTCCGCGTCTTTTTATGTCCATGACTGGGACCCCTCGACTGATTACACGGTGTTCAGCCCGTTGATCGGGTCCATGAATTGGGTATTTATGCTGGACGAAGCTTATCGCCTCAACCCTAACTTCTGGTTCGAACTATCGGTTTGGGATGGGCATCAGCCGAAGAGGGAAAAGACGGACAAAAGAGCCTACTACGCTAAGCGTGGCCAAACCTATAACCCGGACCGCTATGCCGGAATGATCAAATTCGGCATGTGGTTGCTTCGACCCAGAGTTATTCGCGAGTTTCGCAATCCTGACCAAACCCGAGCGAGAGTGGAACCCTATTTCCTAGAAATCCTACAGGCAGTCGATGAAATCCATCGAAATGCAGTACTGAAAGAGTTTTGGAGAGTCGGAAAATTGCTTCCGAATAGAAAATGGAAGCATCCCTATCAAGAAAATATACCGGTCGAGTACAAAGGAAAGGATCGGTGGTTCCTCTTGGATACCAATATGGACCCGAAAAGGCCATGGACCTTGTCGACAGAAATCCCGGTGTTTACCTTGGCTTTAGAAAAAGGAGTACTCCCAACACGCGAATGGCTAATTGTCGTTCACGCGCCCCTGGGCAACCAGTCGAACGTTGAGGTAACTATACCAGAATATGGAACAGTTAGAGTAAATGCATCGCCGAAGGGTGGCTATTATCATTTATATGAGGTTGATGGAAAGCTCGAAAGAATCGATGGGACGTAGTCGGAAATACAGCGTTTTCAATTTCAAAAAAATACACTAAAAACAAAGTTTTTATTAAAAATCATTAACTTATAGAAGTTTATCTGTATTTTTATGGCCATAAAAACGCTGTAACATGTTTGCAACTGTTTTGAATCCAAGAGCACTTTTGAACCGGTCATTAGGGCTACGTCAGCGCGTACTGGCCGGTACCTTCTGGGTGATAGCCGCTCAAGTGGCTTATCGAGGCATGTTGATGTTATCAATGATGCTCGTGGCTCGGATCTTGGGTAAAGAGGAATATGGACAACTCGGGATCATCCAAAGTAGCCTCTTTATGTTTGAAGCGATTGCTGCATTGGGCATGGGGGTTACTACAACCAAGCATATTGCAGAATACAGGAATACCGACAAAAACAAAGTATCTAAAATTATAAAGTTCACCAAAATTACAACTTTTGTTACCGCAGTTGCATTCGGGGTCATCATATACCTGATCGCACCGTGGATTTCCACCAATCTATTGGCATCAGCGGCCTTAACTGACTATGTAAGAATTAGTGCGCTAATACTATTTTTCACTAATTTTGGCGGTGGGCGCTTAAGTATCCTAATCGGATTTGAGGCTTACCCATGGATGGCGTTTGTCAATGGCTTAACGGGATGTATAACCGTGTTGCTCATACCCGGCGGCGCGTATTTCTATGGCATCGAAGGCGCTCTCTGGGGGTTTGTCGCTGTATCTGCAGCAAACGCACTTATGAATTCAGTTCTTAGTATTCGAGTTATACGTAGAGAGGGAATTCCTAGCGCTGCAGCACTAACTCGTGACGAATGGCGTTTGTTATGGGAGTTCAGTCTTCCAGCCATGATGGCTAGTATTCTATACGCTCCCGTTAACTGGATCGGAGGGGCTTATCTTGTGAGAACGTCTGGTTATGGAGAAATGGGATTGTTTTCAGCTGTCAATCAATGGTTCTCAATTCTGCTATTCGTTCCGTTAATGGTCACAAAAGTTTTTTTGCCAATTTTTGCAGATAAAGGAGGTCGTGGTCGCGAGGGTGAACTGGGCAGGATTTTGGGGAAAGCGCTGAAAGTGATCGTGCTGGTATCGTTATTTCCTGCAGCTATAGTGGCAATTTTAAGTCCATGGATCATGAGCGTGTACGGAAAAGATTATTCTGAAGCCTCCACAATGTTGATAATTATTTCTCTCGCTGCATTTGTTGCATCATCCCAAAATATGTTGGGCGATGTCTTAACTACCATTAATCGAACATGGCTACATTTTGCAGCGAATATGGTTTGGGCAATTGTGTATCTGTCAGCGGTGGTTATTATGGTAGGGCTTGGATACAAAGCGATGGGCTTATGTTTAGCGATGCTGATCGCGTTTGTCATAAAGCTTATGTTTTCCGCGTTAATGGTTCGTATATATGTTACTAGCCCGCTCTCCAGGAAGGCTGATATACGGATGCCGTAAATCTCTAACTTATGTATTGAGATCCTATAAAGAAGAATGGCAACTTGAACTGAGTTTATCGGGAGCATATCTTATGGGATTTAGAGTTCTATGTATTAAGGACTTCTTATGATAAAAGAGAATATGTATCGATCGCTAGTTCGACTGTTTATTCGAAACATACAGCGTTTTCAATTTCAGACGGTTACTAAAGAAAAGTCCTCGGCATGTTGGAAATACCCTTGAGCATCATTCGGGGTAATGGATTGGGCGGCTCGGTGAAGGATGTCGAGGAGGTGGTCCACGGTGCGTGGCTTCTCGCGTTTAAGCACGTGTTTGACTTTGGACCACGCCTCCTCACTCGGATTGAGTTCCGGTGAGTACGGCGGCAGGTAGACATAACGGACGTGATGCCGGTCCAGAAACGCCCGGACGGCGCGCGCCCGGTGGACCGGATGGCGGTCGAGAATCAGGGTCTTGCCGGCGAGCAAGAGCGGCAGCACAGAGACGTCGAGGTACGCCACGAAACGTTCCGCGGTCAGCGGGCCTTGATCGCTCCACTGGGCATCCAGACCGTGCTCGGTCAGCACGGCGACGGTGTTCACGGTCTCGCCGGGCGACACCGGCTGTTCGTCGATCACGCGTTCGCCCCGTGGGGCGCGGCCATAAGGCAAGGTCATGTTCAGACGGGCACCGGTTTCATCGAGGTAGAGGCGCTGGTCGATGGGGATGGCATCGACGACGTGGTGATAGTGCTCGGTTTGGGCTTGATGCTCCGGGCGGTTCTTCTGGGGATCGTAGGTGGACTTTTTTTTCGCGTGATCCGGAGACGCCGGAGGGTGTTGAACATCGTGCCGACGCTGACGGTGACGCCATAGGTGTCGGCATAGCGTTCACGGAGTTCCTCCAGGGTGAGGTCCACCTCCTCGCGGAGCAGGGCCTGCAAGTACAGTTCGCCCTCGGCGGAGATGGCGCGCGGACGGCCGGCATGGCTGGGCTTCGGGGCCAATTGGCCAGTTTCGATGAAGAGCTTCTTAAGCACGTGAACGGTGTTCGGGCTGACCCGGAACAGCGCGGCCGTCTTACGCACGCTGTGCGTCAGGGCGTAGCTGAACATCCGGATTCTCAGATCGAGTGAGTACGCTTTCATGACACGACGCCAAGGTAATGTTCACCCTTCGACCGCCAGTAATCGCAAAAATTTAAATTTGCTGTAAGTCAACGATCGGCTATCCCGTATACTAATGAAATTAATAGAGTTGTACCTGATGCCAATGCATGGTATTGATAGCCCACTTGTTTCTCAAACAAATCCGAATATAAAAACCTTCCGTGATCTACGACAAATTTAGCAAAATAACCGATGACCGCATCGTGGCATCGTTGATTGGAATGCCCAAGGCGAAGTTCACAGCCCTCGTCAAAGTATTCGAGTCGGCCGCTCAAGCCATCGATCGAGAGCGTGTCGAAAAAGGCGAAATAAAACACGTCAAACAGGGCGGCCCTAAAGGTTATCTTGATTCTTACGAGAAAAAGCTGTTTTTCGTTTTGTACTATCTGAAAACCTATCCCACTTTTGACGTTCTGGGCTTTCATTTCGGTTTTAGTGGCGGACATGCCCATGCCCACATCGACCGGTTGCTGCCGGTTTTAGTGCGAGCGTTGACAAGCCTCAACGTCATGCCGGAGCGCACGCTAACAACCCCAGCAGAATTCTCTCAACTCATTGATCAATATAAGAACATAGCGATCGATGGCGTGGAGGTCGCTTGCGTTCGACCCCAAGATGAAACTGAACAGGAAAAGCATTACAGCGGAAAAAAAAAGACATACGCTCAAATCCCTCGTAATCTCCGACCTTAATCGAAGGATATTGTTTTTGTGCTGCATTGTGGCAGGCAGCGTACATGACTACACACTCATGAAAGACGTCTTCACGCCGGGTTCAGCGTGGTTCGAGAAGGTCAATTTATGGCTTGACTTAGGATTTCTGGGCGCGGACAAAGATTATCAAAGTACCCAAATATATCTACCCCACAAGAAACCCAGAAAATCCAAGAAAAACCCTAATCCGACATTGACGCCTGAGCAGAAGAAACAGAACAGAAAACAAGCCGCCACGCGGGTCATCGTTGAGCATGCCATCGGTGGCATGAAGTTCTTCCACTGCATGATGCATCGGATTAGAAATCATCTGGGTCACTTCGTGGATTATTTTTTCTCACTTTCCGCCGGGCTTTGGAACTACAAAAGCTGTTGATTTACAATTGTTTAGCATCTGAAACAACTCTAATGAATATCTGTCGGATAAGATCTAGTCAGATTCCTCTTTCTGTGAAAACGTCCATAGAGACGAGCGATGTTAAAGGCATCAAGGTATCGGGTGGTTTCGCTAGGCCAATATCACTGAAACATGTTTTTGTAATCGCGGGCATTCTAGCTGCCTTGAAGCTCGGGGCGGGAGCGGTAACGGCGTTTTATGGCGCGCTAGGTTTGTGGCTGCTATTGGGGGTCCCGCAAGCGATACAGGCTTTATCTCTCGCGGTTGTCGTCAAATATCTAAATCCGGTTTTATATTCATACCCTGCCGGCGTGGGGGTGATGGGATGGGTTATAATTCTGCTATGCGGCTTCCGTATGCTGATCGGATCGAAAAGTCGCAATGTGAAACTAATTTTACCCATACTGGGATTCTCGCTCGTCGTTGCTTCGTTATTCCTGGTTCAGGACAACAAAGCACCTGCTGTGTCTGTTATGAAGTTGGTGCTGTTTACCTATGTGTCCTGTTCCGTGGTTTTGGGCAGCGCATCACTCAGCGAACGGCAAGCGCTGGAATTGGGGACGTGGTTTCATTCACTCATTGCGACGGTGGTTTTGTTATCGTTGCCTCTGTTTGCATTTTCTGATGTTGCATATGCGAAAAACGGCGAGGGTTTTCAGGGTATATTGAACCATCCTCAATCTTTCGGCCCAGTCTTAGCACCCTCGAGCAGTGCGTTACTAGCCTGCATATTTTTTGGCAAACCCAAGAAACCGCTAATTCTTTTTGCTGTTATCTTGCTTTTGATCTCTTTGATGATTGCATCACAGGCAAGAACAGCACTGGCAACTGTGATGCTGAGTATTGTTGCTACCGCATTAGTAATCCTTTTCAAGAAGAAGAGATTTGCACAGTTTCGGATCGGGCGTTTCGTCATTATTTCTTCTCTGGCATTCATTGTGTTGTCGGTGTCTGTCGTCTCGTCATCTGTTTTGCAGGAAAAACTGGAGGCTTATGTCTATAAGCGGGGTTCTACAGATGTCGAATCAGCGTTAGCGTCTCGTAGCGGCGGAATTGCAGCCCAATGGAATTATTTTCTTGACCACCCGCTTACCGGATGCGGCTTCGGAGTCTATCCGTGGGGATTGGGACGTCCAGACGGTAAAGCCCCGGCCGTGGTCGAGTTCATGGGACTGCCAATATCGGCGCCTGTGGAAAAGGGTTTCTTGCCGACAGCGATTTTGGAGGAAACTGGGGTCCTTGGCGGCCTTAGCTTTGCCGCTGCGCTAATTTATATGACCAGAAGGGTCATTACACGGCAAAATACCCAATGGCTGGCAATATTTTTCTCATGCATTTTCGTGAATATTGGAGAAATGGGTATTTTTTCTGTAGGGGGAATCGGCCTGTTTTATTGGTTGTTGATGGGAATTGCCTGGCGTGTTCCAGCGGACCAGGGGACAGGACATATTGAATTTGTGAAAGGTCGGATAACCGCTGCAAACTTAAGCCAACAACTGACGTGGCGGTAGATAAGGCTCGCTCTGCTTTCTTTCGTCCGCATGGACAATGAGGCCTCCAACGGTTCGGGTGTTTCGCTGTTATGAAAGTTATTCAGGTTGTTTCAGGTATCCATAATCAGGCCGCTGGTCCTTCATACACAGTTCCTCAGTTATGCAAGACCTTGAGGCAGAGAAATTGTCAAGTAGAACTGCATACACTTGAGCCGTTAGCGGTGCCAGATGGAAGAAATGATTACAACATTCAGGCGTATCGAAGAGTCGAGGTTCCGTTATTGAATCGTTTCGGAATATCTCCGGAAATGATGTCAGGGTTGGATCGTGCGGCTGGTTCGGCAGATATCATTCACAATCATGGATTATGGCTCATGCCGAATATGTATGCTTACAGGATTGCGTATAAACGTAGAGTCCATTTTGTTGTTTCGCCCCGCGGGATGCTATCGGCATGGGCGTTGAACCATTCAAAATGGCAAAAGCGCCTGGTTTGGTTTTGGAAGCAGAAGCAGGCACTCGAGCGGGCCGCATGTTTCCATGCTACAGCGGAATGCGAATTGGAGGAGATCCGCGACCTGGGTTTTTCTGCACCGGTTGCTGTGATACCGAACGGTATTGATCTATCTTCCGAAATGCGACGTCCTCCTTCTGGCAAACGAAGGCTATTGTTTCTTGCCCGAATCCATAAAAAGAAAGGTGTGGATATTCTGCTGAATGCATGGCGGTATCTGGAAAACCGCTATCCAAATTGGGAACTGACTATAGCAGGACCCGACGATGGAGGCTATCTGAGTGATATGAAACAACTTGCGTCTGCACTCCAACTTGGGAAAGTTGAATTCGTTGGTCCGATATATGGTAAACAAAAAGAGAACTTGCTGCTTTCTTCAGATTTGTATGTATTGCCGACTCATTCCGAGAATTTCGGGATGACCGTTGCAGAAGCATTGGCTCACGGTGTTCCGGTAATCGTTACCAAAGGTGCTCCGTGGCAAAGGGTGGAAGACTACCGTTGCGGTTGGTGGATTGACTTAAGCGAGGAAACGCTCATCACTTGCCTTGATAATGCGTTAGCGATGGAGGATCAGGAGTTACGCTCGATGGGGGATAGAGGTAAGACTTGGATGTTGCAACAATTTTCCTGGTCGTCTGTGGCAGAGAAAATGGAGAGAACCTATTCTTGGTTGCTCGAAGGTGGGGAGCTACCTGCTTGGATAGATCTTTGAAGCATTGCAAAATGCACAAGATTCGTTTGATTTTACTGATGGTGGTTGTACTTGTTGCGTCCGTTGAAGCGGGCCTTCGCTTGTTTGTAGGACTTGGAAATCCTCCGTTGTTGCAGACAGATGAGACGATCGAATATATGTTCAAACCGAACCAAGATTTACGTCGGTTTGGCAACAGGATCAAAATCAATGAATATGGAATGCGGAGCGAGAATTTCTCGGATGGGAAGTCAGATGTCTCTGAGTTTAGGGTAATGGTTTATGGCGATAGCGTAATAAACGGAGGAAATCAGACTGACCATACTCAACTAGCCACGGAATTGGTGAAGGCCAACCTCGCTCTCGTCATGACTGATCGAAAGATCGTTGTCGGAAATGTATCTGCGGGATCTTGGGGACCACCTACAGCGTTTTCAACTTCAAAAAAATACACTAAAAACAAATTTATTATTAAAAATCAATAACTTATAGATTTTTACCTGTATTTTCATGGCCATAAAAACGCTGTAACGCTATTGGGCAAAGAATTATAGGTAAAATCTTTGAGAAAATTATCCGTAGCTTCATTGCAAGCTAAAAGTCAAAATAGCTTTGTTTTAGCGTGAAGATGATATTTTGATGGCACTATATCGTATTTTTTATAACAGAAATTGGCTTGACTACTTTAAGCAACGGACCCCGTTTGAGAGCAGATACTTGGAGCCTAACAGAATAATGCATGCCGATTGTTGTGGTAGGTGTTTTGATTATATCGGAAAAATAATCGACGAGAATGAGACTGTTCCTATATTTACACCAGAAAACGAATTTATTAGCCAGGACTGTAGGCATGTTACATCGATGATTGCCTTTAAAAGGAACGGTGTCTCGTGAGCGTTTCGATTCTCATCCTAACCTTTAACGAAGAGGTAAACCTGCCTGCCTGCCTGGAATCCGTGGCATGGAGTGACGACATAGTCGTATTCGATTCCTTCAGCACCGATGCTACTGTGGGAGTTGCCAGGGCGGCAGGCGCACGTGTTTTTCAGCGCGCGTTCGACGATTACGGTTCACAGCGGGAGGCAGCCAGAGTCGGGGTGGAATACAAATATCCATGGGTTTTAGCTCTCGACGCCGATGAACGGGTCGATGACGAGCTACGTGAGGAAATCTTGCGGCTGGTGTCTTCGCCGTCGTCCGGAGACCACGCGGCTTATCGGATTCGGCGGAAAGATCATTTCATGGGCCAATGGATCAAGCATTCCACTCTGTATCCGTCCTGGTTTATCCGCTTTTATCGGCCGGAAACCATTCGTTACGAGGCCCGTGCTGTTCATGAATATCCTCAGATCAACGGTACAGTCGGCGAATTGAGCGGCCACCTCGTTCACCATAGCTTCAACAAGGGATTGGGGGAATGGTTCACCAAACACGTGCGCTATGCGCAATTGGAGGCGACTGAAAATCTGCGCCATATGGATGACAGCTCAGTCGATTGGCGCGGCTTGGTGTCGGTCGACCCGGTTCGGCGCAGGCGGGCGTTGAAAAGTTTGTCGTTCAGATTGCCCTGCCGTCCACTATTCCGCTTTGTGTACATGTATCTCCTGCGGCGCGGCATTCTCGACGGTTATCCGGGTTTCACTTATTGCTGCCTGATATCGGTGTACGAATATCTGATTGTGCTCAATATCAAAGAGCAGCGTCGCCGGACTCAAGGTGTTCCCTTCTGACGGACGAATCAAGACATCTGGAATGCGGAATGGCTAACCCAAAGATTATTTTCGTCAACCGGTACTTTTACCCCGACCACTCCGCGACCAGTCAAATGCTGAGTGATCTTTCATTCGATCTTGCGCGAGACGGCTATTCGGTCAGCATCGTTACCAGTCGTCAGCTTTACGACCGGGCTAACGCAGCCTTGGCCAGTGACGAGCGTGTAGGCAATGTTCAGATCTCACGAATCTGGACTACGCGGTTCGGCCGGGGCGGGTTGCTGGGCCGGGCCGTGGATTATGCAAGTTTTTATGTCTCCGCCTTTTGGATGTTGTGGCGAGCGAGCACGAGGGGCGATGTCATTGTCGCGAAGACGGACCCGCCGCTGATCTCGGTCGTTTGCGCGCTGGCCGCGGCTCTTCGCGGCGGCGTTTTGGTTAACTGGATTCAGGATTTATTTCCCGAGGTGGCGACGGAACTCGACGTGAAAGCAGTCGGTCCCGCCACGCCTCTGGCCCGTCGACTGCGGAACTGGTCTCTGCGCAGAGCGGCGTGCAACGTGGTGTTGGGCGAACTGATGGCGCAAAAGCTCGGGGAGCAGAAGATCGGCGCGGAGAGTGTCCGGATTATCCCCAACTGGGCGGACGGCGACCACATTAATCCCTTGGCGCGTG
The DNA here is from genome assembly GCF_003584645.1 of Methylocaldum marinum. Lineage (GTDB taxonomy): Bacteria > Pseudomonadota > Gammaproteobacteria > Methylococcales > Methylococcaceae > Methylocaldum > Methylocaldum marinum. The sequence continues at coordinate 420,073 of NZ_AP017928.1, forward strand.
AAGACAATGGATTGCGTCGCGAATGGGCGCTCGAAAACAAGTTCGTCGTCGGTTATTCCGGAAACCTTGGAAGGGCGCACGAGTTTTACACCATTCTACGAGCTGCCGAGATCCTTCGGGACCGGGATGATGGCGTGGTGCTCCTGTTTATAGGCGGCGGCGCGCAGCAAACCGCATTGGAGCAATGGATCGATGCGCACAATCTGACGAACGTGTTGTTCAGGCCGTACCAGCCTAAAGAGAAACTCGCACTCAGCCTCTCGGTCCCGGACGTTCATCTCGTTTGTCTCAAACCCGGTCTGGAAGGTTTGATCGTCCCGAGCAAATTCTACGGAATCGCGGCCGCGGGCAGGCCGACCCTATTCGTGGGCGACCCCGACGGCGAAATACCTAGAGTGCTGAACGCGGTGAATTGCGGCTATGCCGTCCGCCCCGGAGATCCGGAAGGGCTTGTTAAGCTGATTTTGGCGCTGAAATCCGATTCCGAAGCGTGTCGAGAAATGGGGCTCAGAGCCAGGGCCGAGTTCGAGAGGCGGTTCAATCGCCCGAGGGCGGTGGCGGCATGGAAGAACCTATTGGATTCTTTCGGACTCGAAAAGGGTGTCGAGAATCCGAGCTCAGACTATTCGAGGACGGTTTGAAGCATGAAGACCGTGAATCGCAGAGTTATTCGATGGGGGTTGTAAGTCGCAGCCGCGAGGTTGTCGGTTTTAAGTGTATCGGATGGTTAGGCCTGTTGCTCCTGTTGACCCTAGGCTTGGCGCTCGGCTCGAAAGCGGGAGATTTTCTGGCGCTCGAACCAAACGCTCCTCGACACGGCGCCGATTTGCTCGTTGTCCTGGGCGGCGGCTGGAATGCCCGTACGGCGGCCGGCGGAGCCTTGATGCTGGACGGGTGGGCTCCGCGCGTCCTACTGACAGGAATACCGAAAACGCGCAACAACAACGGTGAGCCCCTGGATCACCCGAGATATAGCGATCTTCTCGCGCTGGGAGTTTCAAAAGAGCTGATCCTCTTGGATGGTTCCGCACGAAACACCTGGGCAGAGGCGCACCTAATTCGGGATGTACTTGATGAAAACGGTTGGCGCAGCGTGCTTATCGTTTCGGACCCGCCTCATTTCCGCCGGCTCCAATGGGTTTGCCGGCGGGTGTTCGGTGGTTCTAACATCGATTATCAGCTGATTGCTAGCCGGCCGAATTGGTGGAACCCAGATCTATGGTGGAAAAACAAAACTTCGGCTTCGTTCGTATTTAAAGAGTTCGTAAAACTTTTATATTACTACGTTAAATATGCTTGAGTTTGCCTATATTGGGTCATTGTGAGTTTGTCGAGATGGTCAGCGAAACGGTTCGAAAGATTCGAAGCGAACGGAATACTGGAATTGCCTATTAGCACGTTAACACGGATATATTAAGACAGGCCTCATATCATGGTTGCAACAGATTCGAAGATTGAATTGTGGGATATCGGGCCTAGGTTTTGGCTGTGGTCCGGCGTTTTGTTCGGGATATCGGTATATATATTTTTCGATGGACTTAAGATCCTGGTTGGGAACTGGACGAGCAGCGAAGAATACAGCCACGGTCTTTTGATTCCGTTCATTACCGCTTTCCTGATTTGGCAGAAGAAAAACGAGTTGGCCAGACTGCCGTTTGAAGGGTCGTGGATCGGCTTCGGTATTGTCGCCCTGGGGTTGGGGCTTTATTTCCTGGGTGAACTGGCGACGCTCTATATCATCGTCCAGTATGCCTTCCTCGTGGTTTTGTTAGGCCTTGTTCTGGCGGTAACGGGGACGAAGATATTCAAGCAAGTCTGGATACCGTTGTTGTTCCTGTTTTTCGCGATTCCGCTGCCCAATTTTCTCTATCAAGGCCTGTCGAGCAAGCTGCAGCTGTTGTCCTCGGCGCTTGGCGTCTCTTTCATTCGGGCCTGTGACATCAGCGTATACCTCGAGGGGAACGTCATCGATCTGGGCTCGTACAAACTTCAAGTGGTTGAAGCCTGCAACGGATTGCGGTATCTCTTTCCCCTGATGAGCCTGGCGTTCATGTGCGCCTATTTCTTCAAGGGGGCATTGTGGAAACGAGGCGTGATTTTTCTTTCCAGCATTCCAATCACGATACTGATGAACAGTTTCCGCATTGGCATCATCGGAGTCATGGTCGAATACTGGGGGCAATCGATGGCGGAGGGCTTCCTGCACGATTTTGAAGGCTGGGCCATCTTCATGGCCTGCACCGGGCTGCTCGTCGGAGAAATGTGGCTACTCGCGAGGATAGGAAAGGAGCCGCGGCCGCTGCTCGAGGTTTTCGGCCTGACCTTCCCGGAACCGCTGCCCAAGAGCACGAAATTCCGGTCGCAGGCACTTCCTCGCCAATTCTGGTCGGTGTTCGGGTTATCCGTTGCAGCATTGGTGGGAGCTCAATTCTTACAGCACAGGAGTGAGCTTGTTCCCTCCCGTGCCGAGTTCATCGACTTTCCGATGCAGTTGGCCGATTGGACCGCCCGGCGCGAGACGATGGAGCAGCAATACGTCGACGCACTCAAATTCGACGATTATATTCTCGCCAACTATACCCGCGAGGGATCGATACCGGTCAACTTCTACTCAGCCTATTATGCAAATCAGCGCAAGGGGGAGTCCATCCATTCGCCCCGCTCGTGCATTCCGGGTGGCGGCTGGCAGATCAAATCGCTAGAGACCGTCAACGCGGATGTTTCCGGCGTGGGGGGCAATCCACTTCGAATAAACCGTCTAGTCATTCAGAAAGGCGACGACCGCCAGCTCGTTTATTACTGGTTCCAGCAAAGGGGGCGCAATCTGACCAATGAATATAGTGTGAAGTGGTACCTGTTCTGGGACGCTCTCACGCTCAATCGTACCGACGGTGCTCTGGTTCGACTCACAACCTATCTTCCGAGGGGAGAGGATCTCGCAAAGGGCGAGGCGCGCCTTGACGCGTTCCTGAGTGTCCTTCAGCCGCAATTGAGTCGCTATATCCCGGATTAGACACATGCTCTTGTTTTCCGAGAAAAGGCGCGGATAAGGATCTTATGCAACTTTTTGTGCTGTTTTTGACCACCTTGTTTCTGGCCATGGTTTTGGTGGCGGCATTGATCAAGCTGTCCGCGCCGCTCGGTTTGGTGGATATTCCGGATGCCCGGAAAGTCCACGCTTCGGCGATTCCACGGGTGGGCGGGATCGGTATGGTTATCGCAACGATTGTTGCGCTGCTCTTGGAATTCGAGCTCGATGAGAGATTTCGGGTCTGTCTTCTTGGCGCGGTAATCCTAAGTGTGTTCGGCTTGTTGGACGATCGGTACGATCTCAATTACAAGACGAAGTTTCTGGGGCAATTTGTGGCCGTTTTGGTGGTGGTCGTTTTCGGCGATGTCGTGATCCGCCGCCTGTGTTTTTTCGATTCCGGGCCATTACCCGATGTCGTGGCCTATCCGCTGACGGTATTGTTTCTGCTCGGCACGACGAATGCCATGAATCTGGCCGACGGTTTGGATGGGCTCGCCGCCGGACTCAGTATTCTCAGTTTGGCTTGTATCGCTTTTCTCGCTGATCTGGCCGACGGTCAGCAAACGATCGCGACAGCTGTTGCCATATTAGGCGCAATTTTGGGGTTTCTGCGCTATAACACCCATCCTGCCATTGTGTTCATGGGGGATACGGGTAGCCAGTTTTTGGGTTTTTCTGCCGGCGTTCTCGCCGTGTTGCTCACGCAGAAGGTGAATACGGCACTTAGCGGCTCGTTGCCGTTGCTGATCGTGGGATTGCCGATCATCGACACCTTGCAGGTCATGTCGCAGCGCATATTTAAAGGGGTGTCGCCGTTCAAGCCGGATCGCAATCATTTTCACCACAAACTTCTGGCCTTGGGTTTCGATCATTACGAAGCGGTGTTGGCAACCTATGCGGTCCAGGCGACGTGCATTCTGCTCGCCTATTTTTTGCGTTATGAGTCCGACTTGCTGGTTTTGGTGGTCTATTTGACCCTGTTTGGCGCTGTTGCAGCATTTGTTCCACTGGCACGGGCGTTCCACTGGCGTTTGCGCCGTGCCCACCAAGGCGAGGCGTCATTTCTGACCCAAAAATTGAATTTGATCTTAGAGAAAGCCTGGCTCGACAAAACGGCGTATCAGACGACCCGTCTCACCGTACCCATGTTCCTGGTGGGAACCGCCGCTTCGATGGATGAGGAAAATCTGGACCAGATTGCGGTGTTTGCCGCCGGAATTCTGCTGGCGTGGCTGGTTTGGCTAGCGGCGCGTCTTCCAGGCGCAGGTTTCATCGAGCGCATGGCCGTTTATTCAAGTGTAATACTGGTGGTGTATCTCGCCCAAACGGTCGGATTCGAGTACTCGGAGGCAGACCGCTGGTTCAATTATGTCATCGTCTTTCTGGCCGTCATCGTGGCGGTGGGCGTACGCTTTTCGGGCCGCTATTTCTCGCTGACACCTTCGGATTTCCTGGTCATGTTCGTGCTTCTGGCTGCTGCGAATCTACCCGTTTTCAACCAGGTTAATTACGCCAAGATCGCTGTTCAGTCGGCAATCCTGCTATATGGTGTCGAATATGTTCTGCGCCGCGGCGGGGGAACTGTTTGGGCCGTACGGTGCGGCGGCATTCTGGCGCTACTTTCCTTAGCTTGCCGAGTAGTCATTTGATGAGCAGTAAGTTCGGCACGGGAAAGGCAGATGGTTGTTCCAATATCGGCTGCGCGAAAACTTATTAAGGCAGAATAGTGAGAGTAAAACTACTTACGTATCATTTTAGCGATAACTATGGGGCGCTTTTTCAGGCCTATGCCCTAAGGGAATGGTTTCGAAGAAGAAATATCTCAGCTGAATTTATTAATTATCACCCTAGATACGTCGAGGAAGGCGGCAGTTTTGATCAACCACTTAATCCGCGAAAATGGAAGAAGAATTTAACAATTGCGTATCTTAAGGTGTCCAATTTTATCTGGTCGCTTTTTGGAAGCAGGCAGCAAAAAATCGCATTTGACGAATTCCGTCGTGACTATCTTGGTATAGATGGGCAGCGATTGTTCGATGCCACCGAGTTACAGAGCATAGCTGCAGCTGATCTCCTGGTTTGCGGCAGCGATCAGATTTGGAACCCTTCCGTTCAGAAGGGACTCGATCCGGTTTATTTTCTGGATTTTGATGGGGCAGGTCAGGCACGACGGGTTTCCTATGCGGCAAGTTTCGGCAAGTCGTCCTTGCCCACTCAATATCACGCTACAGCGCGGAAATTCGTTTCAGCGTTAGATGCCATTTCGGTACGTGAGCAAAGCGGCGTCGACATTGTACGAGCTGTATCGGGGCGCGAGGCGATATGTGTGCCAGACCCTACGATCTTGCTCCGTGATTTTCGAGATCTTCTTGATGAGGATCACCCATCGGGCGATGTATTCATATTTTGTTATGCGCTAAGAACAGCCAAAATTATTCGCGATGTTGCCGAATATCTTGCGAAGATAAAAGGCATCAAACTGATTAGTCCACGATCGGCTCGGCAAAGATGGCGAGATATCGGGAGTGGCGTTCAGCCCGGGCCGGTGGAATGGCTGCGCCTGCTCAATTCGTCAGCCATCGTGGTCACAAATTCATTTCACGGTATCGCGCTGAGTTTGGTTCTTAACCGCCCGTTTCTGGCGGTGGCGTTGCCCGGTCGTAAGAGTGCTCTGAACGAGCGCGCATCCAATCTCCTATCTCTTGTGGGTTTATCAACTCGGGTGGTTACCAGTACCGCGCCAGAGGCGATTGACGCCGCTTTAAATGCTGAAATCGATTGGCTCGATGTGAATAAGAGACTGACTGATCTTAGCGAGATAGGGGCGCGTTTTCTGGAGACACAGTTGGCTGCATTGGCTAAACAGGAAGGTCAAATACAATCTTATGGCGAATCTATTGCAAGACGTGTTTGAGCACGCAGGATCCAGGCGGTCGGAACCAGGTATTTCGGATGTGCTGGATGGCGGATATTGTGCCGGTTGTGGCGCTTGTGCGGCAGTCTCCGGTAAGTCAATGCAGCTAAATGAATTTGGCGAATATCTGCCCGATACCGTTCCCGATGGGGACCAGACACGTGCTGTCTGTCCCTTTCTGCGGCCTGATTTGAATGAGGATGCGCTGGCGGAACGACTCCTGCCCGAATGCGCAAATTATTCTCGAGAGTTGGGGCGTTTCGACCGGATTTTTGCTGCCCATGTCCTCGAAGGGACTTTTCGTTCAGAAGGTAGCTCGGGAGGAGTAGGCAGCTGGATTGGAGTCGAATTGCTGCGACGAGGCGAAATTGATGGAGTCATCCATGTATTGCCCGTCTCTCGAAAAAATGCGGAAGATCCGTTTTTCCGTTACGGAATCAGCGTGACCGAGGACGAACTGCGTAGAGGTGCACATTCGCATTATCACGTTGTCGAGATTTCCGAGGTAATGCAACAGGCGCGAACAGCCGGAAAGCGGTTTCTCTTTATCGGCGTGCCCTGCATGGTAAAAGCCGTTCGCCGGTTACAACTGGCTGACGAAGTGTTGCGCGCCAATATCCCTTATGTCGTTTCGTTGATTTGCGGGCACTTGAAGAGCGTCAACTGGTCGTTGTCCTTGGGTTGGGCAGCCGGCCTGACGCCCGAAGAAATGGCCGAAATCAGCTTTCGCGTAAAGAGCGAGAAGATACCCGCCAAGGCATATTATTACCGCGTGCGCGCCCATGGCGAACGGGAAGGGCGGGTACTCAATTCAGCTGAGGTCACGGGGGGCAAGTTCAATATGGGCGCGATGATGTTGAATGCTTGCGATTACTGTGACGACGTCGTCGGTGAAACCGCCGATTTATCAATCGGGGACGCTTGGCTTCCGCGTTATGCATTCGACTGGCGGGGCAAAAACATGCTGATCGTTCGAAATCCGCATTTGTCGTCGCTTCTAGTTAAAGCTGCCGATGAGAGCCGTTTGCACCTTGAACTGATGACACCATCCGAAGCGGCTAAAGCACAATCGGGCGGATTTCGGCATCGCCGGGAGGGATTACGCTATCGTTTGGCACTTGCTGACTCTAAAGGGAAATGGGTGCCGGTAAAAAGAATATTCTCGGACCGGAAACCGTTACCGCATCGGCGCCTGATTTACGGGTTAAGGCAGCACTGTGCTGCGGAGTCGCGTCGTGCCTTTCGGAAAGCTCTCACCCATCGAGACTTCAGTTTGTATACACGGCACATGGAGTGGCGTTTTAAACTTTTAAGGCTGCTCGAAATCATGATCGCAACGCCTCGGATATTGTCCGTTCGTCTCCAACGAGTAAAGTTGCGGCTCCAAAAATGAACACCAAGGCTCAGCGGCTGTATGTAGATGACTTAGGACTTAGAGATAAATTTCGCCGCCTGGTTTGGCACTTCGCTTATGTGCTGTTTGTTCGCCCAACGCCGAAATTCGGTTTTAATCGCTGGAGATTGTTCATCTACCGTCTGTTCGGTGCAAGTATCGGTACTGGCTGCAAAATCGCGCCTGACTGCATGGTATGGGCGCCATGGAACCTCGAAATGGCCGACTATGTCGCGTTGGCGGCCGGAGTTGATTGCTACAACGTTGCACCGATTCGACTGGGCTCCTATTCAACGGTCAGTCAACGTGCGTTTCTTTGCACGGCATCTCACGATATCGGCACGCTGGCGCGGCCATTAATTTACAAACCCATCGGTATTGAGGAACATGCTTGGATTTGCGCAGAAGCCTTCATAGGGCCGGGCGTAACCGTCGGACCCGGTGCAGTGGTGGGAGCAAGGGCTGTGGTAATGCGAGATGTTGCCGGTTGGTCGGTGATGGCCGGAAATCCCGCGCGATTGATTAGTACGCGCGAACTGAAGGGTGGGCATGAGCAGGCTCGGTGATTTTTTCTGGTATACGTAGGAAATCGTGTCTTCTCGGAGCAGAACAGATTTTTCTGGTCCCAGTGCGTGAAGTTTTCAACGGTGACTTTGAAAAAATGCACCGTGTCCATGTAGTTTGCTAACGCTCTTGACGCTGGAAAGGGATTGCCAGTCTACCGGGCAAACTCTGTTCGTTAGTGGGAAATCCCGTTTCAGCTTCAATCGTATAGTGCCCAAAACATACTTGTACTTGTTCGTCAAGATATGTGGTGCACTCGGCTTCTCACCCCTGTATCCCTCCCTCCGTCAGCTTCGCCGGATCAAGAAGTACGGCCAGTTCCGTGCGTGGAATCCCGGTCATTTCGGCAGCCACATCGATGATCGGCCGTTGCTGTTTGTAGGCTGCCTTGGCGATCTCCGCCGCTTTCAGATAACCGATCACGGGATTCAATGCGGTAACCAGGATGGGATTGAAGGCTAGAGCTTTCTGCATGTTGTCCGTGCGCACGGTGAAATCGGCGATCGCCTTGTCCGCCAACTGACGCGAGACGTTTGCCAGGATATCGATGCTCTGAAGCAGGTTGTAGGCGATGACCGGCAGCATGACATTGAGCTGGAACGAACCGGATTGGCCGGCGATGGTAATGGTGGCATCGTTGCCGATGGTTTGTGCCGCGACCATACACACCGCTTCCGGGATCACCGGATTGACCTTGCCCGGCATGATGGAACTCCCGGGCTGCAGGGCAGGGAGTTCGATTTCGCCGAGGCCGGCGAGGGGGCCTGAGTTCATCCAGCGAAGGTCATTGGCGATTTTCATCAGGCTGACCGCCACGGTTTTCATCTGGCCGGACAATTCCACCGCAGCGTCCTGACAACTCAGACTTTCAAAAAACGAGACATTGGGAGCGAACGGCAAGCCCGTTGCGTCGGCCAGTGCCTCCGCGATTTTTATCGCGAATTCGGGATGGGCGTTGATGCCCGTACCAACCGCGGTGCCGCCTTGCGCGAGTTTGTAAATGCGTGGTAAAGCGGCGCGCAGGCGCTCGACGCCGTTTTGAATTTGCAGCGCCCAGGCGGACAACTCCTGGCCGAGGGTCAGGGGCATGGCATCCATGAGATGGGTGCGCCCGGTCTTGACGATCTGCTCGAGCGATTGTGCTTTGTAGGCTATCGTGGCCTGCAAGTGCTCCAGCGCGGGGATGAGCTGTGTATTGACGGCAAGAGCGGCGCTGACGTGGATTGCAGTGGGAATGACGTCGTTGCTGCTTTGACTCATGTTGACATGGTCGTTTGCGCCAACGCTCTGTCCGCTGCTTCGTGAGGCAAGGGTGGCGATCACTTCGTTGACGTTCATGTTGGTGCTGGTGCCGGAACCGGTCTGGAATACATCAACCGGGAACTGGTCGGCGTAGCGACCGTCGATGACGTCCTGAGTCGCTTGCTCGATAGCCTCGGCAATACCGCGCTCCAACAGGCCCAAGTCTTTATTGACCCGGGCAGCGCATTGTTTCACCAGGGCTACGGCCGCGATGAAGGCCGGCGGCATTTTGAGCCCGCTGATCGGAAAATTTTCGACCGCGCGTTGAGTTTGGGCGGCATAAAGAGCGTCGGCCGGCACCTGCAGTTCGCCCATGCTGTCTTTTTCGATGCGGAAAGCGTTTTGGTTCATGACTCTGAAGATCGGTTGGGAATGTAATCGGGTCTGATAGCCCGCCGGGAGTTCGGTCGATCGGAGTTACGCCAGGCTTCGTAGAAAAACCGAGACCCGTTCTTCGTCGAACGGCCAGCCGAGTTCGGCGCCGGAATGGAATTCCTGCAGTACCGGAATTCTCAGGCCATAGCGGTATTCCAACCCGGGTATCTCGGCAATGTCTATCGTTTCGATCCGAATCTCTGCGCCATGCGCCTGAATCACGTTAGACAGCATGGTTTCTGCGTCTTCGCACAAGTGGCAGCCATGTGTTCCGTAAAGTATCAGTCGGATCAAGTTGCTCGTTCTCCTGGATTACAGCCTTAAGTTCGCGTTTTGCCATTCGAGTCGATGGCGCGCTGCCCCGGCCTCGGTGATTGAGGCAATGAGCGATGCCCGAGCGACACTTTTCGATGAATACGGCAGCTTAATCATTCCATTTTACGGCGTTGAAACCTCCCCCAACAGCAGAAATTTGGAGTTCGATCGGCATGTCCCCGGCAAGGAAAGGTTATTACGGCGGCTATATTTATGCCAGCTTACTCGACTTTAGGTGATTTGCCCGGTTAATCTTTCCGGTGATTTTCATACCAAGAAGGTAAAACGGATAAGACAATTTGGCACTGCGGGCGAGGAGGATTTACGGCCGCTCCGGTGTATTGCGGTTCGGTTTATTGACGATATGAGCCTTGCCTCAGCCCTTGCCGATTTCCAGAAGGGGGAATGTTTCTTTAATGATGTATTGGAGCTGCATGTTTATTGCTTGTATTTGTTTCGTACTTGACATGCGGAGGCTTGACAATCGTCAAAAAGCGGCGAAGTTTCGGCCTATCGCGAATGTCGGAGTCGATAGGCATGGAAATCGGTAAGCAGCTGGTGTTCGGCCCATTTCGGCTGGACGCCGACAATGCGGTCTTGTGGCGAGACACGGAAACCGTGAACTTGCCGCCGAAAGCTTTCGAACTATTGCACTATTTGCTTTTGAACCCAGGTCGGCTGTTGACCAAGGATGCCTTGCTCGATGCGGTTTGGCATCATCGTCACGTGAGCGAATCGGTGCTGAAAGGAAGCATCAACGAATTGCGTAAAATTCTGGCGGATGATCCGAAGTCACCGACTTATATCGAGACGATAGCAAAGCGCGGATATCGTTTCATCGCCGAGGTGTGGCAGCTGGACGGCCAGGAAATTCGCGTGCCGGCGATGTTGCCGTTGGCGGTCCATCGCTTCGGTAGTGGTGCTATTTCGACGCACTGGGTAGGAAGGCGCAGGGAGTTGGCGTGGCTGAAGACCCGATTCGAGCGGGTTAAGCGCGGCGAGCGCCAAATCGTTTTCTTCACCGGTGAAGCCGGAATAGGGAAGACCACGCTAATCGATATGTTTCTGGCCGGGGTCGATTGTCCGAACCTAGGCTTATTGCGCGCCCGGTGCGTTGAAACCTGTGGCGCGGGAGAGGCGTTCATGGCATTGCTCGAAGCTTTGGAAGCCAAATGCCGAGATCCCGGCGGACCGCAGTTGATCGACCGCTTACACCGTCATGCGCCGACCTGGCTGATGCAAATGACGTCACTTTTGACGCCTGATGATAAGGAAAAGCTCAGTCAGGCCGTGCTCGGTGCAACCGGTGCCCGAATGCTGCGGGAAGCGGCCGAATTGTTCGAAACCATCAGTACCGAATTCCCCCTGGTTTTGATTATCGACGACCTGCATTGGGGCGATTTCGCCACGGTCGATCTGATTTCCCTACTGGGGCGCCGGAGTACGCCGGCTCAATTGCTCGTAATCGCGACCTATCGGCCGGTCGACGTGACATTGAACCAACACCCGATCCGGCGGATCAGGCAGGAATTACAGGCGCGCGGCTTATGCGCGGAGCTGGCCTTGAGCGGCTTGGGCGAGGACGAAATCAAGGAATATCTGGCCTTGCGATACCCCGAAGATCGTGCGCATGAGGCCTTGTCGTCGTCCCTTTACCGGTGGACCGAAGGGCATCCCTTTTTCATGGTCAATCTGGTGGATCATTTGGTCGGCTTGGGGCGATTGTCGTCCGGCGTCTACGATCAGAGCGCCAATCTGGTGATACCCGACAGTCTTCTCGAAATGATAGACGCACAGATCGACCGATTGAGCAGCTCCGAACGGCGCTTGCTCGAAATTGCGAGCGTGTTCGGCACCGAATGGTCTGCGGCACTGCTGGCCGCCGTGTCGGGCGAAGACTTGGCGACGGTCGAACTGTGTTGCGACGAACTCAGCCGGCGCGGACAGATGCTGGATTCATGCGGTGCCGACGAGTGGCCGGATGGGGTTGTCGCGGGACGTTACTGTTTTCGCCATTCTCTTTACAGTGAAATCCTTTATCGTCGCCTCGCGCCCGGGCGCCGCATGCAATTGCACCGGTCAACGGGGGAATGGCTGGAAAACAGCTACGGCGGGAAGGCGCAAAAGATCGCGGCGGAATTGGCCAATCATTTCGAGCTGGGCAGGCAATCGTCCAAGGCCATCTCATATCTGTCTCTGGCGGCGGAGAATGCTCTACACCGATACGCCAATCGGGAAGCCATACACTATTTCAGTCATGCGCTGAGCCTGGCCGAGTCTCTTCCGAAGGAGGAACGCGATGTACTCGCCATGAAATTGATGCTCAAACGGGGCGTGGTGAAGCGTTCCATGGACGATGCCGATGGCGCGGTGCAGGACTTCGTGTCCGTACGCGAGATCGCCGCCGCGGCGGGACTCCCGCTCTGGGAGCTCAATGCCTTGATGGAACAGTGCCGGGTCTATTATTGGGTCGATCGGCCCCGTTGCCTGGCTTTGGTAACTCAGGCGGTCGAGCGTGCCCGAACCTTGAACGACGAGATGATCGAAATCTACATCGTCGGTTCCTATGCCGGATGGCATAACACCTTGAAAGGGTGGAGCGACGACTACATTCAGGATAGCCGACGGGCTCTGGATTTGGCGCGTGCCACGCAGAATCGCGAAATGCTCAATTCTGAACTCGCCTTGCATTCCAATTTTAATTACGCACGGGGCGATTATCGCTCGGCGATCGCTGTGGCTCACGAGGCGAGAGAGATTGCGCAGCATCGGGGCGACGCGTTGAAATACCTGATTTGCGAGGCCTTGCGCATAAGGTCGCTGATCCATCTCGGAGAGCTCGGCGAGGCCCGGCGCCATGCCGCCAATGCCTTACAAATGGCTGATCGCAACGGAAATGTTTTTGCGATCAATCATTTCACTCTGCTGATGAGCTGGATACATGAACTGGCGTTCGACTACCAAGGCGCGCTGCACCTGTGTCAATCCGCCAAAAAAAAAGTGCAGGACCAGCGGATTTCGTCGAGCGAATTCTTCGGATTAATCCGGCTGGCTTCGGCTCATTTGGGTTTGAGGCAATACGCCAAAGCCTTCGAAAATCTGTTCAAAGCCGATCAATTGCTGGAGGCCTGTCAGGGATTGATGGATTGGTATCTCCGTCCGCTCTTTTACCTGGGCAGCGGCGAGTACTGGCTCACGCAAGATCAATGGGAAAATGTGGAAGAACAGGCTGGGAAGCTTTGCGAGCTCGCCGCCTTGCCTCCTGATCCGGCTTACCTCGCCCTCGGACATCGGTTGTTGGCGGAAGTAGCCATAGGACGAAACGCGCTCGATACGGCAAGTGCCGAAGTCGAGCAAGCGCTGTCCTTTCTCGGGAAGGTCGAGGCTCCCATTGCGGAATGGCAGGTATATGCCACTGCGGCGAAACTCGATAGTCGAAAGGGACACCTTCAGGAAGCCGAAACCTACCGCTGCCGCAGCGCCGAGGTGCTCAGGCGTTTGGCCGACTCCATGGATCAGGCCGATGCCTTACGCCAGTCGCTGTTGCAGCATCCGCTATTGAACGGTGCTTGCGAATGATCCTGAACATGGCAGCCCGCTGTGTGCTTATCCAGGCTCACTGTCGTGCAGAGAGTTCAAGAGCTAGCGATTCCGCGTTAACCAAACCAAAATTTTGGCGGCTCTCTTGGAATTCCCGAATAGGTCGGGAATCCTTTCCCGACGTCACGGCCCGGCCCAGCGTCTTCGTCGGCAAGGGATTGCCGACCTACGACCGGGCCACCCTGTAGGTCGGGAATCCTTTCCCGACGTCAGGGCCCGACCAAGCGCTTTCGTCGGCAAGGGATTGCCGACCTACGACCGGACCACCCTGTAGGTCGGGAATCCTTTCCCGACCTACAGGGCCCGATCCAGCGTCTTCGTCGGCAAGGGATTGCCGACCGAGTGTGCACGGCATGGGCTAAAACTCGTTATCTGAAAGGAGATGACCGGAACGAGTAACGATAACCGTATCCAATGTTTGAGTCGATACCCTGGCCGTAGGCGCCAACGACTTCCGCCAAGTCTGTTTTGCCGTATGAGCGAGATGAAAACGCTTTAATCCGGTTCATAAGCCAATATCGGAGCCAGCCACCGTTCGGCTTCCCGGAGCGGCAGACCTTTCCGCCCGGCATAGTCCTCCACCTGGTCGCGCCCGATTTTGCCGACATTGAAATATCTCGCTGCCGGATGCGCCAAATACCAGCCGCTGACCGAAGAGGCCGGATACATCGCGAAAGATTCCGTCAGTCGGATGCCGCTATTCCTCTCTGCGGCCAGAAGTTCGAACAGCATGGCCTTTTCCGTGTGATCCGGACAAGCCGGATAGCCGGGGGCTGGGCGGATACCCCGGTATGCTTCCGCGATCAATTGGTCGTTGCTGAACCGCTCGTCCGGCGCATAACCCCAGAACTCGCGCCGAACTCTACGGTGCATCAGTTCGGCGAAGGCTTCCGCGAGCCGGTCGGCAAGAGCCTTGAGCAAGATGCTGCTGTAATCGTCATGATTTGCGGCGAACCGGTCGAGATGCTTTTCGATGCCGTGGCCGGCGGTCACGGCGAAGCCGCCGATGTAGTCGGGTATCCCGCTCTCGATCGGTGCCACGAAATCCGCCAGGCAGTAATTGGGCTGGCCGGGCGGTTTGACGGCTTGCTGGCGCAGGTGGTGAAGGACCATTCGTTGCTGTTTCCGCGCATCGCCGGTGTACAGCACGATATCGTCGCCCAATGCATTGGCCGGGAAGAATCCGACCACTGCGCGGGCGATAAGCCATTCTTCTTCAACCAGGGTTTCGAGCATGGCTCTCGCGTCCTTGAACAAGGTGCGCGCATGTTCTCCGACGACCTCGTCGTCGAGAATTTTCGGAAAGCTGCCGGCCAGTTCCCAGGTATGGAAAAACGGCGACCAATCGATGGACTCGGCGATTTCACGCAACGGATAACGGTCGAAGACCCGAATGCCCAGGAATGTCGGTTGTGGCGGCACATAGTGGTGCCAGTCGCCATGGAAGGCATTGGCGCGCGCGGCGGCGATCTCGTGCATCGGTTTATGCGTTTTCCGTCCCGCGTGGCGTTGCCGCACCTCATCGTATTCACGGCGTGTTTGCGAAATGAAATCGTCCCGCAAATCCTCGCTCAAGAGGCTTCCCGCGACCCCGACGCAGCGCGAGGCGTCGGTCACATACACCGCGGGGCCGCTGTAGTTGGGTTCGATCTTGACCGCGGTGTGGGCACGCGAGGTCGTCGCGCCTCCGATCAGGATCGGCAGAGTGAAATTCAGCCTCTCCATTTCTTTGGCGACATGGACCATTTCGTCCAGAGAAGGCGTGATCAGGCCGGAGAGTCCGATGATGTGGACGTCGTGCTCGCGCGCCGCTTCAAGGATTTTCTCGCACGGCACCATGACGCCCAAGTCGATCACTTCGAATCCGTTGCACTGCAGCACGACGCCAACGATATTCTTGCCGATGTCGTGCACGTCGCCCTTGACCGTCGCCAGCAGGATTCTACCGTTTGATTGAGCTGGGCCGCCGCCTTTTTCCGCTTCCATGAACGGCATCAGGTAAGCGACCGATTTCTTCATGACTCGGGCGGATTTCACGACCTGCGGCAAAAACATCTTGCCGGCGCCGAACAAGTCGCCGACCACGTTCATGCCCTGCATGAGAGGACCTTCGATGACGTGCAAGGGGCGGGCGTATTGCCGGCGGGCTTCCTCGGTGTCCTGCTCGATGAATTCGTCGATACCCTTGACCAGTGCGTGTTCCAGGCGTTTCTCGACCGGCCATTGGCGCCAGGCGAGGTCTTCTTTCTTTTCGACGGCTCCGCCTTCATTCCGGTATTTCTCGGCGATGGAGAGAAGCCGATCGGTGGCGTCCGGATGGCGCGCGAGGATTACATCCTCGATGGCGTCACGTAGTTCTACCGAAATGTCTTCGTAAATCGCAAGCTGGCCGGCGTTGACGATTCCCATGTCCATGCCGGCGCGGATCGCGTGGTAGAGGAAAACGGCGTGGATCGCCTCGCGCACCGCGTTGTTGCCGCGAAATGAGAAGGACACGTTGGAGACGCCCCCCGAAACCAGGGCATGGGGCAGGGTTTCCTTGATCTGGTGTACGGCTTCGATGTAATCGAGGCCGTAACGGTTGTGTTCCTCGATCCCGGTGGCGACCGCGAAAATATTGGGGTCGAAGATGATGTCCTCAGCCGGAAATCCGACTCGCTCGGTGAGAATCCTGTAGGCGCGGGAGCAGATTTCCACTTTGCGCGCGCGGGTGTCCGCCTGGCCCTGCTCGTCGAAGGCCATGACGATGACCGCCGCGCCGTAATGCCGAACCAGCCTGGCGTGGCGGATGAAAGCGTCTTCGCCTTCCTTCAGCGAGATCGAGTTGACGATGCCCTTGCCCTGAAGACATTTCAGCCCCGCTTCCAGGATGTCCCATTTGGAGGAGTCCAGCATCACCGGCACGCGGGCGATGTCCGGTTCCGAAGCGATCAGGTTCAGGAAACGGACCATGGCGGCTTGCGAGTCCAGCATACCTTCGTCCATGTTGACGTCGATGATCTGTGCGCCGTTTTCGACTTGCTGGCGGGCGACGTCTATCGCCTCCTCGTATTTTTCTTCGCGGATCAGGCGCCGAAACACCGCCGAGCCGGTGACGTTGGTGCGTTCACCCACGTTGACGAACAGGGATCCATGCCCGATGTTCAGGGGCTCGAGTCCGGCCAGACGGCACTTGGCTTCCAAGCGCGGAATGCGACGCGGCGGAAAATGCTCCACGGCGTCGCGTATGGCCTTGATGTGCGGCGGCCGGGTGCCGCAGCAGCCGCCCACGATGTTCAGGAATCCCAGTTCGGCCCATTCGGCGATTTCCTTTGCCATGGCTTCCGGGGATTCGTCGTATTCGCCGAATTCGTTGGGGAGACCGGCATTGGGGTGGGCAGAGACATGGGTGTCGGCGATCTGTGAGAGCTCTTCGATGTATTGCCGGAGCTGCTTTGCACCCAGCGCGCAGTTGAAGCCCATGGAAATAGGTTGTGCGTGGCGCAGTGAATTCCAGAAAGCTTCGACCGTTTGACCGGAGAGAGTCCGGCCGGAGGCATCGGTAATCGTGCCGGAGATCATGACCGGCAGGCGCAGCCCGTGCTCGTCACAGTACTGTTCGACGGCGAAGACGGCAGCCTTTGCGTTTAACGTGTCGAATATCGTTTCGATGAGGATGATGTCCGCACCGCCGTCGACCAGGCCTTTCGTGGCTTCGAGGTAAGCGTTTACCAATTCGTCGAAGCCAACATTGCGGAAGCCGGGGTCGTTGACATTCGGGGAAATCGAGGCCGTGCGGTTGGTCGGCCCCAACACGCCGGCGACGAACCGCGGCCGGTCCGGAGTCTTCGCGGACATGGCGTCGACCGCCTGCCGCACCAGCCGGGTTGCGGCCACATTGAGTTCGTAAGCCAAGTCCTCCATGCCATAGTCCGCGAGGCTGACCGTATTGGCGTTGAAGGTGTTGGTCTCGATGATGTCCGCACCCGCTTCCAGGTAAGCGTCGTGAATGGCCCGGATGATTTGCGGCTGAGTAAGGCACAGCAGGTCGTTGTTGCCCTTAAGATCTTTCGGCCAATCGGTGAATCGCTCCCCGCGATAGTCGCTTTCGCCGAGCTTGTAGCTTTGGATCATGGTACCCATCGCGCCGTCCAGGAACAGAATCCTTTCGGAAAGAAGTTGTCTCAGTAGTGCGGTGCGGGCGTTCAAATCGCTCATCGTGGGATCTTCCGAGGTAAGGAAAAATTCGAGCCGGCGTTCGGCGGCAAAGAGTTCTATTTTAGATACAGATGGGCGGGCGATAAACCGGTTCACGCGGAGTAAACCGGCGAATTCCTTGCCTTAAGGAAATGAAAGATGTCAAAATTCGGCTCGCTTTCAATAATAGTGAGCCATTCCGCCGCGCAATGCTTCTTTGGATTTGCGGGGAACAGCCACCGCTACAATACCAGTTCCGGGGAGATAACTATGAATTTTCGAGCTTTCGGCGCAGCCGGGCTGATTTGGCTTGTTGGAGCCATTGGGACGACCGCTCTGGGCGAGGTCCTGCTAAAGGATAACAGTGAAATTATCGGTACCTGGCGTCTCGAGTCGGTGGCACCGGCACTCAATAAACCCAAGATCGATGAGAACAGGACCTGGGAATTCAAGTCTGATGGCACTGTCGTCACGTCGGGTTTCAACCGGCACTTCGGCAAGGAGGATCGCTATGAATGGACCTACAAAGTCGTGGACGGAAAAATCATAGCGGACGATCCGGGCCGGCCGGGGAAAACGATCGATTATATCGTCTACGAAAAGACGTCTGACCAAATGATCCTGAAAGGCGGTATCGAAGGATTCTATTTCTTTAAAAAACAATAATTATTATTAGAGGAAATCAGACATGAACAAGTTTTTGCAGTTCAACAAGAACGACCGAACGATGTGGCTGGGCATACTGGGGTTCAGCACAATCTTTATCGTACTGATGTCCTTGTTTACGACCACATCGCCCTTTTATTATGCGAAGCGGGTCCTCATCACGCTGTTTATCATGTTTCTGCCGGGCTACTCGATCACCAAACTGTTCTTCGACCATTTGGAGTTTACCGAGTATAAGGCGCTCGATAAATTCTTGGTGTCGTTTTTCTTTTCAATAGCCACGGTACAGACCCTGTACTTCATCTCGACCTATGTGCGGACTTACGCTTTCAACGTGGATGAGGAAATGATCAGCAGTAATGCGATCGCGATCGCCATTGCCGTTTTTGTTACCGTGGCTGCTTTCGGCGTTAAATTCTATTTGAACAAAAAGAACACGCCCGCGTCTTAGAGTACGTTCAGTTCAGCAAGTCTTAAAGGAGAGTTATGAGTTCGGGCGATCCCAATTTAAAAAAACCCACGGTATTTCAGGTTGTCGTGAGTGTCATTGCGGCGGCTTTCGGCGTTCAAAGTTCGGCGAACCGTGAGCGCGATTTCGCGGCCGGCTCGGCCAAGGCCTATATCATCGCCGGGATCATTTTTACAGTGCTGTTCGTGGCAGCCGTCATTGCGGTGGTCAATCTGGTGATCAAATCCGCCGGGACTTAGAGCGCGTCGACGGACATGCCTTTCGGAACCCTGTGGGCGTATGCCTCGGGGTTTTTCTTTGTGCGGGACTGAGAGTGTTCGTGGTCCAGACGATCGGTCGACGGATTCCGGGATCCTGGAAACGGCAGTTGAACGCTTGCATGGCATAGCAAAGACGCATGGATTCCGGCCGTTTTGAGTTCGCGCCTTCGGCCGGGGTGGGTCGGCTCAAGCGTTCGTCGGCAATCCTTTGCCGACGAACGCCGTGGCCAGGAGGCGGCGGCAATGGTTGCCGACCTACTCGCGAGTTCCCGTGGGGTGGATATAAAAAGGGTCTAGGATGGCCGATATTCCCAACGATCACGTTACGAACCGGGCCGCCGACTCCACGCCGGACACCGGCTACTGAAGGAAAACGTCCATTTCCGTGTTCAATAGCGTTCAAGCTGTGCGGCGGGTTCAGGTTTGGGTTCCGCCAAGAGCGTACGCTTGACGAAGAAGATGGCTGCGATCGGCATTGCCGTGCCGACGATGGTGACGGTGATGAACAATGCGCCGAGTTCGCTGTAATCGGCGGGAATTTCGACTGTACCCGTGGTCGAGTCGCGGACTTCTCGGGTTATCGTGAAGACCTGGTTCAGGTACTTGGTTCCAAGCTTGGAAAGCGCGAGAGCGAGGTTGGTAAACGCAGCCATGACCGCGAAATAGGTTGCCTTGAGCTTCGCCGGAGCCGAGTTGGCAATCCAGGCCAGCATCGGAATCATGGCGATCTGACCGAGGGGCGATTCGAGCGCCGTATCGATCAAGGCGATGAACCGAGCGTCGACGATGCCGCCGGTGTGAGCCGCCGTCCATTGGTGAAGTCCATAAAACATCGCGATATTCGGCAAAAACAGGATAGCGCCGGCAATGGTCAAGGCGGCGATGATATAGGTGATGGGGCGCTCCGCCATGAACCGGCGGAAGATGAACATGCCAAACAGCGTCAGTACGCTGGCGATTAGCGAAAGCTCGGACAAGAACTGCTGATCGAAGCCGAGTTCGTCGATCATCCACCAGGTCGAACCGGCTCCGGTCGCAGGAATTGCCCTGAATGCGAAAATCACGATGGCCGTGGCGTACAGCTCGTTGCGGGCGCGCTCGGGCAGGTCTCGTGTCAGCTGCCGCAACAGGAAGAGTACGATGGCGAGGGAGCCCGCGAATATGATTTCCTCGTTCATCGGTATGGTGGCAAGTCCCATTCCGGCCGAGAACACGACGAACGCCAGACCGCCCCCCAGAATCCACCAGTTTGCCTCGGGCAGTTCGTCCAGAGGCCTCCCGAGAAGGCGCTCGATCTGGTCCAATTCAAAGCCTTGGGCAGCCAGCCTTTGTGCATCGCGCCAGCGGAAAATCGCAGCCAATGCCACACCCAGAACGGAAACGACCGGGATGATTAGGGCTAGCCGATATATCTGAAGATAAACGGCGGCCTTCTCGAGCTGGCTCAGGGATTCAACGCCGCTGAACAGGTACACGTTGACTGCCGCCACCAGTACCGTCCCGCCGATGATCGCTACTCTGCCCAAGGTCTGCATGGTGGTGTGGGCCAGACGCAGTTGTTTCTCGTCGACCGGTTTTCCTTTACTATCCACGCGCGGCACCGCTTCTACCGTCATGGCGTCCGCCACCGTGTCCTGTATCACGTAGCCGATAGGCCCCAGCAATGCGGAGAGAACGAACCAGGTTTCGATCGGTAGCAGCTCTCGCATGGCGTCCGGGCTGCCGATCAGGCCGATCATGATCAAAACGCTGGCGGAAAGCAGTCCGGCGCCGAGAATGATAAGACCGGACTTGTGGCGCCAGATCAAGTCCACCAGGTGGCCCAGCGGCATTTTCAGGGTCCAGGGCAGCATCATCCAAAAACCCAGGGCGGCGAGAAACTCGGCGGACAGACCGAGATACTCCTTGACGAAGAAAGTGCCGACGATGTCGGTCAGTCCGGAGATGCCGGCAGCCATGTAAACCATGAGGGGCGGGAGATAGCTAAGCCGCATTTGGCGGCCGAGGTCGAGAACGTTGCGGTCGAGCCAATCTTTCCACTGCATAGAAATTCTTCTCCGTCGTCGAATATTTGAAACGATTGTAGAACATGCTGTCGGATGCCCGGAGCCCTTTGAAAGGGAGCAACCTTCCGAATCGTGTCAGGACCGTGGTTTTTCCTTGAGATGCGGTTTACCTCACCGTGCGATTCTGATAGAACCGGCCGGTCGCTCGGATACGACGCGGTGAGCTCCGCGCCGGCAGCGAATGAGAACCTCAAACAAATCTTGAAAAGTATGGAGACCTGCATGAAATCGCAATCCTTGGCACAAATGTTCACGGCCTTCGCATTCGGTGCGTTGGTCAGCGTAATGGCCGCCGAGCCGGTACTGGCGGAAAGCGCCAGCTTCGATCAAGCGCTGGACCAAGCGCTTCAGGGCGATCATCGAGACCCTGCAAACCGTGAACGGGACAAATACCGGCATCCCAAGGAAACCCTGCAATTTTTCGGACTCCGCCCGGATATGACGGTTGTCGAAATCTCGCCCGGACGCGGCTGGTACACCGAAATTCTCGCGCCCGTCCTGCGCGACCGGGGAAAACTCTATGCCGTCGGTTTCGGCCCGGCCCGGCCCGGCCTGCCCGAGTACGCCATCAAGATGCAAACCGCGTTTGAAGCTAAGCTCAAAGCGAGACCCCAGTTTTATGACCAGGTCGTGCTGACTTCGATGCAGAATCCGAAACAAGCCGATTTCGCGCCGCCGGGCACAGCCGATATGGTGCTGACGTTCCGAAACGTACACAACTGGATCGCGGACGGCACCGCCGACGATATGTTTAAAGCCATGTATCGGGCGCTGAAAACGGGTGGTACGCTTGGCGTCGTCGAACATCGGGCCAAACCGGGAACTCTGCCCGAGGAAATCAAGAAAAGCGGATATGTGACCGAAGATCATGTGGTCGCCCTGGCGGAGAAAGCCGGTTTCAAACTGGCGGACAGATCCGAAATCAACGCCAACCCGAAAGACACCAAGGACCATCCGAAAGGCGTATGGACTCTACCGCCGAACTTGCGGATGGGCGACCAAGATCGGGAACGCTACGTTGCTATCGGGGAGAGCGACCGCATGACGCTGAAATTTATCAAATAGACATTCGGGCGGGGCTGGAACGCTGTCACGCTGCGGATTTCGCCAATCTGTTCTCGAATGTCCGGATCGTAAGTCAAGGTCGAGGGGGACGATCCTTGTTCTGCTTGAGCTGCAACCATCGGGTGATGAGCAGTGCGGACAGTACCAGCCAACCGTAAGGGTAGGGAATGGCGCCGATGAGGAAAGCCCCGAGAACGGCTGTGAGCAGCGCTCCCAGCGTCAAAATATAGGTATCCATGGCGACGGATCTCCGAAAGCCGGGGAAACTGACTTATGTTAGACCGCGCCGAACGGCAGGAATAGCGATCGAGGAAAAGTGGCATGATCCGCGGCGGCGACCGAACGCCAGCTTTGTCGGCAGGAATAAGGATGCGTTTCAGGAAAAACCGGCACCAATCATCGGGAACCGGACGAGCGGCCCGTATGAAGCTTACGGGATGCGGGATTTAACGAGCTCCGAATTCCGCATTTCGTTGCGCTTCATACGGGTTGCAGCTTTGGGCTCGAGCCGGGTGAGATCAAAACGGTTCCTTGAACGGGCGCAGGTCGAGTTCGTGCGTCCAGGCACTGCGTTGCTGCTTGTGCAAAAGCCAGTAGGTGTCGGCGATGGCATCGAGATCGAGCAAGCCATCCGCGCCTTTTTGCGCGACGAACTCTGTAAAGGCGTTGCGGGAACGCTCGCCATTGATGACGCCGTCGATGATCACATGAACCACGTGAATGCCCTGCGGCCCGAATTCGCGTGCCATGCCTTGGGCAAGCGCCCGGAGCGCACTCTTCGCTGCGGCAAAGGCAGTGAACGGAGGACGGGCGCGTAGCGAGGCGCTGGCTCCCGTGAAAAACAGAGTCCCGTGCCGCTGACGGGTCATTATCCGTGCGGCTTCCCGCCCCACCAGAAAGCCGGCGTAGGCATTCTGCAGCCAGAGCTGCCGGAACATGTCGCCGCTGGTTTCCAGCAGCGGCGCCCGCTGATTGCTGTCCACGTTGCAGACGACGATGTCCAGCTCGCCCGGATCTCCCGAGACGCTATCGAACAGCGATATCACCTCGCCTTCGACCGTCGCGTCGGTTGCTATCGGAATCGCTTGGCCGCCCGCGGCACGGATTTCCATCGCGATTTGCTCCAGTTTTTGAGGGGTACGGCCGGCGACATAGACCTTGAGTCCCTCGCGCGCGAAACGGCGGGCGAGGGCGGCTCCCAAGCCTTGGGACGGACCTACTCCGATCACGACGGCTTTACGGTCGTTCATGTCAAGGTACTCGCTCTATTGGTTAAGTCCGCGCGAAGATCAAACCGAAGTTATTAGCCGGCATGTTGACCTTCTCCCTTAGGCTCAGGGCATGAGTGCTCGCCGCTTTCTCCAGGTCGGCGATGTCCTTTAAGCCCCATTCGGAAACCCCGGCTGAACGGATCATCTGATCGAACTCCTGGTTCGACTCAGTGGTGTATTGGCCGTGGTCCATAAATGGTCCGTAGATGAACAGGAAGCCATTTTCGCTCAATAGCTGCGAGGCGCATTTCATCATGCCGTCAGCGACGGAAATCGGGGCGACCTGGAAGATGTTGATGACGAAAATCACGTCGAACGTCCGTTCGTTCGGGTCTGGCCAGGTTTCCTCGCGGGTCAGATCGAGCTGGCTCGGCCGTGCGACGTTTTTGACTTGGTTTTCCCAAGTGACGCGCATGATGTTTTCCAGGGCGTGCTCGTTCAGATCGGTCGGGTGGAACGTCAGATGCGGGAAATGAGGTGCGAAATAGTTGATGTGCATGCCGCTCCCGCTGGCGAATTCCAAGACGTTGCCCGGTGAGGTCGGGAATTTCTGTTTGAATACTTCCAGGATCGGGTCCCGGTTGCGATGTCCGGCCCAGGATACGTATGGACTTAAGGGATGCGGATCGAGAGGTGGTCGTTCTAGAGACATGATAAAGATCCTCGTGGAATGTTGTTCTTGCGATGTTTGTTATAGGGTCGGGTTTGCGTCCGAGATGCGGACGCGCAGTCGTACGCACTTTGTGTGCCAGCATTGCTTGGCTGTCAATGTCCAATGATATCAATGTATTAAGACATTTTTACCGGGTCCTATTTGAAATGGTTTTTCAAAGAATGAAAAATGATTTCTCGATCTGGAAAACTGGTTTAGGCTGTTGAACCCGTGATGCAATCGGTGTGTCGTTCATGAACCCGGCGAGCTTTTCCCAACTGACTCCCATAGGATTTCTCCAGACCTTCGTGATCGAACTGATGGATCTTTGCGAGGAGTCGGGCACCGCGCAGGCGGAGCAGATCATCGAGCGGATTGCTCGCAGCGCGGGCCGGTTTTTCGAGGAGACATTCCGTGCCGAATTCGGTCTCGACCAGGCCTTGGATCGAGAGCGCTACGCGGATTTGATCATCGGACTCAAGAATAAGATCGGAGGCCATTTTTCCTTGGTTTCGAGCGATGCGGACTGCATTCGGGTGGCCAGCAGCAGTTGTCCCTTCGGCGAAGGGGTGAAGAATTCGCCGGAATTGTGCCGCATGACGTCCGGCGTCTTCGGTGCCATCGCGGCGCGCAATTTCGGCTACGCCAAAGTCGTACTGGAACGGCGAATCGCACTGGGGCACGAGGGCTGTGAAGTGGCGGTCCATTTGAATCCCGGGACTGCAGCGGGGTTGCCGGGCATCGAATATCGGGACCGACGGGAACGCGTACCGGATCAAACTGTTGAAAGCGACCTCCAGGCCCGCATCGAGGAACGCATGCACCGAATATGGTGCCAATTGGGTAGGCGCTGCCAGCAGCTCCCCGGCGTCGAGCGGCCGGCTATCGTAGCGCGTTCGCCCGCCATGCAGGAAGTTTTGCGCGCGGTGGAAATCGTGGCGCCCACGCCAGCTACAGTGTTGATACGGGGGGAAACCGGGGTCGGCAAGGAGCTGGTCGCACGGGCCATCCATGCGATGAGCGAACGCTGCGAAAAGGCTTTCATCGCGGTGAATTGCGGAGCGATTCCCGAAGGCCTGGTGGAGAGCGTACTGTTCGGCCACGAAAAGGGCGCGTTTACCGGGGCGGTCGAGATTCATCGGGGTTATTTCGAACGGGCGGACCGCGGGACCTTGTTCCTGGACGAAGTGGATTCCCTGACCCCGCCGGTACAGACGAAATTGCTACGGGTACTGCAGGAAGGCGAGCTGGAGCGGGTGGGCGGGCACCGTACCTTGAAAGTCGACACCCGCATCATTGCCGCTACCAACTGCGATCTGGAACATGCGATGGCCGAGGGGAGCTTCCGCAAGGACCTGTACTACCGCATCAACGTCGTTAAATTGGCGATTCCTCCGCTTTCCGAGCGACCGGACGACATCCCCCACCTGGTCGACCTGATTCTGAAACGTCTCGTCGCGCGTTACCGGAAACCGGTTCAGGGAGTAACGCCGGAACTCATGGAGCGGTTACGGGCGTATTCATGGCCCGGCAATGTTCGGGAACTGGAAAACGTTTTGGAAAGGGCGGTATTGTTCGCGCAAACTACTCTCATCGGCGACGCCGAACTCGGACCGAACCGCACTTTTCCTGTCGAAAGCGGCTGGAAGGCGATTCGCAAGCAGGTCCTGGAGCGCGCGGAACGCGAATACCTCGAGCAGTCGCTGAAGCAATTTCAAGGCGATGTCAACCGGGTGGCGGAATGGATGGAACTGACGCCGCGCGCGGTCTATCTCAAGCTGAACGAACTCCGCATCGATCCGTCGCTGTTCCGACCGCACAGGTCCAGAATCATCAAGGATCGATAGACCGCTTTTTGGCCGGGATAGATCCGGAAAAGCCCATCCAATGAACATATCTGACGGAGTCGAATCATGAGCACATCCTATCCTTGGCACCTGGAGGGTGACTACTTCGAAGCGTGCAACTGCGAAGCAGCCTGCCCGTGCGTGTGGTTCAACCCTCCCAGCGAGGGAGACTGCAAGCTGCTGGTTGCCTGGCACATCGACAAGGGGCATTCGGAAGACATCACGCTGGACGGACTCAATACCGTTTTGGCCTGTTATGCGCCGGGACACATGAAGGAAGGCAACTGGCAGGCGGCACTTTATGTGGACGAGCGTGCGGATGCTTCTCAGTCGGACGCACTGGTCCGTATTTTTTCCGGACAGTCCGGCGGACATCCGGGTTTGCTGGCCGGATTTATCGGCCAGGTGCTCGGTGTAAAGCACGTCCCCATGACTTATGAAAATCTCGGCAAGGAGCGGCGCCTGCTGATGTCCGACGTCGCGGAAATGAGCATCCGCGCCATCGACGGCATCGCCGGGGGCGAAGCTACCATTGCCAATCCGCCGCTATGCGTGGTGCCGTCTCATCCGTCCGTCGTGGCAAAATCGGAGGTGTACCGTTATCGGGACTTCGGTTTCAACTGGGAGTTCTCCGGGCGCAACGGCTATTTCTCGCCCTTTGTATATCACCCCTAGTCAAAAGCCTTTTCGGTGAGGATTTCGAAGAACTCTATCCAGGGGCCGCTGATCGCCGCGGGCTTAAGCGCTGCCACGATCGCCGCGTGGTGGGCGCTTTATCGGCAGCAGGCGGCAATGAACAGCTTGCCCATGGAGGGGATGTGGATGCCGCCCACCGGTACTTGGCGTTGGTCCTTGAGCGACTTCGGCCTGACCGCGTCGATGTGGCTGATCATGATGCTGGCCATGATGCTTCCGGTGGTTACGCCGATGGTGCTGCTGATAGCCCGGATCGGCCGAGGGCGGCCGCAGGAAGCGCGCATCCATCTGCCGGCGTTCATACTGGGCTATATCCTGTTGTGGATGGCATTCGGAATTGTCGCGACTCTGCTCCAGTGGCAATTCCACGGTTTGAACTGGCTGACGCCGATGATGGACAGCCGAAGTCCGAAGGTATCCGCAGCCGTTTTGCTGGTGAGCGGCCTTTATCAGTTCACGCCATGGAAAATGGCCTGTCTGAGTCACTGCCGCACGCCCATGGGATTCCTCCTCAGCCATGGACGGCCCGGCTGGCGCGGCGGGCTGCGACTGGGTTTGCATCACGGTCTATTTTGCGTCGGTTGCTGCTGGGGAGAAATGGTGGTGATGTTCGCCGTGGGCGTCATGAATGTTCTATGGATGGGCCTGATTACCCTGGCGATTCTGGCCGAACGCTACCTTCCCGGCGCGCAGGAAAGCGTCCGCAAACTCATCGGATACGGGTTGATAGCCTGGGGCTGCGTATTGGGGCTGTAAAGCAGGACACTTTGAAAAAGGGCCGGGTTCCAGTCTCAATGGCCGTTTCGTTTCTTTTGCTGCAAATCCATGACTTCATCGGATATTTTGGGCCGCGGCGTCGGCAAGGGATTGCCGACCTACAACCGTGCCCCCTTGTAGGTCGGGAATCCTTTCCCGACGTCATGCCGGACCGAGCGTCTTTGTCGGCAAGGGATTACCGACGCGCTCCACTCTCGTTCCGCACAACTTTATGGAAATGTCCTTGGCGGGAGACCACTCTGCCAGCTGCACACTCGGGCATGTCCAACTACCATTTCTCGGATTAATCAGGCACCTAAATAGCCTCCGGGTTTTTTGGGCCGCCAAGGCCCGGTTACACGCTTGGGTGTAGCTCAGGCGGCTGGTCGTCGCGTAGGGACATCGCTGCCCCGGATGGATGAACAGCCCGGAAGGTTGGCCCTTTGCTGTGTTTCATTTTGTTTCATCTAAAATTCTCTAGTCTCATTCGCGTTTCATGTGAAACGTCGTTTGCGCCGTACAGCGAATCGAAGGCCGTAGTGGTGCGGTGCGGCTGGATTGGAATGCCTGGCACGGAGCTTGTTAGAACATTAGCAACTTTTAATATCTGGTTCATGCCTCCGGAAGCGGCCGCAGGGACTTCCCCGCGGCAATAATCGACTCGAGCAGGCATCGACCCTCAAAACGGAGTTCCCCCTAAGCCAGGGACGGCATTTTTGAAACTGAGGCTCTGCCGCAGCCGTCGCTTAAAACTTCCGGAATCTCTATATGGGCGATTTCAATACCGATTTTCCCGGCGGACGCGAGCGTCTGCGGTGGGAAATCACCTTGGCTCTCATCCTCAAGATTGTCTTGCTGAGCATCTTGTGGCTGGCGTTCTTCCGCCATGATCCGAACGTGCCCAGACCTGCCGTCGCGGATCTGTTTTCAGCAGATCGAATTTCCGTGACTCAGCAGGAGGGCATCATATGATTAGCGGCGAAGAAATCGTCAATCTGTCGAGACTGCAATTCGGCCTCACGGCCATGTATCACTTCTTGTTCGTGCCACTGACCCTGGGGCTGTCCTTCATCCTGGCCATCATGGAATCGGTGTACGTGATGACACGGAAGGAGGTGTACAAGGACATGACCAAGTTCTGGGGCAAGCTGTTCGCCATCAATTTCGCGATGGGCGTTACCACCGGGATCACCCTGGAATTTCAGTTCGGCACCAACTGGGCCTATTACTCCCATTACGTGGGCGACATCTTCGGCCCGATTTTGGCCAGCGAAGGCTGGATGGCCTTTTTCCTGGAGTCCACTCTGGTCGGGCTTTTTTTCTTCGGTTGGGACAGGCTGAGCCGGGTTCAGCACCTGGCCGTCACCTGGCTGGTGGCTTTCGGCACCAGCTTTTCCGCCTTGTGGATTCTCATTGCCAACGGCTGGATGCAATATCCGGTCGGTTCCGCGTTCAATTATGAAACCCTGCGCATGGAGATGACCTCCTTTGCCGATGTATTCTTCAATCCGGTAGCTCAGGTCAAGTTCGTGCATACCGTTGCGGCGGGCTACGTCACCGGTTCCATGTTCGTGCTGGGCATTAGCGCCTGGTACCTGATTCGGCGGCGCGATCTCGGCTTCGCACGGCGTTCGTTCTCCATCGCCGCGGCTTTCGGGTTGGCCTCGGTGCTGTCGGTGATCGTGCTGGGCGACGAAAGCGGCTATAACTCCGGCGAGGTGCAGAAGGTCAAGCTCGCAGCCATAGAGGCGGAATGGGATACCCATGAGCCGCCGGCCGGTTTCACCCTCATCGGTTTCCCGGACCAGGAGGCGGAAAAGACTCACTTCGCGATCAAGGTACCCTACGTTTTGGGGCTCATCGCAACGCGCTCCATAGACGAGGACGTCAAGGGTCTTAAGGAACTGCGCGCTGAAAGCGCCGAGCGCATCCGAAGCGGCATGATCGCGTACGGTCAGCTGCAGAAAATGCGGGCGGGGGACAAAGGCGAGCCCACCAAGGCCTTGTTTGATCGGCACGTCACGAATCTCGGCTATGGCTTATTGCTGAAAAAATACACCGCCGATCCGGCCGGCGCTTCGGAGGAGATGATTCAAATGGCTGCCTACGATACGATCCCGCGGGTAGCTCCCTTGTTCTGGACCTTCCGTTTGATGGTCGCGGCCGGGTTCACCATGTTGTTCGTGTTTGCCATGGCCTTCTATTTCTGTGCGACGCGGGTTGCCGACCAAAAGGAATGGCTGCTCAAGCTTGCGATCTGGTGCATTCCGCTGCCGTGGATCGCGTCCGAAGCCGGCTGGTTCGTGGCGGAATACGGACGTCAGCCCTGGACCATTTCCGGCGTGCTGCCGACCCATCTGTCCGCGTCCAACATCAGTTCCGACCAGCTCTGGTTCAGCATCGCCGGGTTTGTGTTCTTCTACACCGCTTTGCTGATCATCGAGATGTTCCTGATGATCAAGTACGTACGCCTGGGGCCCAGCAGTCTGCACACCGGGAAGTATCACTTCGAGATCAAACCGGCCGCCTCAGTGTCGTAATACCGGGAGAAAACAACGATGTTCGATTATGAGACTCTAAGAATCATCTGGTGGCTGTTCACCGGGGTTGTCATCATCGCTTTCGTCCTGACATCGGGATTCGATTTCGGCATCTGCGCTCTTCTGCCTTTCGTCGGCCGCAACGACCTCGAGCGCCGCGCCGTCATCAACACTGTCGGGGGAACCTGGGAAGGCAATCAGGTGTGGCTGATTCTCCTGGGGGGCGCTCTGTTCGCGGTGTGGCCACTGGTCTATGCAACATTGTTTTCCGGCTTGTACGTCGCCATGCTGCTGGTATTGTTCGCTCTGTTCTTCCGACCGGCGGGCTTCGATTATCGGAGCAAGCTGGAAAATCCCGCCTGGCGCAATGCCTGGGATTGGGGTTTGTTTATCGGAGGGGCGGTGCCGCCGATTCTCTTGGGCGTTTTGGTGGGCAATCTGGTCCAGGGATTGCCGTTCCATTTCGACGCCGATCTCCGGCCGTATTACGACGGCAGTTTCTTCGCCTTGCTCAATCCGTTCGCGCTTTTTTGCGGCGCGATCGGCTTGCTCATCAGCCTGTTCCACGGCGCGATTTATCTCAAGTGGCGCACGGAAGGCGAGCTTTACCGGCGGGCGCTGGCGGTCGTACGGGTCTTGGGGCCGGTGGTGCTGGGCTCTGTAGCGGTGGCAGCCTTGTGGGTCGCTTTCGGAATGAGTCTCCCGGAAATCACTGCAATGGCAAGCGTGGATGCCCCGTCGAATCCGCTCAACAAAACGGTAACCATGACGTCCGGCTGGCTCGGCCAGTTCCTCTCTCACCCCTGGATGCTGATTGCGCCCGTGCTCGGCTTGGGAGGGTTGTTTCTGGCATGGCGTTCGGCGCTGGAACACACGTCCGTCGGAGCTTTCATGTTCAGCTCGATCGGTATCACGGGCGTACTGTTGTCGCTCGGCTTCGGCCTGTTTCCGTACCTGGTGATTTCGTCGACCGATCCGAGCCACAGCCTGACGATCTGGGACGCCAGCTCCAGCCGTTTTACCCTGGCTCTGGCGTTTTGGATCACGGTGATCTTTCTACCCATCGTACTGGTCTATACGCGCTGGGCGTACAAGGTGCTGTGGGGGAGCGTCACGCCGGAGAAAGTGCTGAAGGACCAGCATTCTTTATATTGAGGTAGAAACATGTGGTACTTCGCTTGGATATTGGGTGTCGGTTTCGCCTGTGCCTTCGGCATCATCAACGCGATGTGGCTCGAAGCGGAATGCGATATGGATGCCGCTGGGATTGACTCTTCGTGTGACTCATCGAACTGAGTGCAAGAGGACTCGCGCAATGCAACTTGTTACCTCTTCTGCCTTCGGAACAATTCTGTCCGGGGCACATGGCGTCGAGGGCGGATCGGAGTGATCGCATGGCTTCGCCCGGCAGGAGGGGTAATAAAAGTAAATCCTGTTCAATTTACCAGTCTAAATAGATAGCAGAACGGAGGAGAGTAACCATGGCCCGCATCGTTATATTGGGCGCCGGTATCGGCGGTGTTCCGATGGCTCTGGAAATGAGGCAAATGGCCCGGAAAGAGGACGAGGTCTGCGTCATTTCCGAGAGCCCCACCTTTCACTTCGTCCCGTCTAACCCCTGGGTGGCGGTGAAGTGGCGCAAGCCGGAGGACATCAAGGTGGAGCTTGCGCCGATGTTCAAGAAAAAGGGCATCACATTCGTTAATCAGAAAGTGACCCGCGTCCACCCCGATCGGAATCAAATCGATCTGGCTGACGGCAGCACCGTCGACTACGACTACCTGGTCATTGCCACCGGCCCCAAGCTGGCTTTCGAAGAAGTGCCGGGATTCGGCCCGCACGGCCATACCCAGTCCGTTTGCCACGTCGATCACGCCGTTGAAGCCGCAGAATTCTGGGACGAGTTCGTCAAGGATCCGGGCCCCGTCATCGTCGGCTCGGTCCAGGGCGCGTCCTGTTTTGGACCCGCTTACGAATACGCGTTCATCGCCGACGCGGACCTCCGCAAACGCGAGATTCGCGACAAGGTTCCGATTACCTTCGTCACGTCGGAACCCTATATCGGCCACTTGGGCTTGGGCGGCGTAGGCGACACCAAGGGGCTCCTCGAAGGCGAACTGAGGCAGCATCACATCAAGGCCATCACAAACGCCCGGGTGGACCGGATCGAAGATGGCGTGATGCATGTCACCGAGGTCGACGAAAAAGGGCAGGAAAAGCAGAAGCATGAACTGCCGTTCAAGCACGCCATGATGATTCCGGCCTTCAAGGGAGTCGAGGCCGTGGCCGGAATCGAAGGTCTGGTCAATCCGCGGGGCTTCGTGCTGATTGACGAATACCAGCGCAATCCGACCTTCAAGAACGTCTACTCGGTAGGCGTATGCGTAGCCATTCCGCCGGTGGAAGCTACGCCCGTACCCACCGGTTCACCTAAAACCGGCTACATGATCGAATCCATGGTGACCGCTACCGCACATAATATTCGCGAGCAACTGGACGGCAAGGAGCCCTCCCACAAAGCGACCTGGAATGCCCTGTGTCTGGCCGATCTCGGCGATACCGGCGTGGCGTTCATAGCTCGCCCGCAGATGCCGCCGCGCAATGTCACCTGGGCCAGCAAGGGGCGCTGGGTGCATCTGGCCAAGATCGCGTTCGAGAAATATTTCATCCGCAAGATTCGCAAAGGCATCAGCGAACCTTTTTACGAACGCTTGGGGTTGAAGCTCATGGGCATTGTGCGGTTGAAAAAAAGCTGAAGTTTCACGATCGGCGCTTCCGCAGGTCGATCGACATGCCGAATCGAACCGGGAATTGCGCCATCCGTCTCGGAACCGCTGGGACAGGGCGGGTGGCGCGGGGTTTTTTCGGCGATTCGGCCGATGCGGCTTTGAATCCAAAACGGCCCATTCGGATCAACCGGGCTCGCTCGGCTGAGTGAGTTTTCGGTAATCGATAGCGATCTTCAAGCCTACGAAGCGGCTCGACATTTTGATCAATTCATCGGTAACCGGATTGAAATACAGCTTGGCTACGGCGATCCGCCTGTTTTCGTCTTCTTCACCGACTGGAAGTGCTTCCGCCTTGAAGTGGTAAACGTAAGCCGTCATACCGTCTTTAACATACTCCTGGCCGGGCGTACCCAAGACCTCCAAGATTCTATGCCGATTCGGAGGAGGGGTGGACACCTTGGGCAGATCTTCAGGATCGACCTTTAATTGCCGACGGCCCTGGTCCACCTTACCGTGGCCAAGAGACCTGATCGATGCCTCGAGAAATGTCGCCGGTGCAATTTCCAGAAAGACCGGAGAGAAATCCCAGCCGGACAGCTTATCCTTGCCATTAAAGGTCATACCGAAAACAATCGTTTTGCCCGGCTGCCCGTGGTTGTCGATCTGGTGAAAGTCCAGGTACCACCGGTATCCGTGAGGCAATTTTTCAATCCGGCTGGGATGGAGTTTGGTTAAATAACGGAAATCCTCGCTCAGAATAACCGGGTTCAGGAAATCAAGATGCAAATAGTCATTCGTCACCTGAACCCGAAAATTTCGTTCGAAATCGGCCAGCTGGTGTTTCGCCTCCAACAGCCGGAGGTAAACGCATCCGCTCAGGGCGAGGAGGAGGGGCAATGCCAGCAGCGTCTTAAAAAAAAGTTTTTTTCTGAATCTCATGGCTAGTCGTAGTTTCGACGGTGGCGGACAGCACGGACTTGCCCGATACCCGGCATAGGGCATCAGACAGAAGATAGTTCCGCCGATTGAGTGGTTGTTGATTGGATTAGGATAACCGATTGGCATGTCCGTGAAGACTGAACGTAACACATTGTGTTTCTGATGTGACAGAGAGAGTTTAGGACAGACAGTAGAGAGGAGCCGCGATTTATAAGTCGCCTTTCCGTCAAATCACGGATGTTCAAAGACTCAGCGCCAGTTGCGAACCGAGAGTTCTCGGCCGAATCTAGGCATGATTGAGAACTAATTGTGAGAGACTTGAAGAATTCGGGAGCAGTCACTATAATTCTTTCTTCCTCGGGCCGTTAGCTCAGTCGGTAGAGCATTGCACTTTTAATGCAGTGGTCGCTGGTTCGAATCCAGCACGGCCCACCAGAAATATCAAGAACATAGGCCGGTTAATCCGGCCTTTCTTTTGCTCCGAATTTACCCGCTTGGGTAGCTCAACCGGTCTTACCACCCTTAGCCATTGTGACGTTTCTGGTCTCATCCAACCGGTTAAGCGTGTATACGGATTTCTGAAGTTCTGCGGGCGAGAGAGCGCGACGCTTGTATGGCTTTGGCCTGAATAGCCCCTTCAATATCAACCGAAAAAAGATCCCCCGCGACTGCGGCAGATCAGTCCCAGATCCGGGAAACCAGAAGAAAGCCTAAAACTGACCGGGTGATTGCCGCAAAAGTGCCGATAAAGCGGAAGAGACTGACTGGAAAAGACGAATTTTTCAGTCTCTCGGTCTCTGTGATGTCAGTCACACTTTTCAAGCAAACGACACAAATTTCATCATTTTCCGACATTCACTCTACATTTTTTAGCTATGGTTTAAAGGGCTATTGGGAGAATGATTTTTCCCGGCATGTAAATCCGACAATTCCGCTGTTTGTCAGTACGGCAACTCTGATTAAGAACGCTTCTGCGGAAGTGAAATCTTCTTTCTCATAGTGTTGTCGAGAAACGGGCCTTCTCGCGGAAAAGTACGATACCCATGACCCGTCCAGGCGCTGCAGCGGAGGGCAATTCCGTTGAGCTTTATTGCTGTTTGTAAGTTTCGGCGAGAGATCGGACGGAAACTAAAAATCGGTAAGGATGGATGTTAGCTCGTTCCTTCGCGACCGCTATTGTCGGCTATCAAAGATATATCTCGCCCTATAAGGGATTCTGCTGTGCATATCGAGTAAAGCATGGAGGCATTTCCTGTTCGGAATTTGTGAAGCAGACTCTGCTCCGGCATGGAGCATGGCAAGCGATTCCCGCCATCAGGCAACGATTCGCAGAATGCAAAGCGGCGGCTACGACACTCGGTGCGGACAACACCGGGCAGCGCCGTAGGCGAAATCGGGGGCTTAACGAAAGCAAACGGCGTGAAAAGAGTGGCACCTTCGACTTCTGCGACTGCTCAAGTGGCATTGAATTGTTACCATCCCACGGTTGCAATACTTTTGAAGTTGCCGGAGGAGGGATCGACGCTTGTTCTTGTACGCCGTGGTAATGCTCTGTCTGGTGCCGGTTCTTTCCATTCCGACCGGGTACCTGTCGGGAACGGGGCAGTTTTTGGTTATTCGAGGTCATTGAAAATGCGCGCGGACCAAGTCCGGAGAGAAAAACGGCGCGGAGAGAGCAAATTTAGGCATGGTGTCGACCGACCGCCGAGGAAAAAATCCATGGGAATTCCCGGCGACACGCGCTAACGCGCAAAGAAAAAGGCCAACCGAGAACGGTTGGCCTTTATGTATTGGTGGCCAGGGACGGAATCGAACCGCCGACACGGGGATTTTCAGTCCCCTGCTCTACCAACTGAGCTACCTGGCCAGTCGCGAATCGAGTTGCGTATTAAACCTGTTACGAGGTTCGCAGTCAAGCATAAATGTTTTAAGTGGACTCGGGCGTCTGCTTTGCATCGGCAAAGGATTCAGCTGGAGTTTTATCCTTGTATTCGCATAAATCCGCTATCGGGCAAACGGGGCATTTCGGCTTTCTGGCGATGCATGTGTAGCGGCCGTGCAGAATGAGAAGGTGGTGGGCGTCTTTGAAATACTTTTTCGGAACGGTGCGCTCCAGTTTTTTTTCCACCTCCAATACCGTCTTGCCGGGCGCGAGGCGGGTTCGGTTGGCGACGCGGAAGATATGGGTGTCCACAGCGATGGTATGCTGCTCGAAAGCAGTGTTGAGTATGACGTTGGCGGTCTTGCGGCCGACCCCGGGCAATGCCTCCAGTTCAGTTCGGGTCCGTGGTACCAGCCCTCCGTGTTTCTCGAGCAGCAATCTGCAAAGCCCGATGATGTTCCTGGCCTTGCTGGGATATAGGTTTATGGTCTTGATGTATTCCTTGAGGCCTTCTTCGCCAAGGGCGAGAATGGCGTCGGGCGTATTGGCGACCGGGAATAGCCTGGCGGTGGCTTTGTTGACGCCCTTGTCGGTGGCTTGGGCCGATAGCACCACTGCGATCAGGAGTTCGAAAGGCGTAGCGTGAGTGAGTTCGGTTGTCGGTTCCGGGATGGCCGCGGCCAGGCGTTCGAAGATTTGTCGGCGTTTTTCGGCGTTCATGATTCGTGGACAGGGGAATCGAGCTTCGAATCGGATCTTGCCGGTGTTCGTTTGCCGGAAGCTTTCGCCTTCGCGCGGGCATCGATGACGTTTTTCAGGGCTATCAGGAGACCGAGGCCGATGAAGGCGCCGGGTGGAAGTATCGCCAGCAGAAAACCGTCGTATTCGCTGAACACGGACAGAGTCCAGTTCCTGGCGATTTCGCCGAACATCAGTTCCGCCCGGTTGAGCAGGGCACCGGTTCCGATGGCCTCGCGCAAGGCGCCGAGCATGACCAGCGCAAGCGTGAATCCGAGCCCGATGAACAAGCCGTCCATGAAGGCGCGGTCCACGGGGTGCTTGGAGGCAAAGGCCTCGGCGCGGCCGATAATGGCGCAGTTGGTGACGATCAGAGGTATGAAGATACCGAGGATTTTGTACAGATCGTGGAAGTAGGCGTTCATCAGTAGATCGATGACGGTGACGTTGGAGGCGATGATGAGCACGAACACCGGCAGTCGAATTTCGGTCGCGACATAATTGCGGATCAGCGAAACGATGACATTGGAAAAGACCAGTGCCGCCGTGGTGGCAAGACCGAGCCCCAGGCTGTTGACCACGGTATTGCTGACCGCAAGCAAGGGACATAGCCCTAGTAACGCAACGAAAGCCTGGTTGTTGCGCCAGAGGCCATCGCGAATGATTTTCGGGTATCTGGACGTGTCGATCATGGCTTCAATCCCGGGCCGTTTCCCGCATCTTGCTCAAATAACCGCTGTTTGTTCCGCTCGAAAAAAGTTAGCGTCTTGTATACCGCCTTGACCACCGCGCGCGGCGTGATTGTCGCCCCGGCGAACTGGTCGAAGTCTCCGCCGTCCCGTTTGACTTTCCAGCGGGATTCCGATGGGCTGGCCAGCGACCGGCCGTTGAAGCCGAGGATCCAGTCGGATTTGTCGGTATCGATCGGATCGCCGAGCCCCGGCGTTTCACGGTGGCTGACCACTCTGACGCCGGCCAGGGAGCCATCCGTGCGAATCGCTACCAGCAGCTTGATCGTGCCGTTGTAGCCGTCGGGAGCAAGCGGGGAAAGAACCGTGGCCACGGGGCTGCCGTTTTTTCGGGCGCGATAAATGGTAACCGGTTTATCGGTGCCCAGGTCGGGATCGTTGACCGTAATGATGTCGGCGAGAATGTCGTTGTCGAACCAGTCGGCCGGTATCAGTGACTCCAATGTATGCAGCAAGACGGCCTGCTCGTTGGACTCGATACGTGCTTTCGTTCTATCGTGCACCACGGCCACCAGTCCCATGCCGATCACGGCGAATACTCCTAGCGCGGCAGCGGCATTGATGATGGGGTTAGGCAAGTTCATTTCGGATATCCGTAGACGCGCGGACGGGTGTAGTGGTCTATGGTGGGCGCGGCCAGATTCAGGAGCAGGACTGCGAAGGCGACACCGTCCGGGTAGCCGCCCCAGGAGCGGATGACGAACACCAGCAGACCGATCGAAGCGCCGTAAATCAAACGTCCGCGCGGCGTGGTGGATGCCGTGACCGGGTCGGTAGCGATAAAGAAGGCTCCCAACATAGTGGCTCCACTGAAGCAATGAAACAGCGGTGTCGGGTAAACGGCGGGCTCGATCAGGAAAAAGATCAATGCCATGGCAAAGAGGGCCGAGAGAAAGCCGACCGGAATTTGCCAGGCAATCAGGCCGCGTTTGAGCAGCCACAGCCCGCCCAGGAGAAATCCGAAATTGACCCATTGCCAGCCGCGGCTTCCTATCCCCGAGAATAGGGCACCGGTCTGAATTTCATCTAACGAGCGGTCGAGTCCGAGCTGGGTTTTGAGGGTGTCGAGCGGCGTGGCCATGGCGAGAGCATCGAAGGTCAGTTCCGACGGCAGCGTACGGCTGAAGATCGCGGTCCAGGCATCCGCAAATCCCAGTGCGGCACCGCTCAATTCCCTGGGAGGAAGCCACGCGGTCATGTGCTGTGGAAAGGAAATCAGGAGCACGGCATACCCGACCATGGCCGGGTTGAACGGGTTGTATCCGAGTCCGCCGTAGAGGTGCTTGCCGATGATGATCGCGAATAGCGTTCCGAAAGCCGTGAGCCACCACGGTGCCAACGGAGGCAGGGAAACGGCCAGCAGTATTGCCGTAAGGGCGGCGCTGTAATCCTTCAGGGCAGGTACAGCGGGACGTCGGCGCAAGGAAAGCATGGCGGCTTCACCCAACGCCGCCGCAACCAGGGCAATGAGACATTGCACGAGAACGCCGCTCCCGAATTGCCACACTAATGCCGCCAAGCCGGGTATCAGGGCGACCTGCACCGTCAGCATGATGCGACTGACGCTATTGATGGGAGCAAGATACGGCGCTTGAGCGGTCGGAAAATGCATGTAAGGCGTGTCGGAGGTTGGTTTTGAGTCGGCTTTGGAAATCGGGATTACCGGCCTAATCGATTTTTGGAGATTTCGCTTCCGGCACGGATGTCCGCTCGGCTGACCCGGGTTCGGCGGCGCCTGCGTCGGGACTTTTAACCGCAGACGGGCCTGACGGTTCCGGCTGCTTTTTTGCCGTCGGATCAGAGTTCCGGCTTGCCTGTCCCGCTTTTTCCGCGCGGCGGAGTTTGGCGCGCTCGATAGCTTCCACGATTTCGGGTGCCTTCGAAGCGCCGAGAGTTAGTTTCTTCCGCTTTGCGCTTTCCTCGCGGTCACGCTTTTCCTGCTCCTTGCGGGCTTGTCGCGATTCGAACCGAAGTCTGGCATGTTCAGACTTTTCACGCTCTCGCCGTTTGGCGATGGCCTTGCCTTTCGCAGCCCGGAAATATTGGACGAGCGGAATGTGGCTGGGGCATACGTAATCGCAGCAGCCGCATTCGATACAGTCGAACAGCTTGTAATCCACGGCACGTTCGATCTGATCCGAGCGGCCGTACCAATAGAGTTGCTGCGGCAGCAGGTTAACCGGGCAGGCGTCGGCGCATGCACCGCAACGAATGCAGGGCAGGGGCTGTTTTTCGCCGATCAACTCGTTTCGGCCGGCGACCAGAATACAGTTAACCGATTTGGTCAATGGCAGATCGTCGGTCGGTACGTCGAATCCCATCATCGGGCCGCCCAATACCAGCCGCTCGGCTTCGCTCGTGTATCCTCCGCATTGCCGGACAAGATCGGATAAGGGCGTACCGATCCGCGCGAGGAGATTCTGTGGCCGTTTCACCCCGCGGCCGGTGACCGTAACGATGCGGGAAATCAAAGGGGTTCCGCGGACGACGGCATTGTAAACGGCGGCGGCCGTTCCGACATTTTGGCACACGATACCGATGTCGGCCGGGATGCCTCGCGCCGGTACTTCGCGGCCGGTCAGCACCTTGATCAACTGTTTCTCGCCGCCGGTGGGATAAACCGCGGGTACCCGCACCAGCTGAACCGTCTCGAAGTCGCCGCAATTCATGGCTTTCTCCAGTGCTGTCAGTGCGTCCGGCATGTCGTCCTCAACGGCGAGCAGGCAGCGTTCCGCTTGTAAGCTATGGAGGAGAATTTTGGCGCCTTCCAGCACCTCCTCGGAATAATGGGTGAGCAGGCTGTCGTCGCAGGTGATATAAGGTTCGCACTCGGCTCCGTTCAGGATCAGGGTGTCGACCTTGCGACTCGTGCCCGCTGCCATTTTGATCGAGGTAGGAAAAGCGGCGCCGCCAAGGCCGACGATGCCGGCTTCGTGGATGTTCCGGCGCAATTCTGCGGGAGAGCACTGCCGGTATCCCGGATTGCCGGAGAAGGCCGTTGCGACATCCTCGCCGTCGGTTTCGATCGCGATGCATAATCCCGACAAACCGGATGGATGGGGCAGTGGCAACTGTTCGATCGCTCGGACGACGCCGGAGCTGGAGGCGTGAATCGGCGGGATGACCGGATTGTCGTCGCAGGCGATGGCTTGGCCCTTGAGAACCCGGTCACCCGGCGCGACGACCGGCTTGGAATCCTCTCCATTCCGTTGTTGGAGCGGAAAGATCAGTCTTTCCGGCAAACGGGCGACCGCCAGCGGAGCTCTGCCGGATTCCTGCTTCTGCCCATCCAAATGTACGCCGCCGTGAAAATTCCAGAGTTTAAATAGGTTCACCGACTCACCGCCTTCGGTTCGGGCCATCGCCAGGTGGCGAGGGTTTCTTTGACGGGTTCCATGCGGATGCAATCGACCGGACAAGGCGCTACACAGAGTTCGCAACCCGTGCATTCCGACGCTATCACCGTGTGCATGTGCTTGGTTGCGCCGAGGATTGCATCGACGGGGCAAGCCTGAATGCACAAGGTACAGCCGATGCACTTCAATTCGTCGATGACGGCGACCGATTTGGGTTTCTCGACACCGTGCTCGGCGCTTAGCGGTTTCGGCTCGACGCCCAATAGATCGGCCAGGGCGATAACGCCTTCTTCGCCGCCGGGCGGGCATTGGTTGATGTACGCATCGCCGCGTGCGATGGCTTCCGCATACGGCCGGCAGCCGGGAAAACCGCATTGTCCGCACTGTGTTTGCGGTAGAATGGCATCGATTTTGTCCACCAGGGGATTGCCCTCGACCCTGAAGCGCCGGGCGGAATAGCCGAGGATCAAGCCGAATGAGGCGAACAAGGCGCAAATTGCGAATACGGCCAGCATGGATGCGACCTGATCAGCCTTTGACGAGGCCGGAGAATCCCATGAAAGCCATGGAAATCAGGCCGGCGGTGATCAATCCGATGGCGTTGCCGCGGAAGGGGGCGGGAACGTCGGACGCATCGATTCGTTCGCGGACCGCAGCAAACAGAACCAGGACCAGGGTAAAGCCGAGAGCGGCACCGAAACCGTACAAAAACGATTCGATGAATCCGTGCTGGGACTGGACGTTCAGCAGCGCTACGCCGAGTACTGCGCAGTTGGTGGTGATCAGAGGAAGGAAAATGCCCAGCACCTGATAAAGAAGAGGGCTCGTTTTCCTGACCACCATTTCGGTGAACTGTACCACCACCGCAATGACGACGATGAAGACGATGGTGCGGAGATATTCCAGCCCAAGCGGAACCAACAGGTATTCATTGGCGAGATAGCTGCTCACCGATGACAGGGTCAAGACGAAAGTGGTCGCCAACCCCATGCCCATCGCGGTCTCGAGTTTTTTCGATACGCCCATGAAAGGGCAAAGTCCGAGAAACTTGACCAGGACGAAATTATTGACCAAGGTCGTACCGACCAGGATGAGGACGTAATCCTTCATTGGAGGAAAAAGCGGGGAAGCGGGTCTGATTTGGAGGACGGAATTTTAAAGAAAAGCAATGGCTTGTCAAACTATGAATGCGCCGGGAACACTCTGTTTTTGCGCGGCCTCGGCCATCAAGATTCTCCGGCTGAAATTCAATGCGACTTTCAGGATTTGTAAGGATGGCTCACGATTAGTTCACGGGAACGGTGGGTAGGGCTGATATTCGGGAAATGTCCCAATTTCGGACTGCCCAATCGAGAATGTCCTGCTTGCTTGCCGATGCCAGATCACGAGGCGGATTCTGGTTAAGGAGCGTCAGCAGTTCAACCAAGATGGACGAAGGATTTCGTTCATCCACGGGATCGGCAAAGGTTTGTTTACTGAGTTTGATCCCATCGCTATCGACCAGAACCGGAACATGTGCATATGTCGGGGTGGACAAGCCCAGCAGTCGCTGCAAATAAATTTGCCGGGGCGTGGAATCGAGGAGATCGACACCGCGAACGACTTCGGTGATGCCTTGCTCGCAATCGTCGAGCACCGTTGCCAGGTGATAGGCATAAACGCGGTCGCGCCGAAGAATGATGAAGTCACCAACTTCCGTGGCAAGATTTTGACTCTGCGTTCCCTGCAACGTGTCCTCGAAAATGACGGTTGAGTTTTCCGTGATGACGCGTAGGGCGTACTGATCGGTCAGAGTACTCCGGTTTTTGTTCCGGCAGAATCCCGGATAAATCGAGGTTTCCGCGTTTTCCCCGGAATAAGCCGCGAGATCTTTGCGCGAGCAGGTACACGCATAGAGGTGTTCCAGAAGTTCAAGACGCTCGATGGCGGTACGATAGGCTTCGAAACGAGAGCTCTGATGAAGAATCGGACCGTCCCAATGTAACCCGAACGCTTCCAGGGTTCGGAGTATTCGGTCCGTCGCGTCGGTCGCCGTACGAAAAGGATCGACGTCGTCGATTCTTAGCCGCCATTCGCCTTGCTGTGCTTTGGCTTGGAGAAAACTTGCGAGAGCCGTGTAGAGGGAGCCTAAATGCAGGGGGCCGGTGGGGGATGGTGCAAAGCGGCCCCGGTATTGCGGCTTAGAAGGAATAAGCGTGAAGCGGGTGTCGTTCAAATCCGAAGATCAAGAGCTGGAAATTAGCCGACCTGCCTTTCCCGGATTTCGTCCAGAGTCTTGCAGTCTATGCATTGCGTCGCCGTGGGCCTCGCCTCGAGGCGCCGGAGACCGATTTCCACGCCGCAGGTTTCGCAATAACCGTAATCGCCGCGCTCGAGATTTTCCAGGGATTCTTCGATCTTCTTGATGAGTTTCCGTTCCCGGTCGCGGGTGCGCAGTTCCAGGCTGAACTCGGATTCCTGCGTTGCACGGTCGTTGGGATCCGGGAAATTGGCCGCCTCGTCCTGCATGTGATGCACCGTCCTATCGACTTCCTTCATGAGTTCCGCCTTCCAATTCTGTAGAATGCGGCGGAAGTGCTCGACTTGAGCCTCGTTCATGTATTCTTCGCCTTCCGTGATCTGGTAGGGCGTGAAGCTAAAGGGCGTCGCATGAGTATCGGCTTTCTGGGCGCTGGACATCCGTAAACTCCTAAACCAAGTTCAAAAACCGGATATTACTAGCAAACAATTGGAACTTCTGCAAGATCGTCCGAGC
Organism: Methylocaldum marinum; assembly: GCF_003584645.1. Classification (GTDB taxonomy): domain Bacteria; phylum Pseudomonadota; class Gammaproteobacteria; order Methylococcales; family Methylococcaceae; genus Methylocaldum; species Methylocaldum marinum. Next base: position 463,179 of record NZ_AP017928.1, read on the forward strand.
GTTGCCAATGAGGGGGAAACGGACGGGGTTTGGGTTTATTCTTCAGCGTTACGGATCCAAAAAATGAATTATTCCGATCGTTTGGCCGACATACAGCCGTTCTTCGTGATGGAGGTCTTGTCGCGCGCTAAGGCCCTGGAGCGGGAAGGGCGAGACATCATTCACCTGGAAATCGGCGAGCCCGACTTTCCGACTCCGCCGCTCGTCGTCGAGCGCGCGACCGAATTTCTGCGGCGCGGAGAAGTACGGTATACACCGGCTGCCGGACTGCCGGAACTTCGCGAGGCCATTGCCAAGTATTATCTCGACCGCTACGGCGTCCGTGTCGCGAGTGAACGGATCTTTGTTACACCCGGTGCATCCGGCGCCTTCTTGTTGGCCATGGGATTGCTGCTCAACCCGGGCGACAAGGTCCTTCTGGCGGATCCGGGCTATCCGTGTTACGCGAACTTCGTTCGCCTTTACGGCGGGACTCCCGCGTTGGTTCCCGTCGGCGCGGAAAGCCGCTTCCATGTCAATTCGGAAATTCTTGCCGCCCACTGGGATGACAGAACCAAAGGCGCCGTGATCGCATCACCTTCGAACCCGACGGGAACGGTGCTTTACCCGGAAGAACTGAACGCGCTTGTCGACGAAATCGAGCGACGATCGGGCTTCCTGATCGCAGACGAGATCTATCATGGGCTTGAATATGAGAAACCTTCGCCGACGGCACTGACGTATTCGGATCGAGTGTTCGTAGTCAACAGCTTTTCCAAGTATTTTGGCATGACCGGCTGGCGGCTCGGTTGGCTCGTGGTGCCGGCCGACAGCATCGACAATGCTGAAAAACTTGCGCAGAATATGTTTATCTCAGCGCCGGCTCCTTCACAATATGGCGCGCTGGCCTCCTTCAAGGAGGAGAACTTGCAAGAATTGGAGCGGCGACGGCGCGTGTTTCAGGACAGAAGGGATTATCTTTGTGACCAGTTGCGGAAAATCGGATTTTCGCTCAACACCATCCCAAGCGGTGCTTTCTACGTGTACGCGGGTTGCAGCCGATTGACCTCGAATAGCCTCGACTTCGCAATGGGGTTGTTGGAGAAAACCGGCGTCGCGCTTACGCCAGGCAAGGATTTCGGCAAAAATTCGCCTGAAACACACCTCAGATTTTCTTATGCGGTTACCCTTGCGCGGTTGGCTGATGCGTTAAGCAGAATAAGACGTTTCGTGCAGGGTTGAGGGCGCAGACGCAGACGAGGGTGTCGGACGGCTATGCTAGACTTGCTAATTGCTGTTTGAGCCAGGGGGTGATGGGCGTGCCCTTTCCTAAGCGAGGGCGAAGAGTTAGGCTTTTGCTCCTGCGGCGCAGCCCATCGAAAAAATCAAGAGTTTTTGTGGCATCGGCTTGCTAAGCGACTGATTTTAATGATGTCGCTATTGTTTGAGCAAGTATTTTCGATGCTTGGAATTGGACCCGATTTAGCCTAGAACCGCTCCGCGCAATCGCGTAATTGAAACGAATGAATAATGTTTGCTCTTGTGTCAGGTTTTGGCCGGTTTTTATTTCGCTATGGGTTTCTTAGGTATGCGGCCTAAAAAGTGGACTAATTTGGGGATAGATTGTATGCGCCGTTTTAATTATGGAGCGTTGTTCTCGGTTCTGTTCTATGTTGCTTTCCTTGCAGGATGCGCTCCGCTCGCACCGAATGTTGATCCGCCTTCGGAATACACTTACATCATCGGTCCCGGCGACAGCATCGAAATGTTCGTATGGGGGAATCCAGAGGTATCCCGGACAATCCCGGTTAGACCGGATGGAAAAATAAACGCTCCTTTGGTCGAGGAGCTTCCTGCATCCGGCAAAACTCCGTTCCAGCTCGCGCGCGATATCGAAAAGGAGTTGGCGAAGTATATTCGTAACCCTTTGGTGACGGTGATCGTGAGTGGATTTGTCGGTCCCTATAGCGAACAGGTGAGAGTAGTCGGACAGGCAGCAAATCCACAGGCTGTTCCGTACAAAGAAAACATGTCTCTGCTCGACTTGATGATCGTGGTTGGCGGGCTCACGGATTACGCGGCAGGTAACCGCGCTACGATCGTGAGAACAATAAACGGCGAAAAGCAGCAGCTCAGAGTTCGTATCGATGATCTGCTCGAAGACGGCGATATAACCGCCAACGTGAATATTCTGCCAGGAGATATTTTGATAATTCCGGAAGCTTATTTCTGAACCCGTTTCGCATAGGAGTTCATTTCCATGCATGAGCTGATTACCGAAGTTCTCGGTTATATTCAAAGCGCTACCCGTTACAAATGGGTTTCCATAATTCTGGCATGGGTAATTAGTCTCGCTGGTTGGCTTTTCGTCGCACAGATGCCTGACAAGTACGAGGCGAGCGCGCGCGTGCATGTGGATACCCGATCGGTCCTGCGTCCCTTGCTTTCCGGATTGGCTATTCAGCCCGATGTTTCCAAACAGATCCGCTTGATGTCGAAGCTCATGTTCAGTCGTCCTAACTTGGAAAAAGTGGCGCGGATGACGGACTTGGATTTGGGTGCCAAAGATGACGCCTCCATGGAAGGAATCGTCAAACGCTTACAGTCTTCCATGAGTATCACCGGGGGTGAAAACAACCTGTTTATGATCAGCGCCGAGGATCAGAATCCGGCGACCGCCAAAAGGGTCGTTCAGGCGTTATTGACCATCTTCGTCGAACAAACGCTCGGCGAGTCACGGGAAGATTCGAACTCGGCTCAGAAATTTTTGGATCAACAGCTGAAAGAATACGAAACGCGACTGCAGGCAGCCGAGAAAGCTCGGGAAGACTTTAAACGAGCCAATTATGGATTGCTGCCGGGACAAGGGGGAGATCTCTATGGTCAACTGAATGCTTTGGCCGAGCAATTGGAAAATGCGAAGATTGCGCTGCAAGAGTCCGTTAATCGCCGCGACGAAATGCAGAGACAGCTCGACGACGAGGAGCCGACATTCATGGATTTCGGAGCTCAGGCTGTCGCTAGTCCGTTGGATCTGCGCATCCAGTCCATGCAGTCCCGGCTCGACGAACTGCTGCTCAAATACACGAAGGGGCATCCTGAAGTCATAGCGATAAAGAAAACCATTATCGACTTGGAGCGCCAGAAGCAGAAGGAGGAAGAAATGGCATTGGAAGGGGATTCCGGTGCGTTTATGGGTGGCGAGGCCAATCCGGTTTTTCAGCAAAAGAAAATTGCACTTGGCGAGGCGAATGCCAATGTGGCATCTCTGAACTCGCGCGTAATGATTTTCGAGCAAAAGATAGAGGATCTGAAAAAGCAAATGGATGAGCGTTTAAAAGTGGAAACTCAATTACAGGGACTGAATCGGGATTATTCCACGATCAAGACAAATTTTGATGCGCTTCTGCTACGGCGGGAAAAAGCGAGAATGTCCGAGAGTGTGGAGCAGAATACGGACAGTGTTAAGTTCAAGATTGTTGATCCGCCCCAGGTACCTTCCAAGCCGTCCAGTCCGAAACGCGTTTTGTTGTCGGTTGTGGTTCTGATAGGTGGCATCGTGGTGAGTATCGGGATAGCCGTATTTTTATCGCTTTTACGTCCTGCATTTACAACCACAATCAAGCTTCGTGAGGTCACTGGATTACCGGTATTGGGTAGTGTCTCCATGAATTGGATTCCAGAAGTGAGACAGCGAAAGTGGCGGGAGTTCGTGGCTTTCGTTGCTGCTTTCGCGATGTTGCTCGTAGTATTCCTCGGGGTAATTGCGCTGGAGGTCAAGGGATATCATCTTCCGTCCTTTATTTAGTTGGAGTCAGCCGTATGAGCATCATCGAAAAGGCACTTGATAAGGCGTTACAGTTCGAACAGTCCTCGACTCCAAATAAGGCCGATCAGCAGCATGGGACCAAAGAGGCGATACATGTGGAAGCGCCCGAAACACCGGTTCAGGAGCCGGCCGCGAAGGGAGCCGAAACCAGGAAAATACTTTCGATCGACTGGACCAGCCTCAAGGCCAAAGGCATGCTGGGGCACGAACTGGCTTATAGCCAGTTAGCGGAAGAGTATCGTCTGATCAAGCGTCCGCTTTTAATGAACGCGTTTCCCGATGGGGATAATGGCATAGAGCGCGGGAATCTGGTTCTAGTCACCAGTAGTATACCGGGCGAGGGCAAAACTTTTACCGCGGTGAATTTGGCGCTCAGCATTGCCATGGAACGGGATAAAACCGTGCTGTTGGTGGATGCAGATGTGGCCAAGCCATCTATTGCGAAACTTCTGGGGCTTCCGGCGCAAAAAGGATTGATCGATTTGTTACAAGATAAATCAATCCGTTTTTCGGATGTCTTGATTAAGACCGATATTCCGAATCTGACGCTGCTGCCCGCAGGCAGTCTCGACAGACATTCCACCGAACTTCTGGCCAGTGATGCGATGAAAGGACTGGCCAAGGAACTATCTGCACGCTACCCCGACCGGATGGTTATCTTTGACTCGCCTCCGTTGTTGGCGGCAACCCAGGGCCAGGTCTTGGCCATGCTGGTCGGACAAGTCATCCTGGTCATTGAAGCCGATTCCACTCCGCAATACATCGTCAAGGAGTCGATCTCCAAATTGGAGAACTGCGAGATCGTCGGTTGCGTATTGAACAAGACAAAGAAAGGGTTCGGATTCAAATACTACGGCTATGGCTATGGGTACGGGTACGGAAATTATGGTCTCCAAAAACCCGAAACCTGAATTAATAAGAATTTCCATCGTGCCGCATAGAAAAATTTCGAAAGAATTACTATTTGGCCTTTTCATAATCCTTCATTTTTCTCGGGCTGAAGCGGTTGATTGGAAGATCGAGCCAACTTTAAACTTTCGAGAAATATATTCCGATAACATCAATCTCGGAGGACAGCGTGGAACAGCAGGCGATCGACAGCGGGAAGATTCGTTCGTAACGCAAATCAGTCCCGGGATATCTATTCAACGTGAGGGGCGCTCACGGTTTAGATTGCGTTACCGGATGCAAAATATTTTCTACGCGGGTACGGATATCAGTCCTCGTATTAATAACCAATTGCAGATGAATTCCCATACGGAAATCTGGGACGATGCGATATTTGTCGATTCCAGCAGTACTATCGGTCAGTACAACGGCACGACATCGGGGCGTGTTGCGCTGGACAACGTCTCTCGCGGTGATACGAGAGAGTATAGAACTTTTCGAATAAGTCCTTACTGGCGCCCCCATTTTGGCGGTTATGCGGAGGGCATCGTCAGAGTCACGTATAGCAATATCGGTGGTGGCGGTGTTGACTCAAACATGCTTGGAGAGCAAATCCAGTTTCAAAGTGGGAGGTGGTTTGACACATTGATGTGGAGAGCCAATTTCTTCAATCAGGAAGTTCAGCGGGATAGCGGTAATGGAGTGCTCGCGAATAATAGGAATGTAAGCTATCGAAATTACAATGGAGAATTGCGATATCGTTTAACTGATGAAATTAGCCCATTTTTTCAAGCCGGTAATTTCGATAACGATTTTGCGGGGCAATCTCGTGTTTCGCGTGTGCGAAACGGAAGTTATTGGACGGGAGGGCTCGCATGGACTCCGAGTTCAAAGTTGACTTTGCAAGCCGGTGCGGGAAGTAATAACTACTTCGGATCTCTCGTGTGGGAACCCACTCGAAGAACCATGGTGCGGGTTTTCTATCGCGACAGCGACGTCGGAGGTGCGTATGGCGGAGCTTACGGCACTGGACTTGGAGGCGGTGGCTTCGGAGGCGGTGGCTTCGGAGGTGGTGGCTTCGGAGGTGGTGGCTTCGGAGGTGGTGGCTTCGGAGGTGGTGGCTTCGGAGGTGGTGGCTTCGGAGGTGGTGGCTTCGGAGGTGGTGGCTTCGGAGGTGGTGGCTTCGGAGGTGGTGGCTTCGGAGGTGGTGGCTTCGGAGGCGGTGGCTTCGGAGGCGGTGGCTTCGGAGGCGGAAGATTCGGGCCGTTGGGAGGGTTCAATGCAGGCACCACGTGGAATGCATTGCTGACGCATCGGACTCGGAGAACCAATTGGTATGCCAGCTATGGCGTAATGACCACGACGATCCAGCAGGTGTTGTTGGATCAGAATGTGTTTGTCGCTACGGATCCGTCAAGCCCGACCATACTGAACCCCGATTTGCCTACCGATCAGCCCGATTTGACCAATGAGGTGATAACTCGTGAAAGGGCGCAAATCGGAGTTTCCGGGCACACCGCAAAGACGACGCTGACGCTTACCGGCTACCAGGAAAACCGCGAATATCAATTTTCCGGCGATCAGGACGTTCTCGGATTTACGACTGCGTTGAGTTGGCGCTTCACGGAAAGAACTCGGTCACTGTTTCGCTTTTTGTGGCAATCCACTGACAGCCAAGGAACAGGAGCCGTCCGCGACTCTGAGAATAGGTTTTTTATGGTATCGGTGTCAGTCTATCGAAATATTTGGACGAATTTGACCGGTTCGCTGGAGTTTCGGCACTTTCAACAGATGTCCAACCGTGCCGAAAATGAATACCAGGAAAACCGGGTAACCGCCGGCTTGAATATGAGGTTCTGATTTTCATGTACGATGCCTTTTACAATCTGAAGAAGAAGCCGTTTCAGCTCAATCCGGACCCCGAGTTTTTCTACAACAGTGCGGTGCATAAACGCGCTTTGGCGTATTTACGCTACGGCTTGGCCCAGGGAGAAGGGTTCGTCGTGGTAACCGGTGAACCCGGCACCGGGAAAACGATGCTGGTAAAGGAATTGTTCGGCACCCTTCGGAACGAGAATACCGTCGCCGGCTTGATGGTGACCTCGCAAGTCGGCGCTGAAGATACCCTAAGGATCATTGCCGCCACTTTCGGCCTTTCCTACGATGGAGACGCGAAAGCGGTTCTGCTCAAGAATCTGGAAGAGTTTTTCAAGCTCAAGGCCAGCGAAGGAAAACGTGTGCTATTGGTGGTAGACGAAGCGCAGAATCTTCCGGTCCAATCCTTGGAAGAACTGCGCATGCTCCTCAATTTCGAATCGGACGGGCGATCGATTTTTCAGGTTTTCCTCCTGGGGCAGGATGAACTGCGCTCGACCTTACAGGGCTCCAAGATGGAGCAGGTACGGCAGCGAATTACGGCCATGTACCACTTGCGCCCTTTGGAGAAGGAGGAAACCAAGGAATATATCCTGCACCGTTTGACGACGGCAGGATGGGCGCAGGACCCGGAATTCACCAATGAGGCCTTTGAAGAAATCTATCGGCATGCCCAGGGGGTTCCTCGACTCATCAACACCTTGTGCGATCGGCTTTTATTGTACGGATACCTGGAGGAGCTACACATGCTGGATTTGGATGCGGTTCGTCTGGTGAAACAGGAGATGGAGCAGGATGCCGTGCAACCTCTATCCTCATCTGTCCGGGATTCGAGCAATCTCGACGCGGAGACCTACCCGATCGACTCGGGACGACCCGCTCCGCTTGCCGGAAGTTTGGAGGAGCGGGTGGTGCAACTCGAAAAGCTGGTGTTCACTCTGCGAAAAACGGTGCAAAGAGAACGGGCTCTGTTGCGGAAAACTATACTCTTGCACCTCGACATGGATGAGATTTATCGAGAACCGGTTGATGAATCCTGACCGGGGATGAAAACGGACCGGAGCTTTTCGCTGCACATTACGCAAGCGACTGTAAATTGAACGCTTTGATGCGTTTTTGGGGGGGTGTTCTTGGCTAATCCATTGATGGCCGGCGATCCTATCGTTAACGCCATGACGGTCGACGTCGAAGATTATTTCCAGGTGTCGGCATTCGAGCCGTATATCGGGCGGGATAAATGGAATGAACTCCCTTGTCGCGTGGAAAGAAATACCGACCGGATACTTCAGATCTTCGCCGAAGCAGGGGCGCAAGCCACTTTCTTTACCTTGGGGTGGGTGGCCGAGCGCTACCCGGCGCTCATAAAGCGGATAGTAGAGGCCGGACATGAATTGGCTTGTCATGGCTATAACCATGTGCGGGTGACGCAACAGACTCCGGGCGAATTTCGCGATGACGTTTTGCGCAGCAAACGTTTGCTTGAAGATCTCGGAGGCGTTCAGGTACTCGGGTACCGCGCCGCCAGCTATTCGATCGGTTCGAAGAATCTCTGGGCTCTGGAGATTCTGGAGGACTGTGGATTCCGGTACAGCTCGAGCATTTATCCGGTCAAGCATGATTTGTACGGCATGCCGGAGGCGCCGCGCTTTGCATTCCGTCCGAACACAGCGGAAGGATTGCTGGAAATACCCGTGACCACGGTCGAATTGGGCAAGAAGAAACTGCCGTGCGGTGGCGGCGGCTTTTTCCGCCTATTACCCTATCGGGTTTCCCGCTGGGCTATCGAACATGTGAATCGGCGCGACCGGCAATCGGGGGTTTTCTATTTTCATCCCTGGGAAATCGACCCGGATCAGCCGAGGCAGCGGGGTATCGATCTGAAGACGCGTTTTCGACATTACCTGAATCTTTCCCGGACCGAATCTCGCTTGCGCCGTCTTTTGCTGGATTTTCGCTGGAATACGATGGCTCATGTCTTTCTGTCGCCGCACTAAACACACTCCGAATCGAAATACTGAATGGAAATTAAGCAATTAGACTACAGCCGTCGATCGGATTGGGATACTTTTGTCAATGCCTGCGCCGAAGCGAGCTTTTTTCATCGGGCCGGTTGGCAAGAGGTCATAGAAAGGGCTTTCGGCCACAAAACCCATTATCTCTTTGCGGAAGATGGGGGGCGGATCGTCGGAGTATTGCCGCTCGGCCACGTGAAAAGCTTTTTATTCGGTAATGCGCTGGTTTCGAATCCGTTTTGTGTCTATGGCGGCGTCGCGACCGAATCCGAAGCGGCGCGCAAAGCATTGGAGCAGGCGGCGTGCGAGCTCGCGCATGGGCTCGGGGTGGATTATCTGGAGCTCCGCAACATCAAACCGAACGGGTCCGGCCGCCCTAGCAAATCGCTGTATGTCACGTTCCGGAAGCCCTTGGATCCAGATCCCGAAAAGAATCTCGCCGCCGTCCCGCGCAAACAGCGCGCGATGATCCGCAAGGGCATCGGGGCGGGCTTGAAGGGGGTCATCGATTCAGGGATAGACCGGTTTTTCGCAGCTTACGCCGAAAGCGTCCGCAATCTCGGAACCCCGGTATTTTCAAAACGGTATTTCCAGATCCTGAAAGAGGTATTCGGCGATGCCTGCGAAATTCTCAGCGTGGAACATCAGGGGAAGGTCATTGCCAGCGTGATGAGTTTCTATTTTCGCGACCAAGTACTCCCGTATTACGGCGGCGGAACCGAAGCAGCCCGGGAACTCAAGGGAAACGATTTCATGTATTGGGAGGTCATGAGGCGGGCGACTGAAAAGGGCGTGCGGGTGTTCGACTATGGCAGGAGCAAGGAAGGTACGGGGTCCTATCGATTCAAGACGCACTGGGGGTTCGAACCCGAACCACTGGCTTACGAGTACGAGTTGATCAAAGCCAAGGCGGTACCCGAGATCAATCCGCTCAATCCGAAGTATCGGTACTTTATCGCTGCATGGCAGCGTCTTCCTTTACCGGTCAGCAATCTGGTGGGGCCCTGGATTTCCCGTAATCTCGGCTGAACTGTGCGGCGCCTCGTATGAAGGAGATTTTGTTCCTGGCTCACAGGATTCCCTATCCGCCGAACAAAGGGGACAAGATACGATCGTTTCATTTGCTCAAATATTTGTCGGAGTCGTATCGCGTCCATCTCGGCGCATTCGTGGACGATCCGGATGATTGGCGTTATGTGTCCGAGGTCGAAAAATTCTGTGGGGAAACCCGTCTACTTCCGCTGCAACCGGGGCGTTCGAAACTGAAGAGTCTCAAGGGACTGGCGACAAGACTCCCCTTGACCGTGCCGTATTACGCCGATACTCGCATGGGCACTTGGGTCGACGGTATTTTGAATGAGCGTCCCATTCATGCAGCCTTAGTGTTTTCTTCGGCGATGGCCCAATATGTGGCCGACTACGATTCACTGCCGCGAATCATCGATTTCGTCGATGTCGACTCCGACAAATGGCGGCAGTACGCGGCCCGGAAAAACTGGCCGATGAGTTGGATTTACCGACGGGAAGCGGACTGCCTGGTGCGCTATGAACGAAAGATTGCGAATGCTTTTAGCCGTTCCGCCTTTGTTTCGGAAAACGAGGCGGCCTTGTTCAGGAGCCTTGCCCCGGAAGCGAACGATCGTATCCTGAGCATAGAAAACGGCGTCGACACGGCTTACTTTGCGGACCGGGCGGACTACGTCAATCCTTATTCGCCGGACGAACTCGTCATGGTATTCACCGGCGCAATGGATTATTGGGCCAACGTCGACGCGGTAACCTGGTTTGCAAACGAGATTTTTCCGGAAATCCGCCGGCAACTGGGTTCCGCGCGGTTTTACATCGTGGGTGCGCGCCCGACCGAGTCGGTCCGCACTCTCGCTCAAACCGAGGGCGTTAAGGTTACCGGTGCGGTCGAGGACGTCCGGCCTTTTCTCAAGCATGCCCGTTGCGTCGTCACCCCCTTGCGAATCGCCCGGGGAGTTCAGAACAAAGTACTCGAGGCTATGGCGATGGGGAAATCGATCTTATCGAGTGAAGCGGCGGTAGAGGGCATCGACGTCGTAGACCGACTGGATCTCATAGTTCCCAAAACGCCCGGAGACTGGGTCGAGTTGGGTTTGAATGTATTGGGTGCCGATGATTTTCTGCCGCGCGAATCTGAAAAGAACCGACGTTTCATTATGCAGCGCTATGGCTGGGAAATGAGTCTTCATCGTTTAGGAACCTTGCTGGATTCCCTATGAAAACGAGCCATGAGCCACGGCCGGGGGCGGCAAGTGCAAGTATGCCGGAGGCATCTCCGGGCTGGTTCGCCGCCCTGGGACTGACAGTTTTCGCCATCCTTGCATTGCTGATTATTTATCACTCAACCTTTGCGTCGATGGTCGGCATTTGGTGGCGGTCGGAAACCTTTGCACACGGCTTCATTATCTTTCCGATCAGTATTTGGCTGGTCTGGCGACGTCGGCTGCAACTGGCCAGGATTTCGCCGAAGCCGGACTACAGGGCGTTGCCGGTATTGCTCGGGCTAGGACTGATGTGGCTCATGATGCGCGTCGCGGACATCCAGGTCGGGGAGCAGTTCGCCGCCGTTGCCATGCTGCCGGTCATTTGCTGGATGATGCTCGGTTGGTCCGTCCTCGCCGAGTTGGCTTTTCCGCTTGGTTTTCTCCTGTTTTCGGTTCCGTTCGGTGAGTTCCTGATTCCATCGATGATGGATTTCACTGCGGATTTTACGGTAAGGATGCTGCGCCTTACCGGAATTCCGGTTTACCGGGACGGAACGTTTTTCAGCATTCCCAGCGGCGATTGGTCCGTCGTCGAGGGTTGCAGCGGACTACGCTACCTCATTGCTTCGATTACCTTGGGGTGCCTTTACGCCTATCTGACTTATCGCTCACAGGTCCGGAGACTTGTGTTCGTCGCTGTGGCGCTTATTTTTCCGGTCATCGCCAATGGTCTCCGTGCCTATATGATCGTCATGATCGCCCACCTGAGCGATATGAAATTAGCGCTGGGAGTCGATCACTTTATCTACGGATGGGTGTTTTTCGGTCTCGTGATGCTGTTAATGTTCTGGATTGGCTCTTTTTGGAGCGAATCCCAGGCGCACAGCAGTAGCGTATCATCCGCCGCTGCCGCGACCCGAGCCGAGCGCCTCGATACCGTCAGGCTCGCGAAGTGCGCTGCGGTCGTACTGGCTTGCTCACTGTTCTGGCCGATATGGGCCGCTCATATCGAGGAATTGAGAAATGAGCGCAGGGTTCCGGTTTCGCTGCAGATACCGCAGCCGGCCGAGCCGTGGCAGCCGGCGGCACCGCTGACCGAATGGGAGCCGACATACGTCGGGCCGGATGCGAAGGTCAAGGCGTTCTTTGCGGACGGTTCCGGTAAGGTCGGCTTGTACATCATGTACTATCGCAACCAGAAGCAGGGCGAGGAACTCATCAATTCGCAAAACGTTCTGATTCGCCAAAAGCATCCCGTCTGGAAAATGCCGCAGGAGAAACTGGTCGAAGTCCAATTGAACGGTGCCGACACGAATGTCTGGCAAGGACGTTTAAGCTCCTCCACCCAAAATCTCCTGACCTGGCGCTGGAACTGGATATCGGGGCGCTACACGGCCAACGACCTTTTCGGAAAATTTCTCGAATCCAGCGACAAGCTGTTCGGAACCATCCGGGACGGGGCAGCGATCATCGTCGTTACCGAATACGATGACGATGTCGAAAATGCCACACGTACCCTGCAGGATTTCGTCGATACGATGTTGCCGGTAATCGAAGAAAGCCTCAGACGGGCTGGCGAGTCATAGGCCGATGAATTCGCCCTTGGTCGCACATATCATTTATCGCCTTGGTACCGGCGGTTTGGAAAACGGTCTGGTGAATCTGATCAACCGCACACCGCCCGAACGCTATCGGCACGCCGTCATCTGCCTGAAGGACTCGACCGATTTCGGTCAGCGCTTAAAACGAGATGTTCCGGTTTATGAGCTGCATCGTCGCGAGGGGCAGGACTGGGAAGCCCATGGACGGCTGTACAAGCTGCTCCGTGAACTCAAGCCGGCGATAGTCCACACGCGCAATCTGGCGGCCTTGGAATGTCAGTTCCCGGCATGGCTGGCGGGCGTCCCCCTGCGGGTGCACGGCGAGCACGGGTGGGACGTTTTTGATCCGGACGGCGACAATCGCCGCTATCAGTGGCTGCGCCGTTTTTTCCGGCTCTTCGTGCACCGCTATATCCCGCTGTCATGTCATCTGGAGCGCTATCTTCGCGAAAAGATCGGGGTTCCGGAATCGAGGATCAGCCGCATCTGCAACGGTGTCGATACCTCGGTATTCCACCCTTCGCCCGAGGGAAGACGACAGGCGCCGGGATGTCCTTTTCCGGACCGTCGGGGACAAATCATCATCGGCACCGTCGGGCGCATGCACGGCGTCAAGGATCAGCTCACGCTGACAAAAGCCTTTATCCGTTTGCTCGACCGGCGCGTTGAGTTCAGGGAGCGCCTGCGCTTGGTTCTGGTCGGGGAGGGGCCGTTACGGGCGGAGTCGCGTGTTCTGCTGGAGGCGGCCGGAATGGCCGATTTAGCCTGGTTGCCCGGCGAGCGTTCGGATATTGCCGACATTTTGAGAGGACTCGATATCTTCGTCCTTCCGTCACGCGCGGAAGGCATCTCCAACACGATTCTCGAGGCAATGGCTACGGGGCTGCCTGTTATCGCAACCGAGGTGGGCGGCAATCCCGAACTGGTCGTGGACGGCGTAACAGGGACCTTGGTGCCGAAGCAAGACCCCACGGCCATGGCACGTGTCCTTGCGGCCTATCTGGACGACCGGAACGGGATTTTAGCCCACGGCACGGCAGCCCTGTCCAGAGTCCGGGAGTTTTTTACTCTAGACGGCATGGTCAGCCGCTATCTTCAAGTTTATGACGAATTACTAAGCACGAGGCATTGAGGAAAATCGACTATGTGTGGAATTGTTGGCATTTTCGACAGGTTCGGGCGGAAAGAAATCGAACGCGAACTGCTCGGGCGCATGAACGAAAGCCAACATCATCGAGGGCCCGATGAAGGTGGCCTGCATACCGAGCCGGGACTCGGGTTCGGCCACCGGCGCCTTTCCATCATCGATCTTTCGAGCGGCCGGCAGCCGCTGTTCAACAAAGACAAGACCGTCGCCGTCACTTACAACGGCGAGATCTACAATTTCCCGGATATTCGGCGCGATCTCGAAGCATTGGGTTTCGAATTCCGCACCCATTGCGATACCGAAGTCATCGTATACGCCTGGGAGGCTTGGGGAGAGGCCTGCGTCGAACGATTTCGCGGGATGTTCGCGTTCGCGATTTGGGATCGTCCGCGGGAAATCCTGTTTCTGGCTCGCGATCGGCTGGGCATAAAGCCCTTTTATTACGCGGATCTCACGACCGGGCAGTTCATTTTCGGGTCGGAACTGAAGGCTCTGTTGAAACATCCGGAGGTTCCGCGCAAGATCGACCCCACGGCGGTCGAAGATTACTTTGCGTACGGCTATGTACCCGATCCGAAAACCATCTTTTCCGATGTCCGAAAGCTGCCCCCGGGCCATCGGCTGACGCTCAGGCGCGGCGAGCCGAAGTGTATCCCCGAGCCTTACTGGGATGTACCTTTCGCGGTTCAGGCAGGCATTACCGAGCAGCAAGCCCGGGATGAGCTGATCGAGCGTGTCCGCGAAGCGGTCCGTATCCGGCTGGTGGCGGACGTGCCGTTGGGGGCATTCCTGTCGGGCGGTGTCGACTCCAGCGCCGTGGTCGCGATGATGGCCGGTCTATCGGAAGACCCGGTCAATACGTGCTCGATTTCTTTCGGCGACCCGGCATTCAATGAGGCGCGATACGCGGAGATGGTGGCCGAGCGCTACCATACGCGTCATCGGGTGGAACAGGTCGATCCGGACGATTTCTCGCTGATCGACCGGCTCGCCGATTTATACGACGAGCCTTACGCCGACAGTTCGGCCTTGCCGACTTATCGGGTATGTGAATTGGCCCGGAAAGAGGTGACCGTGGCCTTGTCCGGCGACGGCGGCGATGAAAATCTGGCCGGCTACCGCCGGTATCGCTGGCACGCGTATGAGGAACGCATCCGCTCGCTGCTGCCCTTGGGAATTCGGCGTCCGCTATTCGGCGCACTCGGCCGGCTTTATCCGAAAGCCGACTGGGCACCGAAAATTTTCAGGGCGAAATCGACCCTGGAATCCTTGGCCAGGGACTCCGTGGAAGGCTATTTCCACAGCGTTTCGATCTTGTCCGACAGTACCCGGGAAGCGATGTTCAGCGAGGACTTCAAGCGCGGTCTACAAGGTTACAGCGCCGTCAATGTCCTGCGCGGGTATGCCGAAAGGGCACCGGTCGATCATCCTTTGTCGCTGGTTCAGTATCTGGATATGAAGACCTACCTTCCCGGCGACATTTTGACCAAGGTCGATCGCGCAAGCATGGCGCATGCTTTGGAAGTGAGAGTGCCCTTATTGGACCACAAGCTGGTGGAATGGATTTCCGGATTGCCGCCGGAATTGAAGCTGAACGGGCGGGAAGGAAAATATCTTTTCAAGAAGTCTCTGGAACCGCACCTCTCCGACGACATTCTTTATCGGTCCAAAATGGGTTTCGCCGTTCCCTTGGCATCCTGGTTCAGAGGCCCTCTCAGACAGAAAGTGAGAGACGCCGTCATGGGTTCGGATCTGGCGGAATCCGGGGTCTTCAACATGGCTTTTCTCAAGACCATGCTCGACCAACACCAAGCGGGGCTTCGTGACCACAGCGCGGGATTGTGGTCGATCCTGATGTACGACTCTTTTCTGCGCCGCTATGCGTGACCGAAGGCGATAGCTGACAACGATGCGTATTCTTCACATTTTGGACCACTCCATACCTTTACACAGCGGCTACACCTTTCGTACGCGCGCGATCCTCGAGCAGCAACGTGCTTTAGGTTTCGAGACCTTTCACATCACCTCCGCCAAACACAAGGCTTCGGACGTGCTTGTCGAGGAGGTCGACGGCCTCCGGTTTTTCCGTACGCCGCAACCCACCGGTTGGTATGCCGATTTGCCGCTGTTCAGGCAATTTGCGGTGGTCGACGGTCTCGCCAAACGTTTGGGCGAGGTCGTCGAAGAGATTCGGCCCGATATTCTCCATGCCCATTCGCCGGCTTTGAACGGACTTGCCGCGCTGCGCGTCGCCCAATGGTATTCGTTACCGGTAGTATACGAGTGCCGGGCGTTCTGGGAGGATGCTGCGGTCGACCACGGGACGAGCCGTGAAGGGGGGCTTCGATATCGGGCCACGAGAGCCCTGGAGACCTATGTGTTCAGGCGCGCCGGGGCCGTAACGACGATTTGCGAAGGCTTGAGGCGCGAGATCATCGGGCGCGGCATTTCGCCCGAAAAGGTAACCGTCATTCCCAATGCGGTCGATCTGTCCCGCTTTCAATATGATTGTTCTCCCGACGAATCCTTGCGCCAGGAACTGGGGCTGGAGGGCAAAATCGTTCTGGGCTTTATCGGTTCTTTCTATGCCTACGAAGGCTTGCCGCTACTGTTAAGCGCACTGCCGCGCATACTCGAGACCAAGCCGGACGTTCGCGTGTTGCTCGTCGGCGGCGGACCACAGGAGTCGATCGTCAAACGGACTGCCGAACAGCTCGGAGTCCGGCAGCAGGTGATTTTCGTCGGCCGTGTTTCTCACGACAAGGTGCAACGCTACTACGATCAGGTCGATATTTTCGTCTACCCGAGATATTCGATGCGTTTGACCGAACTGGTCACGCCGCTCAAACCGCTCGAAGCCATGGCACAAGGTCGTTTGGTTCTGGCTTCCGACGTCGGCGGTCACCGGGAATTGATCCGAGACAACGAGACCGGGTGGTTGTTCAGGTCCGGGGACATCGACGATTTGGCGCAGAAGGTGTTATCGATTCTCGATCGTCCGGAAAGTTGGCAGCCACTTAGGGAGACGGCTCGGCATTTTGTCGAAAACGAGCGGCAATGGAAACAAAGCGTTGCTGCTTATCAGCAGGTATATGGACAAGCGTTAAAAGCTCATTAAGAAACACCATGGACCAAACGCACCTTCGTATTGCCATGATCGGGCCATTGCCGCCCCCGGCCGGCGGGATGGCGGGCCAAACCGCACAACTGGCTCGGCTGCTGCGGCAGGAGGGCATCGTGGTCGAGGAGGTCGCGGTCAATGCGCCTTACTATCCCGCCTGGATAGGGCGAGTCCGTGGCGTGCGGGCACTTTTCCGCTTAGTCTCCTACGTCATTCGTCTTTGCCGCACGGCATCCAGGGTGGATCTTTTTCACGTCATGGCCAATTCGGGCTGGTCGTGGCATTTGTTCGCCGCTCCGGCGCTATGGATAGGCGGCTGGTACGGCAAGCCGGTCGTCGTCAATTATCGAGGCGGGCAGGCTGAGGAATTCTTCAAACGATCTTTCAACTGGGTACGTCCCGGCCTGGCAAAAGCGGCGAAAATCATCGTCCCTTCCGAGTTTCTTCAGCGTGTTTTCGGCGAATTCGGCGTCTCTTGCGAAATTGTCCCGAACATCGTCGACCGTAGCCGATTTTATCCCGGAACGCCGTCCGTAGATGAAAACCGGAATCGGTCGGTTCACGTTGTCGTGGCCCGCCACTTGGAACGGCTTTACGACAACGCGACGGCAATCGAGGCATTTGCCCAAATTCGGGAACACTATCCTGCCGCTCGAATGACGGTGGCCGGAACCGGTCCGGAGCGTGCCAACCTGGAGCAACTCGTGCGAAAGTTGGAGCTTGGAGATGCTGTCGGGTTCAGCGGAAATCTCGGCAGGGACGAAATCGCCGATCTTCTTCGAACAGCCGATTTGATGTTGAATCCGAGCCTCGCGGACAATATGCCGAATTCACTCCTCGAGGCCATGGCCTGCGGTGTTCCCATCGTCACCACCGATGTCGGCGGAATTCCGCTGATCGTGAAAAGCGAGGAAACGGCGCTGCTCGTGAAACCGGGACGAGCGAGAGACATGGCCGAAGCGGCGCTGCAGGTTTTGGATGATCAGCGACTTCGCTTGAAGCTCATCCGGAACGGGCTCAGGGATGCCGATGGATACAGTTGGCCTCGGATTCGTGAGTGCTGGCTAAGCACCTACCGGCAGCTTTGCAAGCCGTTGGGACTTGCCGGCCAATGACAGTTCCGTCGCCTTCGATGAGACCTTAATGCCGGAATGACATGCCATTAAGAGATATTTTCGTCACCGTCGTCGTCTTTGGCCTATTGCCGAGGATTTTGCTACGGCCCGATATCGGCATACTGCTGTGGTGTTGGCTTTCCTACATGAATCCGCACAAACTTTCATGGGAATTCGCCCACGATTTTCCGTTTGCGATGATCACGGCCATCGCGATCCTGTGTGGAGTACTGGCGTGGAAGGAGCCTAAAAAAATCCCGTGGAGTCCGGTCACGATCGTGCTCGTGCTTTTTATCGCATGGATGTTTGTAACCACGCTGTTTGCCATGAACCCCGATCCGGCTTGGCGACAATGGGACAAGGTCTGGAAAATTCAATTGATGACCTTCGTCGTCATAATGGTGATGACGACGAAGTGGCGTATCAACGCCATGATGTGGATTATTGCGCTTTCGCTCGGTTTCTACGGATTCAAGGGCGGGATTTTTACTGTTCTGACCGGCGGTGCTTATGCGGTGTATGGTCCGGAAGGCACATTTATTTATGGAAACAACGAGATCGGCCTGGCACTGATCATGACCGTGCCCTTGCTGCGTTACTTGCAATTGATTACACCTTATGCGTGGTTAAGGCACGGGTTAGGACTGACGATCGTGCTTTGCCTGATTTCTATCGTGGGTACGCAATCCCGGGGAGCGCTCGTCGGTTTGGCGGCGATGGTGTTGTTTTTGATCGCCAAGAGCCGCAAGAAAGGCCTTCTAATTGTGGTCATGGCGATCGCGATTCCGTCGATCGTTGCATTCATGCCGGATACTTGGCACGACCGGATGTCCACAATCAAGACGTATGAGCAAGATGCGTCTGCAATGGGGCGGATCAATGCGTGGTCTATGGCCTTTAATCTCGCCAAGGATCGTTTATTGGGCGGAGGGTACGAATGTTTCAATATCAGATTATCGTTCTTGCTTTATGCGCCGAATCCGCGTGATCGGCATGACGCCCATAGCATTTACTTCGAAATTCTGGGCGAGCATGGTTTTGTCGGCCTATTTTTGTTTTTGCTGGTGGGGTTTCTGGCGTGGCGCCTTGCATCATCGATTATCCGCGAAGCCAAGAGATCCGAAACGACCAAATGGTTGGCCGACTTGTGCTCCATGCTTCAAGTCAGCTTGATCGGCTATGCGGTGGCTGGTGCATTTTTGGGTTTGGCTTATTTCGACCTTTACTACAATTTGATAGCCATTATCGTCTTGTCCAAGCGACTGCTCTCGGAACAACTTGAAATTTCCGGCGACAGTCAAGAAGAAGCCAATAATCGCTTGGACCGCGAAACGCGGTCGTTCGTGCGTCGTCCGGTCAAAGCTCCGGTCACATAGGGAAATCGCAATAATAAACACACCATCGATGCTACCCATATGAAAAAGACGATCGGCTTTATGGCAGCCAGTGCTGGCGATTGGGGTGGTGCCAGCCGATACCTGTCGGTTCTCCTGAAAAGGATGAATCGCGAAATGTATAGACCGGTTGTGTTGTTTCAGAGAAAAGGTCCTTTTTTGGAGGAGCTCGATAAACTAGGGATTGAATACGTGATCTGGCCGGAACACGAATTCGAGAACATAGGACAGTATGGGATTTCCGTCTTAAGGTCGCTCAAACTTTTGAAACAAAAGAAAATCGATGCGATCCACATGAACTACTTCGGCTGGCGGCCGGCCGAGGTCATGGCGGCGCGGATGCTCGGCATACCTGTGATCGTGCATATGCATGTCGTTCTTCAGAGTCCGCCTCCCTATCTGAAATATGTTCATACGCTGATTGCCAACTCCGCCTACACCAGGGACCACTCATTTCCATCGATGCCCGCTTGCGACAAGCGGGTCGTATATTGTTCGGTCGAACTCGAACGCTACGACCGCGCGAGCGATATCCGCTCGGAACTCGGTTTAACACCGGAAAATGTTGTTGTCAGCTTCATCGGCCAGATTAAAAAAATAAAGGGAATCGAGCTGTTTATTCAGCTGGCGGATCGGCTCAGGCATAGCGGCGCATGGTTTTTGATAGCGGGGAAATGTCGTGATCCGGACTACCCGGAAGAGCAATTTCTTAGAGAGATTGCCGATAAGGGAAACATCAAATATTTAGGTTATCGGGGCGATATTCAGAATATTTACAAGACGTCCGATATCGTCGTTGTTCCGTCACAATGGGAGGAACCTTTCGGCCTGATCAACATTGAGGCCGGAGCCTGTCGAAAGCCCGTCATCGCTACGCGTGTGGGGGGCATCCCGGAAGTGATAAAGCACGGAGAAAACGGCTTTCTGGTGGAGAAGGATGATCTGGATAGCTTAGCCGAGTATACGGGACGGCTGATCGATGACAAGGCGCTTGGCATGAAGCTCGGGGACAACGGAAGAGGTAGGGTCGAAACGTATTTTACCGATGCGCCGATCAGGCAATTGGAGGGGATTTACAACGAGCTTATTGGTTCGCGGTAGTTCGGACGTCTCGGGTTTAGGACAAACTTTCGACAGGGGCGGGACGAGGCTCGTCAGAAGTTTCAGGAGAGCCGGGACCCGGGTCTGCCTGTGCTTCAATGCAATCGATAGCGTCCTGACGCGCGGGTCGAAACCGTATCTCTTCCTGCTGTCGGACACAGCAGGGTGAAATGCTGCCAATGGGAGGACGTCAGAAAATTTTACAGGGCAGGGGACGGTCGGCAGCCGTGCCCCGATGGTCTCAAAGTCTCTACGAATCAATGATCTACAGTCAAACCTTTATCAAACCTTTGGCCTTGCAAGTCTCGATCGGCGCGTAGAGTTTGGGCTCGCCGACGTTATTAAGTCGGCCCTTAAATTCCCGACACTCTGGACCCTTGAGGACCATGGCTTGGGCTGTGATCAGGTCCGTGGATTTAAGGGCCGGGTTAATAACCGCGAACAGCCGGGCTGCCAATAGAGCAGTCACATGCAATCGGAAGTCGCCCGAATCGCGAGCACACAAACCCTATTTTTGGGCAAGTCCCTTCAGATCGTCCGAAGACGCGTAAGCCTCTAATGCCATCGTGGCTGCTTTTTGACCGTTCATTTGACGGTCGGCATTGAGCCAGTCCTCCATGCGAGACTTGAGCCGTGAAGCGATGTCCGGATAAAGAGCCAACACATTCCGCCGACATTCGGGATCGGTTTCCATATCGTAAAGCTCGTATAACGGGCCCGTATCCAAGGGTCGGAAAGTGAGCTTCCAGCGTCCGTCGCGGATCATGCGGTCCTTTGCCCGTATGATGATACGCCGGTATTCGGAACGAATTCCAAGAGTGCCGGTGCTCTTATCCGGCACTTCGAGCAGTTCCATCAAGTTGGGATAAGCAAGATGGTTATCCGGCATGCCGGGAACCCGGGTCAACCAAATCCCGGTTTCATTGAACGCGGCAAGGCCTAGGTCTTTCGGATGTTCCTCGGCGTTCAGACAAGGCACCAGCGATTGGCCTTCCATCTCCGGATGAACCTTTTCTCCCGTCAATTCGAGCAGAGTCGGCGCGATGTCGACGGTTCGAACGATCTGGTCAACATGCCGGCGTTCCGCTATGCCCGGACCGACCATGACCAGGGGCACCCGGGCGCTTTCATCACCGATGGCCGAATTCCCCTGGCCCCAAGTTTCATGCTCGAAAAACTCGAAACCGTGGTCGCTGTAAATGACGATTATGGTGTTTTCGAGTAATCCGCAGGCGCTTAGATGACCGACAATATTTTCCACCTCGCGATCGAATGCTCGGACACAACCGTCGTATAGGTCAATAATCTGGTCCAAATGAAAGGCTTCCTTGGGATCAGCTTGGCGGCTTATGACGTCCCAAGGATCTGTAAGTCTAGCCATCACGAACTTGGAATCGCCTTCGTAGGCGGGGTTCGAGTAAAGCGTGTAGTAAGGATATTCGCAGCCGAAGGGAGGGTGGGTAGCGGCGATGAATACATTCAGGAAAAACGGCCGGTCATCTTGCGCAAGCCGATTCAACATCTTGCGCGCATCCCGTCCCACCTGATGATTCAAAGGGACGCCAGCCAGGTAGTAAATTTCGGGTAAAAAACGTTTGCCGAAGCGATTATGGCAAAAGAGTGATAGAAACAAGCGTAATTCTTTCGGCCCCTGGCGGAGCAGGAATTTGAGATTCCACTGATCTTCAGGTACTTCGGCCACATCGAAGCCATAGGGGAATTTTCCGAGGTCTGCCCCGCACCAATCGGCGACTGCAGCGGTTCGGTACCCGGCCTGCCTGAGAAGTTCCGGTAGACAGGGTACGGTAAGCCGCGTTTCCTCATCCGAAACGAAGTTATCCCGAACCCCGTGCGTGTGCGGCCAACAGCCCGTCAATAGCGAGGTAAGACTCGGAGCGGTACGCGCGCAGGGAACATAGCATGACGAGAACCAGGTTCCCCGCTGGGCAAGGCTATCGATGAAAGGGGTCAGATTCCGGGAATGGCCGAAAAGCCCCAAGCGGTCCGCACGTAGCGTATCCGATCCGATCATCAGAATGTTCGGACGGCCGTGAGACTGGCGGCATGCCGCCGGTGCGGGTTCGGGGAACGAGATGGCTATTATGGCGATCGCCGCCCATAGTGCGCTGAGCGAGGTGAGCACGAGCGCATCGCCGGTTCGTCCGTCGACCAGCAGCAGCCAATCGGCTTCGCCGAGTAACGACGCCGCGACGGTAATAAGGACCAAGCGGAGTAGGCGTATCCGCGAGGTATTGAGGATGCGCCACAGGCGAGCCAGCTTGCGGTAGCTGTAGTTGAATGAGGCAATCAAGGTGGCCGGCGAAAACCACAAGAGACGCAGAAAGCGGGCCCCCGTGATTACGCCAATGCCGGCGCTCACTGCGACAAAGCTTCCGACGATTCCGGGTGCCGTTCCGATGACAATACAGCCGGCGAGATAAAGCAGATGTCCCGAAAGCCCCAAGTAAAAGGCGATAAGCCAGACCCAAAAGGCGAGGCGTCCGAGACTATAGACGAAATATCCTCGAAAATGGGCCAGAACCTCGTCCCGAATTTGGGGGCCGGTTCGGTCCAGATGCATCAGGGAAATTACCGTCAGTAGCAGAGCAACTGCCGCGGCCACGATGAGGCTTGCAAGAGCGCCGTTTAGCAGAGCATGGACGAAGGCGGCAGATGGACTCATAAAAATAGCGTTAAAAAGCTAACCTCGAAAGATTCACGATGGCGGGCAGCCGAGAAAAAATGCTTGGCTGGTCCGATCGGGCGAAATAGCGATGCGCGTGATGTTCAACTGTGTTAATGCTGGAATGCCGGAGGTCTCGGGCGGGTCGCCTCTTGATCCAGAGCTGGCCGATGCGCCGGGAACCCACGGGATCACGCCGGATTGGGTAGATGCTCCGAACGATGTCTCACCGGAACATTACTGCGCATTTTTCGCCGAGAGCCACTGTTCCAACATCACCAAAACCCAAATCATGACGCCATAGTACGAGGGGAATTCTCGGTATTCGGCCAACAAGCTTTCGATGAACGCCGGTTTAATGTAACCGCGTTTCGAAAGACGGGATAAGGATTCGTGACTTATTTCCATCAACGGTTTGTATTCATTCATCCAGATTCCGAATGGAAGGCCAAAGCCGTGCTTGCTTTTCTTGATAATTTCTTGCGGCAGAAAATCCTTGAGAGCCTCCTTAAAAAGATAGCGAAGCTTGAGACCCTTGACTTTCAGACAGGAAGGCACTTCGGTGCTGAAGGCCACGAGATCGTCGTCAAGCATGGGATAACGGGCTTCGACACCGGCTAACTCGCACATCCGGTTGACTTTGCGGAGGTCATTATCGGCCAGTGTCAACTTCCAATCCATAAACAACATTCGATTAACCGAAGTGGCGGCCTCGGCGCGCCGGTACACCTCATCGGAGTTCATCGAAGGGGCTTCTATGTCGACGCTGGCCAGAAACTCTTCCGCAAAAATGTCGGCCAATGGAAAGCGATTGAGGAAATTATAGGTTTCCAAACGGCCCGGCAAGGGAATCCGGGCCTGACGAATATAGCTCTGTGCCTTGGCCACCGGTAGAATTTTGGCGCCCAACGGAAAACCGAATACCGCGGGCTCGATCATGGAGCGGCGAAGAGCGCCGGGCACCAGGTGATAAAACTCGAACACCTTCTGTTTTGCATACCGCACATTGCCGCCGAACAATTCGTCGCCGCCGTCCCCCGCCAGCAAGGTTTCGATGCCGTCCGCCCTGGCCTGTTTGGCGCAAAAAAAAGCGGCTACCGCAGAAGCATTGCCGAACGGTTCGTCGTAGGCCCGGGCAATTTGGGGAATCGCTTCCGCAACGTCTTGAGGTGTCATGTAATATTCGTGGGCGCGAAGCGAAAAGTGCTTTGCCGCGATACGGGCGAATTCGGTTTCATCGAAGCCATCGGCCTGGAAGCCGATGCTGTAGGTATCGACGGGTTCGCCGGCAATCTTGCGGAAAAGCCCGGAAACCGTGGAGCTGTCCGTTCCGCCGCTGAGAAAGGCGCCGGTTTTCGATCCGTCCAGCGACGACGACACCGCCGCAGTCAGCTTCTCGCGAAACGCCGTCGCGAGTTGCCCTACGGGAGTTTTATTTTCGGAAAATACCGGTTTCCAATAGAATGTCGCTTCGACGTTCCGATCTTTGAGCATCACGCACTGTCCGGGCAGCAACTTCTCTTGCCCGGCGAAGACGCTGCGAGGGCTCGGTACCATGTGGAAGTACAGGTAGTCGAAAATGGCCTGATTGTCGACCTGGCTGAGCGCATCCGGATGTACGGTAACGGAGCGAGCGTCCGATCCGAAGATCAATTGTCCATTGCGAGAACTGTAGTACAAAGGGGAAATGCCCATGCGATCGATGGCCAGCAGGGCGTTTCGCTTTTCGATGTCGACGATCGCCAGCGAGAACGAACCGTGGAGATGCTGTAAAAGTCCAGCGCCGTGTTTAGCATAGGCCTCGCAGAGCGCATAGGCATGATCGTGACGCTCGGCGGCACGGGCCAGATCGGGCAACGTCCAACGGGGGCGCCCGTGAAATACCGTAACGATTGATCCGTTCGTGTATGATCCGATTTGCGTGGGCAGGCCTAATGCGGCGAACCCACCCGCGGCATGCACGGTTTTTTTGGAGTTGTGAGTCGGATTGATGCACAATTGCCGGCTCATCTTCTCGAGTGTCTCCTCCATGTCCTGAGGAGGGAGACGATTGTTGATCCAACCGCAGATACCGCTCATAGTTGTTCTCTTTGCACTGAATAAAGTGGCGCAAAGTATAGAGGATAAGCACCCATTAAATTAATAGCGCGGCGCGGCGGGGAGCTCAGTAGTCGCGAATTTGAATCAGACAGTGAGCGTGCAATTCTGATATGAGCGATTATGCTTTTCAGAATGATCAGGCTCTCAATGGGCGGATTGGGCCGTCAAATCGACTGAGTGCAAAAATAACGTATGGATGAATTCTGGGATAAGGTCAGAAAAACGCTAAAGTTTTATCGTGACGGCTGGCTACGAAGAGGGCGCGGTTATTGGTGGGATCAGGCTAAACCCGCCGCCGAGCGGCCGATATTCATCGTCGGGTGCAGCCGCGCGGGAACTACGCTCGTCTATAAAACCTTTTCGGAGTGCCGAGCTTTGGGAAGCCTTCAGCGGGAAACCCACGATTTTTGGGCCGGACTGCATCCTCCTTCGGAAAGGAACTGGGACACCCATGCGATCTTTCCCGAGAGTGCGACGCCGGAAGAGCGGGATTTCATAACGCGCTTTTTTTTCGTCCATACGGGGAAACAGCGATTCGTCGACAAGAACAATCAAAACGGCCTTTCCATTCCATACCTGAAAGCGCTTTTTCCGGATGCTTATTTCATCTATGTGAAACGCAACCCCGGCGATAATATCCATTCCTTGATGGAGGGCTGGAAGCGATCCGATGAATTCGCGACATGGTCGGACTCGTTGCCGGCAGAGGTTGCCGTCGACGGTGGGGATTACGCGAGATGGTGCTTTTTTTTGGCCGACGGTTGGCGCGAACTCACGGAAGCGAGCCTGGAAGAGGTCTGCGCGTTCCAATATCGGGCGATGAACGAAGCGATACTGGACGCTAAGGCGGAAATTCCCGCCGAGCGATGGGTCGAGATCGTCTACGAAGATTTGCTTGAAGACCCGGTTGCGGGCTTCGCGTCTGCCTTCAAGCGTGCCGAGTTGCCGTTCGATGCCCACATGGAAAAGCATTGCGCCGGCGTATTGGCGAAACCGTACAACGCCTTTTCGGAAATCCGTGCCGAGAAATGGCGAGACAAGGGTAATCGCGATCGCATCGAGGCCGTCCTCCCGCGCGTGGCGGAAGTTACCGCCCGAATGGGCTATCGCGTGTGACCGTAGCGGCGGTGTCGTTGCTCTGGTTGATTGTCGGGGGCGGTGCGTTTCTTGCCGTCTACCGATCGACCCTGATCGCCTTATGGCGGGAGCCGGTGCTCCGCCATCCAGTGTTGATCATCGAGAGCGACGACTGGGGTCCGGCACCGGCCGTTCATGCCCAACGTCTGCGTCGCTTGATCGATATGCTCGGTGCGAAAAAAGACCGGAGGAATCGCCATCCGGTCATGACGCTGGGCGTCATTCTCGCAATCCCGGATGGTCCTCGCATTCAAGAGGGCGATTTCCGCGGCTATTGCCGTCTCCTCTTGTCGGAGCCACAGGCTGCGGAAGTCCTGGCGTCCATGAACGAAGGCGTCAACAAAGGCGTGTTTGCCTTGCAGTTGCACGGCATGGAACATTATTGGCCGAAAGCGTTGATGGCCTCGGTTTCCAACCCTGCGGTGCGCGACTGGCTTTCGGGTAAAGCCTGGCATCGGACGGAAGCCCTGCCATCACCTCTGCAGAGCCGTTGGATCGACGGAAGCGTTCAGCCCTCTTGTGCTTTGCCGGAAGACGATATCGCTTCGGCCGCCGGGGAAGAGGTGGACAAGTTTGGCGAAATCTTCGGTTCCCTGCCTCGGGTTGTCGTTCCGCCCACTTTTGTGTGGACCCGAGCCGTCGAGGATGCCTGGGTGAAGTCGGGCGTCAAAATCATCGTGACGCCGGGCACCTGCTACACCGGGCGCGAAACCGACGGCAAGCTTATCGGGACGGGGCAGCGGCTGTTGAACGGACAGCGAAGCCCCTCCGGAGCAATCTACATGGTACGCGATGTTTATTTCGAGCCTGCGAAAGGGCATGCCGCAGAGGATGCGTTGCAATCCCTGGAGCGAAAAATGCTTTTGGGGCGCCCGGCACTGGTCGAAACTCACCGATTCAATTTCACGGACGACGAGTTCGCCGAACGGTCTTTCAGCGAACTCGGAAAATTGCTGGATTCGGTCGTGCAGCGGTTTCCATCGATCATGTTCATGTCGACCGAAGAGCTTGCGATCGGCTTCGAAGACTGTGGTGCCGATTGGCTGGAAGATCGGCTGCTGAATCGGTTGACGGTTTATCTCCGGCGCTTGCGCGAAGTACCTAAATTGACCAAACTTGCATGGCTATCCGGCGTCGCCTTGCCGGTCATGCTACTCATGCTTGGCTGTAAGGGTTTGTTCCTGCTTAAACAAAAACAGAAAATTCAGCCCGAATTCGCTCCATGGACCTAGTTAAATTCTCGGTCGTCATTCCCGTCTACAACGGCGCCGGTACCTTGGCGAGAGCGATTGACTCGGTGTTGGCGCAGAGTCATCCCGCATACGAAATCATCGTCGTGGACGATGGGTCCACCGACGCTACCCGGGACGTCGCGCAGAGTTTCGGTGAAAAGGTGCGGTATTGCTACCAGCAAAACGCCGGAGTTTCGGCCGCCAGGAACGCCGGCGCAAACCTGGCGCGCGGCGATTGGCTCGCGTTTCTCGATGCCGACGATTACTACTACGAAGATCGCCTCCGTCCGCACGCCGAGTTCATCGCTGCCGACGGCGGCCTCGATTTTCTAACCGGTGATTTCGATTACCGAAGCCCGGACGGCGCTTTGATGCGGCGCTCCATGGACAGCACGCCTTTAGGGCAGAGCCTGCTGAAACGCGTCGAGGGAAGAGGGCGAGTGGTGATGGGGGAGGAGGATTTCGGCGAATTCATCGCCCGCCATTTCGGCGACACCCATACGCTGAGCGTGCCGCGAGCCACGTTTGGGGCGCTGGGCGGCTATTCGACGCGGTTCGCCGTCTGCGAGGACGTTCACTTTCTGATCCGGCTGTGTGCACGCAGCCGCCGCGCGGGCGTTATATGCGCGCCACTCGCCGCCTACGTCATTCACGAGGCCAGCGCGACCCGCTCCGATCCGCTGCGTGCGCAACAACAAACGCTCGAAGCGCTATGCAACCTGAGGTCCGAATTGCGGGTTCCGAACGAAACTCTCCGGCAAGGGCTTTCGGACGCCCTTCGGTCCGCCCGGCTGGATCTCGCTTCCGTGCTGTTGCGCCAGCGGCGCTCTATGGCGGCATTGAAGGCCGTGTTGCCCATGCTGGCGGAACAGCCGGGCTGGCGCTCGCTACGCGACACGCTTTCCGTGATCCGGGGCTGATTGGGCATGAGCAAGCGCATCCTGGTCATCAGCGAACTGTTCTTACCGACCAAAGGTGGTACCGCCGTCTGGTTCGACGAAGTTTATCGGCGCATCGGGGGCAAGGAGATCCATATCGTGACCGCCGATGTTCCGGGTGCCGCCGATCATGATGCAGGGCATCCGAACGCGGTTCACCGCATCAAACTCAGCCGCCACTGGTGGCTGCGGCCGGAATCGCTCGCCATGTACGCCAAATTCCTGGCGAAGAGCCTGTTTCTGGCCACGAGACACCGGTTCGACCGGGTCGATGCGGGACGCGTATTGCCGGAAGGTCTGATCGGCTGGATCGTTGCCCGGCTGATCCGGCGTCCCCTGGTGGTCTATGCTCACGGCGAAGAGATTACGACCTGGCGCCAGCCGGCCAAGTTTCGCGTGATGTGCTTCGTTTATCGGCATGCCGACAGGATCATCGCCAACAGCGAATTCACCCGGCAGGAGCTCGTAAAGCTGGGTGTCACGTCCGACAAGATATCCCTGATTTATCCCGGCGTGGATACAGACCGCTTCCGGCCGGGCCTCGACACCTCGGGATTGGGCGAACAAATCGGATTGAAGCCGGGAGAGCGGCTGATTCTTTCGGTGGGTCGGTTGAGCCGGCGGAAGGGTTTCGATCAGGTCATCCGATCCTTGCCGACTCTGGTTCGAAACGGCTTGGACGTCAAATACGCGATCATCGGGATCGGTGAAGATCAAAAGTATCTCGCCGAGTTGGCGAAAGAATGCGGGGTGCAGGAGCGGGTATTCCTGCTGGGACATGTTCCAAGCGAGGACCTGCCGCGCTGGTACAACCTGGCCGAGGTATTCGCCATGCCGAACCGGGAAATCAACGGCGATACCGAAGGATTCGGCATGGTATTCCTGGAAGCGGCGGCCTGCGGCAAACCGGCGATCGCGGGTGATGCCGGCGGCACTGGGTCCGCGGTACTACATGAAGTTACCGGGTTTAGAACCGACGGCAGCAGCGTGCAAGCTATATCGTCGATTTTAGGGCGCATTTTCCTGGACGCGGAACTAAGCACGAAGCTGGGCCGCAATGCGCATTTGAGGGCAAGGTCCGAATTCTGCTGGGAAAACATTTCGTTGAGAACGGCGGCACTCAATTGAGGCACGAACTTATGAACATATCCAAGCTATTTCTTAAAGAAACTCTGAATAAGCCCTCTCCCTCTGGGAGAGGGTTGGGAGAGGGCCTGTTAGATCAATCAGTTGCACAGGACGCTTCTCCGAGTTGGAGACTTAATCAGAGTCTTCTTAAAGTGAAGCGTTGTACTTTTTTAGTTGTTCTTTTTTTGTTTGGGAGCCACTTAGCACGTGCTGAACAGTTCGGCATAACGCTGACCGAACTCAAGCAAATGCCGGGCATGTGTCGTGCCTTATCCGAAAGTCACTATGCCGAAGACGCGAAAAGCCTACGCAATCCGAATTTGTATCCAGCCGGCTTTACCTCGATTCATCACTTCTGCGACGGTTTGAAATACCTGTTGAGAGCCGACAAGTCTATCGATGCGCAGTCGAAGGGGGGGCATCTGCAGGAAGCGATCGGAAACTTCGATTATGTGCTTGGTGCAAAAGAGCATAAAGCAGCATCGTCTACCCAGGTGAGAACCTATCATGCAATGACGCGCTTCTACAAGGCGGAAGCCCTTAGGCGCGCCGGAAAAACATCCGCGATGATTGCCGAATATATGAAGGTTACCGAGCTGAAGCCGAACTATCCCCATGCCTATGCACAGCTCTTTGATTATTACCTGAAGACCGGAGACCGGGCGGAAGCCGCCAAAGTGATCGAGATGGGTCTCAAGCACGCGCCCAAATCGAAAATGTTGCTTAAGCGCAAGGCAAAGCTGAGATAAGTTTTTACGGATCATTTGATGAGACAAGCCAAAAAAAATCTGTTTCAGTACCGCGAGCTGATACTTGCTCTGGCCTGGAAAAATATTTCCGTCCGTTACAAACAGGCTTATCTCGGATTGGCATGGGCCGTCCTGAAGCCGATCGTGCTGGTGGCAATATTTTCACTGGTCAGAAGCCTGGTTGGCATTCCCAGCGACGGGCTGCCTTATGCTGTAATGACCTTTGCCGCCTTGCTGCCCTGGATATTTTTTCAGGAATCGGCTTCGGAAGGCGTCGGCAGCGTGACGTCCAACGCCGCCTTGATCAAGAAGATTTATTTTCCGCGAGAAGTCTTTCCATTGACGGCGATGGTCACGAAGCTGGTCGAACTGACGGTCAGTTTCCTGATATTGGCGGCACTGATGGCGTATTACAAAGTCGTCCCGAATATACAGGCGCTATGGGTGCCCGTGATCATTCTTTATACGATGATTGTCGCGCTGACGATCAGTTTTTTTGGGGCTGCCTTGAACGTCTATTACCGGGACGTTTCTCAGGCCTTACCCGTCGCTCTGCAGCTTGCAATGTACGCGTCGCCGGTGATCTACCCGTTGAGCGTGGTTAAGGACAAGCTTCTTGTTAACCAGGCAGTGGGAGAATGGAGCGAACGGCTATATCTCCTCTACACCGCAAATCCTTTGGTCGGTATTATCGACAGCTTTCAGCGGGTGTTGCTCAAAGGGCTACCGCCGGATTTCGATGTTGTTATTCCAGGATTACTGCTGACATTCACGATACTTCCTTTCAGCTATCTTTATTTCAAGAAAGCCGAAGATTATTTTGCCGACGTTATTTGATTCCGCTCCCTCTAAAGCTAACAGAATTAACTTCACCATGCCGATTATTGAGGTCGATCACCTTAGCAAAGAATATCAGTTGGGCCAACTGGCTAGCCTTAAGGATTCTGCCGTAAATCTGGGCAGGCGGCTGATCGGCCAAAAGCCTCAACCCCGACAGAAATTCAAAGCGCTGGACGATGTCAGCTTCTCCATTGAGCAGGGCGAAGTGGTAGGTATTATCGGCCACAATGGAGCCGGAAAGAGCACGCTCCTCAAACACCTCGCGCAGATCACCAGACCGACTCGAGGTACGGTAACCGTGCGCGGTTCAGTGGCGCCGTTAATCGAAGTGGGTGCCGGATTCAACCCTGAGTTGACCGGCCGGGAAAACATTTTTCTGAATGCGTCGATACTCGGGATACCGAAGAGAGTTATCAAACAAAAGCTCGATGAAATCGTCAGTTTTGCAGAATTGGAGCAGTTTATCGATACGCCAGTAAAGCGCTACAGCTCGGGAATGGCGGTTCGCCTAGGGTTTTCGGTCGCAACGAGCATGGAGGCGGATATTTTAATCGTCGATGAAGTGCTAGCCGTAGGCGATATCGCATTTCAGCGAAAATGTATAGAGCGCATGGAGGATCTTATCAAGAACCAGGGTAAGACCGTTCTTATCGTGGGACATAATATTCGACAATTAGAACGAATGTGCTCAAGGATGATGTTATTACGGCACGGTCGATTGGAATTAGACGGCAATCCTGGAGATGTTTCAAAACTCTTCTTTGACGAGAGCACAAGTAGAAGCGAGGCACAGTTAAGGCAGAGAGCGCAACATGGATCTGGAGTAAACACCGATGAGGTGGAAATTCGAAAAATTGAATTGCTTTCGTGTCATAGGCACGATGGACAACAGAAAGTTGCGTTATTTTCGGATTTGAATTTTAGAATTACCCTTTATTGCAGCCACGACGTAAAGAACGTTGAGATTAATATCGGTATGCACAATGCTGAAATGATTTTTGTCACTAAAGCTAGTACGCTGATGCTTCCCGACCCGGTCGATCTCGCTGCCGGTGAGAACGTAATCGATGTTTCCGTGCCAAAGGTATCTCTGTCGCCCGGGCCTTATGGACTTGGACTGGGGATTTATGATTGGACCCGGCGTCCGTTGGGTGGGGGCACCAACCTGCTTACGCTGCATGTCGACGTCACGCCCGAAGAACTTCCCAAGTTGCCGGTCGGAACGCTGACTTATTTTCCAGCGGTCTGGAAGTTTTCCTCACCGGGTCTGGAGTATTGATGGATAACATAATGTTAATAATACTGCTAATTGCCGTTGGACTCC
Source organism: Methylocaldum marinum (assembly GCF_003584645.1). Lineage (GTDB taxonomy): Bacteria > Pseudomonadota > Gammaproteobacteria > Methylococcales > Methylococcaceae > Methylocaldum > Methylocaldum marinum. Next base: position 495,603 of record NZ_AP017928.1, read on the forward strand.
TTTTGGCGATTATCGTCGGGTTGAGCTTAAAGTTGCGGCAACTGTCGTGGACTCTAAATACTAAGCTAAATGATATTGATCGGGCGTTTGGACAAATCAGAAAGCAATTGGGGGCTTTGTCCACGTCGATAGAGAGCTCAGCGAACGAAACGCAAAATGCTGTTTACTTGTCGCAACTTGACCTCACCATGCCTGTGTTCATGGGCGGGTGGAGCATCGACACGTTCCTTGGCAAATTTCTGGTTCAACATGTGGTCGAATCTCGACCAAAAACTATACTGGAACTCGGTTCGGGGTCCTCTACCGTTCTTATTGCCCGTGCCCTTGAAATCGTTGGAATCCATGATTGTACGCATATCGCAGTTGATCATGAGCCGAAATACCTCGGAATCTCACGAGAGTATGCGAGATTAAATGGCTTGGAAGATCGTGTGACTTGGCTGGAGTGCCCGTTGCGGCACTATGATGAGTTCGACAAGCTTTGGTACGGCGGGCTGCTCGATCGATTGGAGGGGAAAAAAATCGATCTGCTTGCTATCGATGGTCCGCCTGGTCCTATCCAAAGACATTCTCGATATCCCGCACTTCCACTCCTTAAACGGTTTCTCGCTGAGCACTGCACGGTGATTTTGGACGACGCTGGTCGTGACGAAGAACAGGAAATTGTTCAGCGTTGGGGAAATGAAAATCCGGAATTCAAAGTTGATCTCTGGCCGAACGGACATGGTATAGCCATGCTGACACGCTAAGGATTATCTAAGTTAAATAGGAAGTATGTGGATGGATACAGTGAAAATGTCGACTTCAGTTTCGGCTAGAAAATCAGTATCTACGTTCTCGTGAAACTCGTTAGAGCCCTGATTTGGTGTATGTATGGCAGTTCATTGATTGCTATTCATCGAATACGTGATCGGTCGGGGTGGGCTTGGCTGCAGCCGTATTTCTTCTTAGATCCGGTGACTGTGTTGCGTTAGGTCCTGCGTTGGCAATTTAGATGGACGAAAAACTTAATATCGTAATGTTCTGGTTCATGAACGACTGGGGTAAGTTTGGCCGGGCATACGAAAATATTGCCGAGTCACTGTCGAAGAGATCAGATATAAAGCGGGTTATTTGTATACTACCTCCTCGACGTGTCGACCCTGGCGCTTACTCGTGGCCATTCGAAGTCAGCAAAGTTTCCTCTAAGTTAATTGTCTTTGCTCAAAAGGATCGAATTGTCCCGCTAGGCGGACGGCCTTATCGGCTTAGAAAATGGGTCAATGAATGTATTCCTTATGGATGTTTTAGGACGCTGATCAACTGGCTCGGGTTGGAACGCACGAACACCTTACTGTGGATATTTCCTCCACATCGACATATTGACTGGTTAATTGAAGAGATTCCGCATGGGAAACGTGTTGTACAAATTGTGGATAACAATACGTTCTTGGAGGAGAAGCCGGTCGAATATAGATCATATGCTGCAAAGCAATATGACGCCTTGGCTGGTTCAGCAGATCATGTGATTGTTTCGTCGGAGTTAAATTTCAGTCTCTTTGCAAGCAAGTGTAGAGCCTGCAGTCTATTCGAGAATGCTGTGGATGAAATGTTCCTGGCTCAGCCGTCGGAGCTGCCTTCGAGAAGTACCGGCAGTCGCCCGCGTGCGGGTTATGTTGGATGGATTACAGAACGTACAGATATCGAGCTTCTTATTTACGCGTCCGAAAAACTGCCAAGAATAGAGTTTTTGTTAGCGGGGCCGGTTGGGGATAATGTGGAAGAAGAAGTCCAGCGGCTGGGGGCGTTACCGAATGTTACGTTGCTGGGGCCGATAGCATATCGGGCTGTTCCTGACTTCCTTGCGTCACTAGACGTTTGTCTGATTCCTCACAAGGATAGCCAATATAGTAGAAGCATGAGTCCGCTAAAGTTATTCCAATATCTGGGGTCCGGCCGTCCGATTGTGAGTACGCGCGTTGCTGGAGTGGGTAGATGGGCCGAGCACGTACACATTGCGGAGAATGGTGAGGACTTTGTGAAAAAAATCGAAAAAGCGTTGGTGTGCGAGACTAGGGCGAGAGCGGAACAGCGTATCTTAGCCGCGCGGCAGGAGACGTGGGATGTCCGAGTCAATGAGATATTAGAGGCAATAACCTAATAACAAGCTAAATGGACTCAGCGGTGAAGTAAGTTAATGGTTGGAAAAGTATTTAGAATCCGCTGGGCTGTCGTATGGCAAAAAGAGGTCGATGAGGTCTCGTAAAACATAGGCGTCAATTCTCGGGGATCGTATTGATATGCAACAAAACGGCACATGATACCGAGGTTAGCGAGAAATATAGTTCGTGACGAAATCCTTCGGAGTATTGATTTTGCGAAAGCATAGAGACCCGAGTATTTCATTTCGGAAGGGTGGCATCAAATGGGCATTGTGAGCGCGGGAGGAATGGTGCAAAGCGATATTCGTTCGGCAACTGAGGAGCACATTGCCGTATTTAGTTCAATGGAAGACGTAGCGCCGCAAATTGAGGCCTTGGGTGAGCGATTGGTTGCCTGTATCCGTTCCGGCGGGAAAGTCCTTTTTTTCGGCAACGGCGGCAGCGCAGCGGACAGTCAGCATCTCGCCGCGGAGCTGGTCGGTCGGTTCGTGAGGGAGCGGCGTGGCCTGCCGGCGATTGCTCTCACTACCGACACTTCCATTCTGACGGCTGTTGGAAACGATTATGGTTTCGAGACCATTTTCGCCCGCCAGATCGAAGCGCTCTGTGGGCCGCAGGACATCGTCGTGTCGATCTCGACGTCCGGCAATAGCCCGAACGTGATAGCGGCCATCGAGCGCGCGAAAGAAATCGGGGCGTTCACCGCGGCGCTTACCGGCAAGGACGGAGGACGGGTCAAGGACATGGTGGACCTCTGCATCAGGGTGCCTTCTTCGGTGACGTCCCGCATACAGGAGGCGCATATTTTCATTGGTCATGTGCTGTGCGACTGGGTTGAAAGATCCGTTGTGGGAGATGGGGATGTTCGCGGATAGACAAGCCGTGTTGAATTGCATTGCCGGGGGATTCGGCGGGCGGAAGGCACTCGTGGTCGGCGACTTGATGCTTGATCGTCACGTCTGGGGTGACGTGCACCGGATTTCGCCCGAGGCCCCGGTTCCGGTGCTGAAGTTCTCGAAGCAGACCGAGAGCGGGGGTGGAGCGGCGAGCGTCGCTTCGAACCTGGCCGGGCTGAAATTGATGCCGAGCATCATCGGCCTGGTAGGAGCGGACGCGGAAGGCGCGCTCTTGCTGGAGATCATGAAAAAGTTCGGAATCCGGGTGGACGGCGTGGTTTCGACTGACGGCCGGCCCACGATTACCAAGACCCGACTGATCGGTGGTCATCAGCAAATGCTGCGCATCGACCGGGAGGAGGCGTCGGCAATGCCGGGTTCCTGCGAGGAGCGATTGACCGCTGCGCTGGAGGGCGCTTTCGCCGAGCGACCCGACGTCGTGATCATTTCCGACTACGCCAAGGGCGTGCTGACCGAAGGACTGTGTCAAAAGACGATCGCATGGGCGCGGGCGAGAGGATTGCCGGTTCTGGTCGATCCGAAGGGCGCCGATTACACGAAGTACCGTGGAGCGACCTGCATCACGCCGAATAAGCTTGAGCTGAGCGTAGCCACCGGCGTCGGCGCGCACACAATAGACGACCTGATTGAGGCCGGCAGGCGCCTGCGGGATCGCCTGCATCTGGATTTTCTGGTTCTGACGCGCGGGGAGCAGGGTATGACGCTCATCGAAAAGGATCGCGTCGTCCATATTCCGGCCGTGGCTCAGGACGTTTTCGACGTGACCGGAGCGGGGGATACCGTCATCGCGACCTTGGCGGCCGCTTTGTCCGCCGGGCTCGGGATCGAGGATTCGCTCCACCTGGCCAATACCGCTGCGGGTATCGTGGTCAGCAAGACCGGCGCCGTTCCGATTCATTCCGAAGAATTGCTGGATGCTGTCGACCTGGAGCAGATTCTGGAGCATCGCAGCAAGATCTCCGATTTGGACGTCTTGCTGAAACGAATACGGACGTGGAAAGAGCGAGGCGAGCGGGTGGTGTTTACCAATGGTTGTTTCGACTTGCTGCACGCGGGGCATGTAACCCTGCTCGAACGCGCCAAACGCGAAGGGGACCGTTTGATCGTCGGGTTGAATACGGACGATTCCGTGCGCCGGTTGAAGGGCGAGGAGCGCCCCATCGTTCGTCAGGAGGACAGGGCGCTTGTCTTGAGCGCGTTGGAGTCTATTGATGCCGTGATTTTGTTTGGCGAGGATACGCCCCTGGAATTGATCAAGGCAGTGCAGCCCGACGTTCTGGTGAAGGGCGGTGATTACTCGATCGATGAGGTCGTGGGAGCGAGCGAGGTGGAGTCGCGTGGAGGGAAAGTAGTCCTGATTCCGCTGGTCGATGGTAGAAGCAGCACCCGCACGATAGACCGTATTCGGACCCTCTCAGCGTGAGGCGGCCATTAGTCAGTATTGTCACGCCCGTCTACAATGGCGCAGCCTATATCGGGCGCGCCATAGAGTCGGCGCTGGCGCAGACCTATCCGAATTTCGAGCTCATCATCGTCAACGATGGTTCTCGGGACGAGAGCAGGGGGGCGATCGAAGCTTACCTGGATCGCCCGAATATTCGCTACTACGAACAAGCCAATGGAGGAGTGGCGGCGGCGCGAAACACGGCTTTACGCTTGGCGTCGGGTGAATTCATTGCTTTCCTCGATCAGGACGACGAATGGCTGCCCGGCAAACTGGCGCAGCAGGTCGATTACCTGCTGGCCAACGACAACCTGGCTTTGGTGCATGGATATCAAAGCTACATCAATCAAGCCGGAGAAGAATGCGGCAATCCGAAAGATTGGGTCGGGCCGCTGGAAGGGTTTTGTCTTCGCGAGCTGTTCAGCAGAAATCGAATCGCCATACTGACGGTGCTATTGCGCGGATCGTGCCTGGAGCGGGTCGGCGGATTCCAAGAGACCATACCCGGTGCCGATGACTACGAGCTTTGGCTCCGATTGGCTTTGCTCTATCCGTTTGGGTTTTTGCCGAACACATTCGCACGATATCGCCTTCACGAAACGAACGTCAGCCGAGATACATACCGAATGACCATGCTCGAGCTCGCGGCCCTGGAGTCTTTCCTGCGTAAACATTCCGAGGCTCGGCGCCTGGTTGGTTCGTCGCTGTTAGCTGAGCGCCTCGGATTGCTGAATTATCAGGCCGGCGGATGGCAAATCGCGAACAACCAGGATTTCGAATCGGCTAGAGCTTATTTTCGGAAGGCCGTTAAGTATCAGCCTACCAAGTGGCGCAATTGGCGGCGATTGGCTTGGAGCACGTTATCCCCGGCACAGCGGAGGGCACTGAGCTGGTACGGGGCTCGGCTCGGAGCCTGGCTGGGCGCGAAATCGTAGTTCATCCGCGTCATCAGTAAATGAATAGCACTTTCGTATGCGTATTTTGGTTCTCATGAATATGTATCCGCCGCATTCGGACGGCGGTTATCCGTTGCTCTGCCTGGAAACGGTGGAGGAGCTCAAAGCTCGGGGGCACGAAGTGCTCGTGCTGACGAGCACGATGGGCTTGAACGGAAGGCGGCGAATCGAGAAGGATGTTTGGCGGGTATTCGAGTACTGCCCGGACAATAAACGGAATGAGCCGTGGTCGTTCCGTTTGATCGATCTGCTTCGCTGGTATGTGCGCGAGCGGCGAGAGCAACGTTATCTGGATAAGGCCATCGCATCCTTCGAGCCCGACGCGGCTTTTGTCTGGGCGACCAAGGGTATGAGCTATGCCCTGGCGATTCGACTCATGGCGCAGGAATTTCCGCTGTTCGCGTACGTTTGCGGCTACTGGTTGATCGATCACAACAAGCGCGCACGAAAGCGCCGTCAGTATCAATTTTGGGCGTGGGGCGGGAGCGCGAGAGGAGTGCGTGGTGGCGTCAAGCGCATTCTGAAAGCTTTGTTGGCTAAAGGGCTCGGTTTGACGGTCGAGTTCGAGCCGTTGACATTCGATGGCGTGGCCTTCAACAACCCGGAAATGATTGCCGGTCTCGAGAGTCCTGCATGGAAACGCCCTCCCGTTCAAATTTACGACAGCACATCGGTCGATGATTTCGCCGGAATTTCCCGGAGCGGCGAAGAACGGCCCAAGCGTTTTCTTTTCGTCGGACGCTTTCACCCGAGTAAAGATCCGTTGATCTTGGTTAAGGCGTTGGAACTCCTTCAAAGTACATCGGCGGGCCACGATGCGGAGTTGACCTTAGTCGGTTGGCCGCATGACAAGTCCTACGTCGATCAGCTCGAGGATGCGATTCGGTCTCTGCCCAATCCGGACCGGGTCCGTTTTCGCGAGCCCGTCGCTTTTGGCGAGATGCCGGCACTTTTCGCCGACCATGACGTATTGGTGGTGCCGTCACAGGCCGATCCACTGCCGAGGATAGCCGCAGAAGCAATGGCTGCCGCTATGCCGGTTATCGTAAGCGACCGTTGCGGTATCAGCCGCTTACTTAAAGATCGTCAGGACGCTCTGATTTTTCCCACCGGAGACGAACAACAACTTGCCGAAGCCATGAAAGAACTTATGGAGAACTTGCCCCTTGTTCGGGATTTGTCGGAAAAAGGCCGTTGCCTGGCTGTCGACTATTTTTCCACGCAGCGGATGGTAAACGAGATCGAAAGGTTCCTCGTAGACGGAACACGTTCCGAAGAGCGCGCTGGACACCCATCTTTTGAAAGCGCGGCATAGCTATGAACGATTTCGCATCAAACGGCGCAGGCGTTTTGAAGCTCGACATCGAGTCGCTATTCGATAGAGGACGTTCGGAAGGCGACTTGGTCGCGAACCTACCACCGAACGCGGAACGGAGAAAATTTTCGTTCGGAACGATCGACTGTTTTTTGGATCGCTTCACGGACGCAGCGGAATGTTTGTTCGTTCGAGTGCAGCCGGGATCGTCCTGCTTGGTCGAACTGGCTCTGAACGAGACCGCCAATCTGCAGCAAAGCGTTTTGGGAGGGCTGCTTGTGGGCTTGACGAAGCCCGGACAACCCGTCTACTGGCTGCCGCGCCGTCCGGCTTGCAGGCAGCTTGATTCCCATGGGCGCATTCTTTCCGAAGTGCCGGTTGAGCTGACCCGTTGGTCGCTTGGGCATGATCGCAGTGCGGGGTCGGTGACTATCCCTCACGAATTTTGCTGTGATTTCGTAATTTGGCGCTTTTCCGAGAATCCCGCGAGTTGGTCGGAAGAACTGAGCGAAATTTTTCCGATCGAGGAACAAGGCTATTTTCTCTGGGGATCTCACACCCGCTTTCAGCGACTTGCGAATCTATACGATTACCTCATCCATGGCGCGGTGTACGATCTGCGCTGGTCATGGCCATTCCGACGCCGATGTTACTCGGAGAACGAGGCGCACGCGCTGTACACCGTATCGGCGGGTTTGGAGCGCGCGAGCGGCAAGCAACTCTATCGTCTGATACAGCAGCAACTCGTACTATCGTTGCTCTCGCGGTCGGCGGCTGATGGTGGGTGGTATCACGGAATCTGGACCGAAGATTTGGAGTGCCACTACCGTCTTCACGCGAGCGGTGTGCATGTGCTGTGCGCTGAATATGCGCGGATGCCGTCGCCCGAACTCGAACCTGCATTGAAAAAGGCGACCGACTTCCTCTCGAAGACGACGGACACCGTCGCGGGCGAATCCTGGTTTCTGCATGACTCTCTCGAGCGGAGCGAAGGCGAGATGCGGCAGGGGCCGTTCAAGTGGATACCGAGCCGCGCGCTGGGCAAATCGCCGAGCAATATGCTGGTTCTCAATACGCATTTGGATTCGTCATTAGCTGTCGCCGAGAGCGCGAGAGTTCGATCCGATCGCAGTTATGAGGATTTACTGAGTTCCGCCGCTCGAATCGCGCGACGGGTTATCGGCCTACGGACCTTCGAGCCGTTTTATCGTCTATTGTTTGCGCTGATCAACCTGACCTTTTTGCCGCGCGAGAGAGCAAGCAGTTTGCCGCTTCCGCTCCGCGCCTTGAAGCGAGTGGCCGGCGAGTACCTTGTTCCCCGTTTGCCGGCACTCAAGGCGCGCCGGCCGCGCTTGGTGATGCCGGGAGGATACATTGACCGGGAACTGACCCTCAGGACTTGGGCCGTGGATTATCACGGAATCAACCTGATGGACCTGGTCCGCTATTACCGGCGCTTTCGGGACGTTGATTTGTGGCCCGTGATCGACGCCGGCTTTGAGTTCGTAAAGCGTACCGGATTGGATCAGCGATGGCTTGAATGGAAGGGGAAATCCTATGCTCTGGGATTCTGGGCGGAGGCGTTATACCACCGTTATCTGGCTTCCCCGGAACCGAAAGTCCGCCAATGGCTCGCCGAAGCCATCTTGCTGCTCGAGGGTTCGGGACAGGGGATGCCGCCTTCCTTGCTGGGCGCCAATGCGGAAGCGGTTCGCTTCGAGGATCAGCGGCCTTGTCCCGTGCCCGCCGCGAAGGAACTGCGCGTGGTCAATCTCAGCCATGGCCCGCGACGTGAGTATCTTGTCGTCAACACCGCCGATCGGGTTGTGAATTGCACCTGGCTTCGACCGCCGGATGCCGAAGTCCCGATTTTATGGGGTGCGCCGGACGGGGGGGAAACATCGGGTAAGCCCCTATCGGTTGGCAATCGTTCGTATCTTTGGGGGCGTTCGGAGTGAGCGTGGAAAGAAGCATTCTCGTGCACCTGGGAAGCGGCCTCGGCAACATGCTGATGGTTACGCCGATGATAAAGATGCTGAGCAAGGGCGGGATTCAAGTGGATCTGTGCGTGCAAGGGGAAACGCCCGGCGTGGAGCATCTCTTCGAACGTTGGCCCTACGTGCGTAAAGTATCTTCGGCGTCCGCCGACTTTCGGGCCAATAATTACGAATACTATCTGTACGGCGTTGAAGTGCGGGAGCCGCCTATCGAGTTCGTCAATCGGGACAAGGCGGTCGTTCTGCATCCCATGTGGGACAGGTATCAGTACGATTTGTATTCGGAAATCGAGCTTTACACCAATCTCGCGCGCTGTATCGTTCCGGATGCTCCGATGGATTTGCACCCCGAATGCACGAGCTCGGGGCGGAAGTTTCCGGAAATCTCGGCGAAGACTTGTGTCATCGCGCCTGGCGGGCAAAGACATTTGCAAATCAGAAAGTGGCTGGGTTACGGAGATCTGGCGCGCCATCTGCCCGACGTTGCCGTGGTTGGGACGAAGGGTGACATGGACATTTCGAACCGAATTGTCTTTCCGGGCTGGGTGCGAACCCTGGCGGGTGAGCAGTTGAATTATCCTGGGCGGTTTTGGCGCGGAGCCCACCGATTTGCAAAGCGATTGGATCAGATGACGGAGTTTCCGGGTCATGCGAAGAACTATGTGGGACAGCTCAGCCTGGCGGATACCGCATCCCTGATCGAACAGGCCGGCTGTGTGATCGGCAACGATTGCGGTCTGACTCATTTGGCGATCGCGCTCGGAAAACCGACTATCGTTCTTCTTGGCCCTACCAGCCAGCGTAAGGTTTTTCCGTCCTTTCTCAAGGATGTAACCCTGGTGAAAAAGAATTTCGAATGTCAACCGTGCCAGGAAAATCCACGGCTGAGGGCCTGGCGAATCAGCAATACCCAGGTGTTTTGCCCGTTCGGCATAAGATGCATGGAAGAAATTACGGTCGAGAACGTTCTGGAGGCATTGGCGCGTGCCTATCCGGAAGCGCTCTCGTAAAGCGATGGGCAAGATCCCGGTAGGTTCGGCATAACGGGCATAGGAGACGGAATCCGCCGGCATGACTAAAGCTTGGCTTCTGCGCTATCTGTTCCTCGTATCATTGGCATCGGCTGCGGTTGCGATATCCTGGTGGAGCCCCGTCAGAAAGTTTGTCGAGCCGATGGCGTATGGCGGCCCAGTCGTCAAGGGACAGGTGCGGCAAGAGATCGATTGCCGGGTGGCGATGACTGGAAAAACGCTGGTAGGGCTTGTGTTCGGGCAGTCCAACGCCGCCAACTTCGGCGAAACCCGGTACCGGCCGAGGAAAGCCGTCTATAGCTTCTACGCGGGGAGATGCTATGCCGCCGACGATCCCTTGCCGGGCGCCGCTGCTTTCGGCGGCAGCGTGTGGTCCCGGCTGGGGGACAAGCTGGTGGAGAGCGGGATGTTCGACAGCGTGATATGGATCTCCATCGGCGAAGGAGGCAGTTCGATCAGTCGGTGGACCGTCGGCGGAGACCTGTATGACCGGCTGATGGGGGCGGTCGAAAACGCCCGCGGGCATAAGCTGAAGATTACCCACGCCTTTTGGCATCAGGGCGAATCGGACCGAGTGGCGAAAACCAGCGAAATGGATTATCGGAGTATGTTTCTCCGAATGGTGGAAGGGTTGCGCAGCGCGGGGGTCGATGCTCCCATCTATGTGGCGGTCGCAACCTATTGTTATGGAAAAGAGAGCCCGGATATTCAGCGGGCTCAGCGCACCCTGGTGAATGTGGAACGGAAGATTTATTCCGGACCGAATACCGACGAATTATCGTCGAAGGACGTTCGCTATGACGATTGCCACTTTTCTGATTCCGGTTTGCGAAGGCATGCCGATGCCTGGTTTGAAGTGCTGAAGCGTAGTTCGGGTTAAGGGACAAAGAAAGGCTTGATGGAGAAGACGGGTGCCTATTTTGCGCATTCACGCTAGCTAGGACGCTTTCAGGTCTGGCCTAGGGGGGCTGCATTTCTCACACTATTTGGTCCTCGGATTGTGAAAAGCCAATTCATTCGGTCGTTGAAGTTGGCGATGGACCGAGGCGGGGCTGTACAAATTCGGGAAACGGAGCTGCCGGGTTTACCTGCTTGCAATCTTACGGATGAAAAAGGCTCGAGATGATTCAACCTGAGGCGAGACCAGCCATTTAATGCTGTTCAATTCATACCCTTTTATCTTTGGCTTTCTTCCCGTCACATTTCTCGTCTTTCTCATATTGGGGAGATACAGCCATTATTGCGCCGCGATGTGGCTTACCGCCGCTTCCATGTTTTTCTATGGCTATTGGAACCCGGCCTATTTGCCGCTTCTGGCGGCATCCATTAGTTTTAACTACGTCATCGGTTTTGTCCTGGCTAGAGAAAGAGATCGAGATCGGGCGGCATTCCGTAAGTTCGTCCTTACATCCGGCGTCGCCGCCAATCTCCTCATGCTGGCTTACTATAAATATGCCGGCTTTCTGGCGCAGGCGGTGAAAGATTTGACAGGCGTCGATCTTTCGTTGGCCGAAATTGTTCTTCCGCTCGGCATCTCGTTTTTTACCTTTACCCAGATTGCGTTCCTGGTGGACGTGTACCGGGGTATCGCGAGGGAGTTTAACTTTGTCCATTATGCGCTTTTTGTGACGTATTTTCCCCATTTGATCGCCGGCCCCGTCTTGCATCACAAGGAAATGATGCCGCAGTTTTCGCAGAAACAGATATACAGGCTCGACTGGGAGAATCTCGCCCTGGGCGCAACCGTTTTCGTGTTCGGGCTGTTCAAGAAGGTGGTATTGGCAGACGGCATTGCGATTTATGCGACGCCGGTATTCGACGCCGTGGATCAGGGCCGGATGCTGAGTTCGGGAGAAGCGTGGATTGGCGTACTTGCGTATTCGGCCCAGCTTTATTTCGATTTTTCCGGTTATTCCGATATGGCGATCGGATTATCCCGCATGTTCGGCATCAAATTGCCGCTTAATTTCAATTCCCCGTACAAAGCCGTCAATATCATCGATTTTTGGCGGCGCTGGCATATGACCTTGTCCCATTTTCTCAGGGATTATCTCTACATACCTTTGGGCGGCAGCCGCAAGGGGAAATTCAGGCGATATCTAAACCTGATGATCACCATGCTCCTTGGAGGACTATGGCACGGCGCGGGGTGGACGTTTCTTCTCTGGGGCGGACTGCACGGCTTGTATTTGGTTATGAACCACGCCTGGCATTCGCTGCGTCTGTCCCGGGGACACGATCTTGAGCGCAGCAGCCGATTGGGGAGAATCTGCGGCCGTACCGTCACTTTCCTGGCTGTGATTTTGGCCTGGGTGCCGTTTCGGACGGAAAGCTTTTCATCGGCAGCGAGCCTTTATGCCAGCATGGCGGGAATTCACGGTAACGAACCGCGAGGGGTTTTCGAGCCTTTGGCCGAGTCGTCCAGCATAGCGGCAATCCTGAATTTCATTCCTGTCCACATATCGTCCATCTTCGAAGCGAGTTTGAGTTGCGCCGTCGTCTTGGTGATTCTGTTCACCATTCCCAATACGCAACAGGTTATGCGGTATTTTCGCGTGGCGCTGGAAGCGGTCGAGGCCGACCGTAGGGAACTCCTCGACACGACCTGGACGCCCAGTTTCAAATGGGCTCTCGTGATCTCGATGATGGGTTTGTGGGCTTTCCTGGATTTGAACCGAGTGAGTGAATTCCTTTATTTTCAGTTTTGAAGCCCATGTTCCGTCGCTATTTGGTAAGTTGCTTCGCGGTGGTATTTGCGGGCGGATTTCTGATCTGGGCACTGAATTATATCGTCGACCCTTATACGTTGTTCGGTACTCGAAAGATTGAGCGTGTCAGCGTCCATAAAGCCGATTTCGTGAAACATCTGCGGCTGACGAACGCCTACGCTCCCGTGCGCCTAAAGCCGGATTGCCTGATTCTGGGCACGTCCAGAGCCGCTCGCGGATTGTCCCCGGATCATCCCGCCCTGGCGGGACTGCATTGCTACAACCTGGCCTTGCCCAGCGTCAGCGTGTACGAGATTTTGCGGTACGTCCAGCATGCCCATGCCGTCCGTCCGCTGAAAAAGATCCTGATCGCACTGGATTTCCGGGTTTTCAGTCAGCTCGAGGACAACCGCGAATTTTCCGAATCGCGCATGGTAGTCACCTCCGAGGGAAAGCCCAACCGGGCGTTTGACCTTGCTTACCTGGCCGATGCGGTGTCCGCTTTGTGGTCGATGGATGCGGTGGTCAGCAGTCTCAGGACGGTTCGCTTTCAGGGTTGGCAAAAGATGACATTGGCCGACAACGGGCAATGGCTGAATCTGGACGACAGGCAGGATCATGCCGCCGCTTTCGCGGCCTACACTCGAAACACTTATGACCGCTTTCGGGAATACCGGCGCAAGGACTTGAGTTTGGAGCGGAACGGCGAGCATTTTGCCGAGTTGCTCCGGTTTGCCCATCGTGAGCACATCGATGCTCATTTCATGGTTTCGCCTTCTCATGCATGGCATTGGGAAACGATGAATCTCGCCGGGCTTTGGCAGCAGTTCGAGGAGATCAAGCGGCTGCTGGTCCGCATCAACGGTGACGAAGCGGAACGAGCAGCGGCGGAGCCGTTTCCGCTTTGGGACTTCAGCGGCCCCAACGCCATTACGACGGAAGTGGTTCCACTCGATTCCAAGGCATCCATGCACTGGTTCTGGGAATCCGTTCACTATAAGCCGGCTTTGGGAAACCTGGTTATGAATTCGATTTTCGGGTATGGTCCGGATGCGGTGGAAGGGGGTGATGCCTTAGGCACGGTGCTCACGCGGGAAAACGTGGATAGCCGCCTGGCGATCATACGCGAGGCTCTCGGAGTCTATGAAGCGGAACACAGTGGCGATGTCGAGCGCATCCGTAAAATCATCGATTTATAGGCCATTCGATCATGCCGGAAAATAAAAAATATGTCATTCTCGCGGGCTCCGGTCGCTCGGGTACGACCTGGTTAGGCTCAATTCTCGATTCCTACGAGAAGGCGGAATATTTTTACGAAATCTGCCATTACCCGGAACTCGGTTTCACGACGCCCGAACTCTTGAAGATAAAGAACCCTTATACGTTTCGGCTTCCCCATAGGCCGGTCTGGGTGAGGCGGGGGGAAAGGGCTATCCTGGAAACCCAGGTCAAGTACGGGTTCAGGGCGAACGAAGCAGCTCGGTCGTTGCGCTTGAACAAGGATTACGGCTTCAGGAAAACCGCGCCGGACACTTATTTGTTCAAGATCGTTCGCTTGCTTTGGTTCTGCGAAAAGCTGGATGATTTAAAGCAGGTACTGGGCGATAATCTGAAAATCATACATCTGATCCGCAATCCGTTTTCTCAGCTGGCTTCGGAGCTGCGGCAGCACGCCGGAAATGCCGAGGCGGCCGAAAAGCGTTATCGGGAGCGGGTGGAATATGTGTTGAAAAACCCGGCCTTTTCAGGCTTTCACGGGCTGGCCGAAGAATATGCGGGGGCGGGCTGGCCGGAACACATGGTTTTGTTGTGGTGGGTCAGTAACGAATTGATGTTGAAGGCAACGTCGATGCCGATGATCCGCGTCGTTTATGAAGACCTTTGCGTGGAGCCGGAAGCGGAAGTCAGAAGGATTTTCGATTTTCTGGGCTGGACCGTCTCGGAACAGACCTTGCGCCACCTGAAGAACACCACTTCGGTAACGGCTTCCGAGCGGGGCGAATGGTCGATCAAGAAGAATTCCGAGGAGTCCATGACGCGGTGGAGAAAGGAGTTGAGCGAAGATCTTTACCGGCGAATTTCTGCGATGGTTTCCAGGTGTTCATTCCTTGAGCTGTGGCGGGGCAGGGACTTGACGGCCGCCTCGAAGGCGGATTTAAAAGCGGTTTCAAATAAGCTCCCATAATCATTATAAGCAGAGGGCAAGATGCGTCAGCCGGATACGAAAAGCAGCGACTCGATTCCGCACGCTGGGGACGGGCATTCGAAGCGAGAGCTGATCTCGGTGATCATGCCGTGCTACAACGCAGCAGCGTTCGTCGAAGAGTCGATTCGCTGCGTCGTCAACCAGACCTATCCGTCGGTGGAAATCATCGTGGTGGACGACGGTTCCACCGATGGCTCGGTTGCCATCCTGGATCGGTTGAAGACCGAGTTTCCCGGGCAAGTTCGACTGCTATCGCAACACAGGAAGGGACCTTACCCGGCTCGGAATCGAGGTTTGCGGGAAGCCCGGGGTTCCCTTATCGCATTTCTGGACGCCGACGATTTCTGGGCTCCCGATTGTCTGGAAAAGCTATACGCGGCGCTGGCTTCGAATGCAGCGGACTGCGCCTATTGCGGCTGGCAGAACGTCGGCGACGGGGCTCCCGGACAGGAGCCGTACGTGCCGCCGGCGTATGAGGACGAGGATACGATCGCATTGTTTTTGAAGAGCTGCCCTTGGCCGATTCACGCAGCCCTGGTCAGGCGTGAAATCGTGGAGGCGATCGAAGGTTTTTCCGAGCGTCGGTTCTCGGCCATGGATTACGATTTCTGGCTCAAGCTGATTGCCCGGACGCGTCATATCGTTCGCGTTTCCGAGGTTCTGGCGTTTTATCGTTGGCATGGCCGAGGCCAGATTTCATCGGGCAAATGGCGCCAGACCATGGATGCCTATACCGTAAGGCGAGATTTCGTTCGCAAACATCCGGATTTGGTTTCGCACCTCGATGTCCCGGCACTTAAGAATTTAGTCGCCGGCGAGCTGCTGCGGGCCGCTTATCGGGCCTATTGGAAGCGCGACCTCGTGTCGGCGCAAGGCTTGTTTCGCGAGGCATTGATCCGCGGCGCCTGGCGTTTGGCGGATCTCAAATACATATTACCCGCGCTCCTTCCGGGTCCGATATTTCGCGCCTTCTTGGGGATGGTGGATTCGCAGCGGAGCGCCTTGGCACCGAAAGGGGAGTGAGATGGATCGAGCCGTCGTTCTGATGTACCACCGGGTGGGCGCGAGCGCCAATGCCTGGGAGCGAAAGTACTGCGTCAGTCCCGATGCCTTCGAATCGCATATGAAGAAGCTGGCGGCAAAGGGTATGCGGGCGGTACCCATCGACGACTTCGTTGCCTGGATACAGAGCGGTCCGGAGTTGCCGGATGGCAGTTTCTTGCTGACTTTCGACGACGGCTTTCTGGGGGTTTACGAACACGCTTATCCGGTACTGCGAGACTTGGGATGGCCGGCGACCGTGTTCCTGGTGAGCGGCTTGATCGGGGGAAAGGACGAATGGTGTCGGCGCGAGAATCCTTCCGGTGCGACCTATCCTTTGTTGAATCGCGATCAGATCGAGGAAATGCGAGGTCGGGGATTCAGCTTTCATTCCCATTCCCGCAGCCATGCCGACCTGACCTGCCTGGACGACCTCGAACTCGAAGCCGAGCTCGCGGGATCGCGCGCCGATCTCGAGAGCTTACTCGGCAATCCGATACCGTTCCTGGCCTACCCTTATGGACGCTACGACGAGCGGGTGCTCGAGGCTGCCCGGAAAGCGGGGTACAGTGCGGCTTTTTCGGTCCAGCCGGGTTTCAACCGTCCGGGCCGGGTGGATCCATTCCGAATTCGCCGGCTGGACGTGTTCGGTACGGACACGCCGTCCGCTCTTGCACGAAAGGTCAGTCTGGGATCGAACGATGGCGATCTGAAGCACGCTTTGGGTTACTACTGGAGCCGCGCGGCGAATCGGGTGCGAAGTGTCGTTCGGTAACTGCCGGCATGCCGGGCGTCTGTCGCCGCCTGTCCGCCGCGTGGAGCGACTGCGTCCTGCCGGGCCTTATGCACGCTCTTGTGTCGTCTGAATCCGGAAAAACGTTCACGTGAAACTCGCTTATACCGTCGCCCTCTGTACTCATAATCACGCGGACCGATTGGCACGTACGCTGGCCGATCTGTCGCGTATCCGGTCACCGAAACGCGCCTGGGAACTGGTGATCATCGACAACGCCAGTACCGACGCCACGTCTGCCGTTCTTGAACGCCATTCCTGGCCGGAGGAGTGGCAGGTTCGTGTGCTTAGGGAAGAAAAGCTCGGTCTTTCGAATGCGCGCAACCGTGCGATTCGGGAAGCGCAGGGGGAATATATCTTGTTCATGGATGATGACGAGACGCCGGAGCCCGACTGGCTGCAGGCTTACGAACGCATTATCGTGGACGAGAGTCCGGATGCGGTAGGGGGACGTATCGAAGTGCTTTTCGAGGATAGTGACCGCCCGATCTGGATGGAAGACGAACTGCTCGGGTTTGTGGGCAGACTGGACCACGGGCCGACTGCTCGACGGTTAACGGATCCCAAGACGCCCATTTTCGGCGGTAATTTCGGTTTTCGGGCGGGGGTTTTCGACACAATCGGCGGTTTCGATCCTATATTGGGGCGAAAGGGCGGATCTAATGTCGGAGGCGAGGATACTGAAATCTACAAGCGTATGCTCAATCTCGGATGTCGGGTCTGGTGGGTTCCGGAGGCGGTTATACATCACCGTATCCAGGCCTGGAAACTGTCGCGTAAATACTTTTTGGACTTGCACTACCGCCAGGGACAGACGGAAGGAATGATCAAGCGGGGCGACAATTCTCGAATTCCGCCCAAGTACCTTTATCCCCAGCTTTGGAGAGCCGTATGGCGCGTCGTCCGGATGCGTGCCGCACGCGGATCCGATTACTCACTGCGGCTTGAAATGAACGTGGCATATTTTCTCGGGTATATTAACGGCTGGTTTTCCGGTACGCAGACCGGGTAAATTTGAACGCCCTATTTGCCGTTATTATCTGCGCTTGCAGATTGATTTTGTTTGCTGACCTTTGGATGAACTGGATCGATCGACGTTTAGTCGTGAAATAGGAAAATAGTGAATCGACTTACCGTCCTGATATGCACGCATAATCGTGCCGATTTGCTCGATAGGGTACTCGAGTCTTTGAATCTGGCTCTGCGTCCGCCTAATTGGTCGATCGACATTTTGGTAGCCGCCAATGCGTGCACCGACCGCACCCACAAATTGCTGGAACGTATCAGCGGACGTCCGGCCAGCGCGCGATCGCTTCCGGTCGCCTGGTTCGCCGAACCGGTTCCGGGCAAATCCCATGCACTCAACAGCGCAATCCGGCGCTTGGGCAGTGGACTGGTCGCTTTGATCGATGACGATCATCGAGTCGATGCGTCATTCCTGACCGCAATCTGCACTGCGGCCGAAGCCTATCCGGAAGCCACCATGTTTTGCGGCCGGATTTTGCCGGACTGGAATGGATCGGAGCCGCAATGGGTGCACGATACCGGACCGTATTCGGTTTACCCGTTGCCGGTGCCCTGCCAGGACCAGGGCGATGAGCCCCGTACAATTACATTGGAGGGAAGGCTTCCGGGGGGCGGCAATCTGATCGTCCGCCGTGACGTGTTCGCTCGCGTCGGAGGCTTCTCGACCGAGCTCGGTCCACGAGGGCACGATCTCGGAGGCGGCGAAGACGTGGACTTCATTATCCGCGCATTGCAGTCCGGCGAGCGGATGCAATACATTCCGAACATCGTGCAGTACCACTATGTCGATTTGAAACGGTTCCGGCTTTTCTATCTTTTGAGAAAAAGTTATCAGCGTTCGTATAGCGCAACTTTGGCCAACGCGGATATCGAATCGAAGATTCCGAGATATATCTGGCGAAAACTGCTGACTTATTTGGTCAGCGCTATGTTTTCGTTGAGTTGGAAACGTACCCGTTTCTATTTGATGCGCCTTAGCGCGACGCTGGGGGAATTGCAGGCGTTTCAGACATTCTGGAAGCGGACCCGCCGTTCCGTAGATGCGTGTTAGGCGGCGCTCGAGCGGTTTCTGCCTACTGTAGAGGCCCTCGCGAGTAGGTTGGGAGTCCTTTCCCGACACCTCGGATGGATATCGCCTCGCCGGCTTCAGGGCGTTAGGGGCATGGCGCCGCGGGAACGATGGTAGCCACGATTTCTTCGCCGGTGCTGTCGCCGCAAAAACTGTAAGTGTCGTCGTCGTTGACGTGAACGGCGTAGCTATAGGTGCCGCCGCTGCCGTAGTTGTAGGTGACGACGGCATTGGCGCCGGTGCCCGAGATATTCCAGGAACCGACTTCTTTAGACGGATCGACCGGATCGGAAGGCCCTTTTTTGTAATCCACCAGCACACCGCCGCCGCTACCCTGGTGCTGCTCCTGCCACTGCTCGTCTCCCCGGATCGCGCAGACCGTCATGCCGGATAAAGTATTTTGAAGTTGGACCTGGTTGAGATTCGGGCCGCTACAATCTGCCATTGCTTGGCCCGCGAAGCCGGTAAGTATGAAAACGCCCCATACGATAATCTGTTTCACAGTATTGTCTCCCTGAGTGGAATAGGTGGCCAAGCGATCTTAACGATAGCCGGTGAGCCCAGCAAGCTCTTTATGGGTGGCCGAAAGGCCTGCAAAGCGGTCGGATAAGGCAACCGCGACGCGGACATTTTGCGTCCAAGCCGATCGAACCCGATCAGGGGATCGCATTATGCAGAAAACGCCGCTGAGGCCTTTTGGCCTGGCGCCGGCACAGCAACACACCGGTACTCAACGCTCCCAGATAGAACAGCATCGATAGGCGTGCGGTATCCATGGTGGAGCCGAGGAGGCCCACCGTGAGAAACGCCAGTAGTGCGCCGGCCGACATCGCCGCGGTCAGCTCGCCGCCACGCAGGACCGGCCAGAGAATCCTTCCTGTGCCGATCAACAGCAGGGCAAAAGCGGTCAGCCCCAGGACGCCTTGGGCAAAATACATCTCCACCGTTTGCTGGTGGATATGCCAGGCCAAATCCTGATCGGCGACGAACATCCAACGTGCGATTCCGGCACTGAAGTCGCCGTTGGCCACCAGTTCTTGTCCATCCTTGGGCTTGAGGCTGACGTCGTCGACATCGAGCGCGGTGTCGGTACTCTTGTTGTGCAGGGACAGTTTTACCGGCGGGTGCGGCCAGTGTTCGCTTTCGCCGAGATCCCGCGAATTCACTTCGATGGTGATCGTGCTCCATTCATGCTCGGACGACTCCGGCCGCAGTTCGGACCGAACGCATTCAAAGGAGTAAAGCAGCGCCTTTTCGCAGAGCGGGATGCCGAGCGCGCCGTCGCCCGAACGGCGTCTTACCCGGGCCGATAAGGTGTACTCTTCGCCGGCCCGGACGTCGACGATCTGATCGAGGAAAACCGTTTCGCCGGCTCCGAGACGCAGATATGAATCGTCGCCCTCCCGAAAAACGGTATAGGTGCCCGGGGCTCGTGCGGTTTCGGCTCCCACTGCGTAAAGAATCGGATATTGTCCGAAGCCCATTCCGACCAGTGCAGCCATAGGTCCCGCGTCCATCAGATTCAGGGCCTGCCGCCAATGCGCTTCCCGGATGGAGAGGTCTTCCGCGATGCGTCCCAGCCTGGATTGAGCGAATCCGCCGGAAAGCACGGGAACCGCGGCCGCTACCGATGCCGTGAGAACTCCGGTGAGGGCCAGCCAGCGATGGATCGAATATTCTTTCGGCTGCCGCAGCATGCACACCATAACCGGGATCAAGCCGGCGATGAGCGCGGCGTAGCCACCGCGCGAAAAAGTGACCAGCATGGCATAGCTGACGCCCACGGCAAACGCGATGCCGAGAAACTTGAGTGTCCAGCTGCGGGCCGCCAGTATCGAGACGACCAGCGCCGGAAAAGCAAAGGCGATGAAAGCTTCAATGTAAGCGCCTCCGGTATGCATGCTGGCGAATGTTCCGGTCACCCGGAACACATTCTCGAAATCCGCCATCCCGACATACGCCTGGCGCTCCCAAAAAACGGCCAGGGTTACCATTGCCAAGCCGGCGACCAGGCCGTGTCCCATACGGCGCAGGGCCGCTCCCGTGTTCTCCGCAGGAATGCGCCGCAGAAGGGGAGCGAACAGCAGTGCCCACAAGAGTCCCTTGCCGACCAGCCAGGTTTCCAAAGGTGAATGGGAACTGTCTGAAAGGGTTCCTTGGTGTTCCCAAAGCGGCCACAAACCGCGTACCGTCGCTATCGACCAGCTCAGCCACAGCAGCATGACAGCCCATGACAGGGTTCGATTCGGCCAAGGTCTGGGATTTATCCGATAGGTCCTGAGATAGGTCACGGCCAGCGTGACGAGCAACAGCAGGTCGAATTCGTCCAGCATCAGGCGGCCGGTCCACGGACTCAAATCGAGTGCCGGCAGGAGTGCCGGAACCGCGAACAGCCATGCGCCGGGATATCGCCACAACAAGGCGGCGTATCCGGTCAGTGCTGCTATCAGCCAAAGTGTCCCGACGGGATAGGCGAGGAGGCCGATGAGGGCGAGCGACCCCGCGGCAAACGCGATCAGCGCGCCGACCGGATGGAGGGCGGCGTAGGCCGGCAATTCCGGATGCGGCGAGTTTGCCGGGGCGGTCTTGGGGATAGACTCCGCGCTCGGCGGAACCGGACGTTTGCCAGCGCCGCTCAGAACGGCTCCGATCCAGTGCGCGAGCGCATAGACCGCCGCCGCACTTGTAGCAGCAATCAGCAGATTGGTGAAATCCGGATGTTTGGGCGGAACCAGGAGCTTGCCGAGTTCGACCGGCAGCGCCAGCGCGGCGGCGAAAAGACCGGTGTGCAGCATGCCGGGCTTGCGCTGCCCCGTATTCACTGTGCGTAGAGCCCAGCCGGCGAGACCGATCGGAGCGTACATGCAGCTCTGCGCCAGGACGCTCAGCAGAGCGGCCTGTTCGGTGCTGAAATAGTGATAATAAAACGGCATGACGCTGACGTTCGCCAGGCGTGCGACCGCGTCGTCGAACGGCAGCCAGCTGCCGGAAAACCAGCCGCCGAGCGCTGCCAGGGCCAAAACGTAGGGTACTGCGGCAAACGGTATCGAGGATCTGATCATCCAGGCCAAGGGCAGGGAACCGTGGCGACGCAAGGTTCGGCCGATCGCCGCGCCCGCAGTCAGTCCCAAGCCGCGCCAAAGGATCGAAAGCCCCTGGCTTACGCCCGAAGCCAGCAGCAATTGAACGGGTTCCAGGATCAGGCTCAGTAGCGCGCCGATCGCAAAGATGCGGCGAAAACTCAAGCCGGGAGCCGCGAGCGCAATGAAGACACCAAGCGGTGCGATGCCGACGATCTCGCTCGCCTGGCGGGCGGAACACCGCAGCCAGCCGCTGCAACTATCCGCAATCAGCCAGCCCCAGTTGTCCGAACTCAATTTCCATTGAAGTTCACGGAGGGAGAGAATGAAATCGTAGGGAAACAGGGACAACAGGAGATAAAAGGCCGAGTAGGCCATGATCGCCGCGTACACCGACGAGCGTCCGCCATCGAAAAATGCGTCCAACAACCGGGCGAGGCGCAGGCGGCCGAACTTGAACAGCAGGATTCCGCCGATCGAGCCCAGTGTCTCGGCCAGGAGATCGTTCAGCGAAACAGTGCGAGGGGCGAAGAAGATCTGGGTGAACTCCACCGCGACCGCGACCGAGAGGCAGAACGCCAGGATCAGCAGTGCCGTCAGATGCCGTAGCGGCGAGGTTGATCGCAGGCCGACGGCCCAGGCGCAGCCGAGAAATGCCAAAGGCACGTAGAGCACGATGTTCGCAACCCAGTCGGCCCTCGATTCGATGCCGAGATCGAGATACCGAATGGCGAAGAACAGTTCGATCGCCTCATCGAAGGTGTGAGGACGAAGCTCGAAAGGAACCAGGCTTCCATACACCACGAAGGCCAGATAGGCCAGAAATCCGAAGAAGACATAGCGGCGGTCGGATGCGGGGGTGCTCATCGGTCGGATATCACTGTCGTCGCAAGATTGGAACCGGGATGGTGATAGTATTGTCGGTCAGGCCTGCAAGTACCCGGCGGATATTGCGGGCCGCCCTTGACTTGTCGGCAAAACCGTACGCCGCATTTCGGATTAATGCAATCGAAATACCGTTTGCTGATTTGTATTGGCGAAAAACCTGACCGGCATCGAGTCCTGGCGGGAGTCTTCTTCTGCCGAAACAGCTCCCGGCGAAGCAACGGTTTCGCCAAGTGCACACCGATCGATATGAGAAACACCAAGAATACCTGGACACCGCAACGACTGGCCGAATGGGAGCGTACCCGCGCTCGCGGAAAACGCCGTTTCATCTGGACCCACGGCGTGCTTCTGTGGGGCGGATTCATGTTTGTTTTTTCGACCGTTTTTTTTCAGCACCAGGTCTTCGGGGATGTCTTCAGCACCCAGGGCAATCTTCCCTTTCGCCTGATGTTGGGAGCATTGGTCTGGACTTTCGTGGGCTATCTGTACGGCCGCTCGAAGTGGCAGCGGAATGAGCAGGACTATGCGGAACAGATGCAGTCCCGAAATAAAAACGGTTCTATTTCCTGAATTTCGTGCGGGTGAGTTTGGCAACAGGCTTCAATTCGAGTTTTTTCCGCGCAAGTGTCCACCATGTCCGGCGGCTTCGGTATCCAGCCGATAATGAGGTCCCGTCGGTTTGCAGCCGCCTTCAACCGGATCCTCCGCGAGCAGCATCGGGGTATCGAGGTCGATCCATTCGAATCCGCCGAGTCCCGCTGCGAAATGTGCACTGAAGCCCATGGCGAGTCGTGTCTCGACCATGCCGCCGACCATCAACTTTAGTCCGCCGGTACGGGCGATGGCGGCGATTTCAAGCGCCTGAACCACGCCGCACTTGACCAGCTTGATGTTGATCACCTGGGCGAGGTGATCGCGCGTGATTCGGAGAGCGTCCTCCGGCGTCCGGCAGGACTCGTCGGCGGCCACCGGCACACCGGCTTCGCGAGCGAGCTTTCCGAGACCGTCCCAGTCTTCGCGGGCTACCGGCTGTTCGAGTAGAGCCGGCTCGATTCGGGCCAGGCGGAGTTCCCGGAGCAGGGCGAAGACTTCATCGGCCGAATATCCGGCATTGGCGTCGAGAATCAAACGGCAGGCAGGATGTCCTCGGGTGATGGCCTTGAGCCGATCGATATCATCCGAGCGATCGAGACCGACCTTGACCTTGAGGATTTCGAAGCCTTCGCGGCAAAAGTGCCGAGCCAGCGCTTCGGCGTCCACGGCGGGACAAATCGGTATGGTGATATCGGTCGAGAGCCGGTTCTGAAATCCCCCGAAAAACCGGAATAGCGGGATTCCGCAATGGCGCGCCAAGGCGTCGATGACCGCCATTTCGAGCCCGGCCCGAACCGAGGGCAGATTCGGAATACGTTCGTGGAGTTCCAGCGCAATCCGCCGCCATTCGCCCGCCGACCGGCCGCGTAACCGGTCGGCCTCGTGTCTCAGAGCTTCCAGAGCGGAGGCCTGATCCTCGGCGGTTACCGGCGGCAAGGTCGAGGTTTCCCCCCATCCTGTCGTTCCGTCGGCAAGCGTGGCTTGCACCGCTACGTTGTGCACGTGATCCAGTCTCGACGAGGCAATCGTGAACGGCGCCATCAACGGCACGTCGAGTTTGTGAATGTCGAGTCGTCTGATTTCGAGATCTTTGTTCATGGCTGGGTCTGTGCCCGAGTTCACCGAGGAGGATTATAGGCCCGCTACAAGCGTCTGTGTCGGAAGTTATTCCATTCGGTGTTCGAGCGAACATTAATCGGATGGGTAGAGCGAAGCGAAACCCATCGAGGGTGGATTGGCCCTTCGACTGGGCTCAGGACAGGCTCCGCGCAACCCACCGACCCTTCGACTTGGCTCAGGACAGGTCCGAGGTTGCTCGGTGGGTTACGGCCTTGCGGCCTAATCCACCTTACAAAAATGAATTCCTGTTTGAGAGCGATTAGGGCAGGGCGCCCTCGGATTACTCGCGACGCTGTTCGCACATCCCTTAAATGAATCGCACTCAAAAACTGAGCGATGCAGTAACCCGCACTTGCCTTGGCATCACCGGGTGCTTGAGCACGCCGTCCACGCCATCGAGCGGTTCGCCCGGAAGCCGGGACGTATAGTAGTAGGCGATATCGTTGCTCTTGGAATCGAACAGATTGAAGACGTCCACGCCGAGTTTCAGCTGCTTGTACTGATAACCCGCCCCGAGATTGACGAGGGTCGTATCGCCCGCATCGACGCTGCCGTCCTCGGTGAGCGGCACGTGCCCGAAATGCCGCACCCTCACCGTGGCGAAGAAGTTATAGGGCAGTTCCGCCACCGCTCCGGCGCTAATGACCCGGCCGACGGAATTGGGAATATCGTTCGCCCCGTTCGGTGCATCCACATATCTGGCCGAGGTGAAGGCGAAGTCGGCATCCAGGGTCAGCCAGTCGAGCGGTTTGTAGAAATTGGTCCACTCGACGCCGTAGCGCTCGCTTTTGCCGCTGGCCTCGGTGGTCCCTGCATCTCCGGCGAACACCAGTTCCGAGTCGGAGTTCAGCCACCAGACCGCGAGCGTGGAGTTGAGCCCTTCCAGATACTGAGTGCGGATGCCGCCCTCGACGCCCCGCTGCCGGGCCAGCGGCGGCACGCTGCCCTGCGGAACCGTGGGATCATAGGGATCGGCTCGCGTGGTCACGCCGCGGGCATCGTTTGAATGAAACCCGTAACCCAGGTTGACGAAGAATTCGGTGTCGTACCAGGGACCGAAGATCAGGCTGAGTTTCGGGCTGACGATGGAGGCGGTCTCGCTGCCGGAATTCTGCGAGAGTAGGCGGTCGCTCACGTCGAAGAAAAAAGTGTCGCTTCTAACACCCGCGACGGTGCGGAACTTAGGCAGCCAATGGGTTTGATTGTTGAAGTAGAAGGACAGGCGGGTCTCGTCGACATCAGCGCGGCTGATGGTCCCGACCGTCCGTCGCCGCTCCGTATGGTTCAGAGTCAGATCCATGATGGCATCGTGCCGAACCTGGACGCCTATTGTATTGTCCATTTCGAACCCGAACCAATGGTTGAACCAGGTTTGCTCTCCGCTGCCGCCCACCGTCACGCGGCGTTCCTTCTGTCCGATTTGGTCGCCGCGTACGGGATCGTCGAGAAAGCCGGTGAAATTGGAGAACAGTGCGATATCGTAGTAAACCGCGTAGACATTGATCTGGTTTTTGTAAGAATCGCCGCGGCTCCAGAAGTCGCCGGACACGCTGTAGCGATCGGTTTTGCCGGCATCGCTGGGGTCCATCGTCCCGTACAGATCGATCAGCCCGGATTGCACGGCGCGTTCCGGAATCTGGTTGGTGGCGTTCCAATGGGCGCGATAGGCCTTGCCGTGCAGCGCCAGCCCCCAATTCTCCCGGTCGATGGTATAGCGCAGCATGCCGTTGAATTTCTCGAGATCCTCCGGCCTCTTCCAGGGACCGTCGTGGAAGTTGACTTCGGCCCCGTAGAGGAGGTCTCCCACGCCCAGAGTGTTGGAGTTTGCCGCCACCACGCGGTAATAGTCGAATTCGCCGCCGGTGAACTTGAGGAAGCCTTCCGGCAGCCGGTGCAGAGTATGCATGTGCGCATAGCCGGCCGAGGAAAAATCGCCGATGTCGGCGTAGTACGGCCCCTTGCCGTATTCCACCCGGTCCACCAGTTCCGGAATGATGCCGTTCAGGTCCAGATAGCCCTGGCCGT
The DNA here is from genome assembly GCF_003584645.1 of Methylocaldum marinum. GTDB lineage: Bacteria > Pseudomonadota > Gammaproteobacteria > Methylococcales > Methylococcaceae > Methylocaldum > Methylocaldum marinum. Next base: position 521,953 of record NZ_AP017928.1, read on the forward strand.
GAGCGTGGGTGGGCAAATTCATGGGGACGCCGTCCACCGTGACGCTGAAGTCGGTGCCGTGGTCGAGATTGAAACCGCGCAGGAAATACTGGTTCGCCTTGCCGGTTCCGCTGTGCTGTGTGGCGAGGGCGCCGGGCACCACTTCAACCAGTTCACCGACACGCGAAAGCGGACGGTATTTGAATTCGGGCTGTCCTACCACGCCCTGCGACGCCGAGTCGGCGGCACCCAGAAGATCGGTGGCACGCCCCTGCACTTCGACGGTATCCAGTATGAGCACGGAGGACGGGTTCTCCTGCTCGGGCTGGGGATGTGCCGACGCCGGACCTTCGGGCGCGGTCAGAGCAAACCCCAGTGCCCATAAGAAATTGGGCCGAAGGTAAAAATCGAATCGAGTTTTCATGAATCTGAGAATGAAATGGCTGAATGCCGAACTCGGATTCGGATGCTTCAGCCTTGTTTTCGTGAATTCCCCAAATATATGTGTTGGATTGCCGCGTCGCTTCCGGACTGAAGCGGTATGGATCTCATGGGGCAGTTTTGGCGCCCCCTCTCAAGAGGCGTCGGATAAAGCCGAAATCCCCTAAAAGACTAACTTATTTGATTCATGTGTCATTTTTCAGTCATACATCATTAAAAATTGGGACGATCATTTGGCTGCGCCGTGCGTACCTTGTTCGAATGAGACGGCGCGCACAGCGCACCTCGGTCCTACAACCGCCCCCGAAATCGCATTAGCCGGACAGTTTGTCGAAGGGCGTCGTCTGCTGTTGCGGCTTCTTGGGGCCCGGAGTGTTGCCGAGCGGCCCCTCCTTGCCGCATCCCGCCAAGATCAGACCTATCGAAATGATAATCGCCCACTGCTTCCTCATGTTCATGCTCGTCTCCTGTCGCATGTTTCGGGTTTTATGCTTGCGGCTGCTCCGGCTTTCCGCTAGAGCTTTCCTTCCTTCTTATAGTACTCGACCTCGTCGTTTATCAATTTGACGACTTCTTCCAATGTGGCAACGGCCGTCGTAGGTTCGCCGCCGTTTTCCAGGTCGGAGATCACCGCTTTCAGACGGCTGCTGGAATTCTGCATGGGCATCGTGCTTTTTTCCTTATACGACGCCACGGCTAATTTGCGCGCCTGCTTGGCGCTATCCAGTGCCGAGTCCTTGTTGCCCTGCTTGGCCGCGTCCAAGGCCGACTGGCTGGCTTTCTGAACTTCCACGAGGTTCGGTGGCGGATCGGCATAGCGTCCGCCGGCGACTCCGATATTGGCGCTAAGGCTGAGAAGGAGGGCAAAAGCAATCTGGATTATCGAAAGACCTCTCATGTAAGACTCCTTAATATAAGGTTAAAAAAAGCCCGCGACCGTAGTGGACAATTAATGATTCGTGGAATACCCGAAAAATGATCGCGGGCGGCATGAATATCAGAGGGAGAACGTGCCCAGAATTCTGCCGCTAAGTATTGAGCAATTTGTATGCCTTAAATTCAGAGTGTGGCAAATGGCGATATTCGGCGTGAATAATGCGAATTTAAGACTGGTATAAACAGTCGCTCTCGTTAAATATAAATATATGATAAAGAATGAAAAATATTGAATGAACGAGTAGCTATGCAAGCGTTATCATGGGAGATGACGGATTATTGATAGTAATATTGCTGGATATCACTTGACTCGATTCTATAGTTATTAGTATTGATTCAGAACGATAACATACGTGCTGAGTGAAAACACACATTTCGGTATGTCAAACCACATAGTGATAGACTATTAATAATCCGGTTGCGGCACTGCCTTATCGCCAACGGTCTTTTCGGATGCCGCTTACGATTGAGTTATCTAAAACTGTATCAAGAATGCTACGTTACTCCGGAAGACCTGTCGTAACCGACTTCGATATATCGGGGCTATAAAGGATCAGCGATTTCCCCTAATACTCCAGTCATTTCACTTATCTGTGAGGTTTTTGATTTCGTAACAAATTGTTTTTATGGAAAAACTATTCTGGCATGGGATTTGATTCCTATTCTGGCGTTCGCGCCGATTGGGTGTGTGAAACGCTGGAATCGCCACTATTTACGGACATGAATGGACTTCGCATCGATCCATCGACTTTTGCCGTTCGCCTCTCGCTGCGTGTGGGAATCACACTATTGAGCTGCCTCGCCACCGCTGTGACCGACACTTTTGCCGAGCAACTGCTGACTGTGCCCGTCGCAGGTTTGACCGAAACCAGGAGCCTGGACCTGGTGGCGGAGGAGGGGACGATACACGCGCTCTTGGCTGGCCGATTCGGCAAGCATGATGGTGTGGCTTACCTGCGTTCTCCGGATGGGGGGAAGAGCTGGACCGAACCCAGGCGTCTCGATCGCAGCGGCGACGCCCCCGTGCTTTCCCGGCGCGGCAACGATGCCCGCCTGGCCGTGCGTGGCCGCCGCATGGTTGCCGTGTGGCAGGCGCGAGGCGAACTGCCGGGCACCGGGCCCCTGATCGTCGCCGCGTCCGGCGACGGCGGGGAGACATGGCATCGGGGGCGGAATCCGGCCGTGGGCGATCCTTTGAACAATCAGAGTTATCCGGCGCTTGCCGTGGACGGAGACGGAAGTTTCCATCTGGCCTGGCTGGACGATCGCGAGGAGAACGGCAATACGCAGGGTCTCCGCTATGCGCGATCTCCGGATGGCATCCAGTGGAGTACCGAAGCGACCCTGGATCCGACCGTCTGTACCTGCTGCTGGATTCGGATCAGCGCGCTGCGGGATCGCAGTCTGGCGGTGCTGTACCGGGATGCCGATCCCCACGATATGCGCCTGCTTCGCAGCTCGCCCAGCGGCACCTGGCTTGATCTCGGGCCAGTCGCGGTCGCCGGCTGGACATTCACCGGCTGTCCCCATTGCGGAGGCGGTTTGGTCGCGACCGAAAGCCAGGAAGGAACGGTTCTGCACAGTGTTGCCTGGACCGGGAAGGAGACCTCGCCCGGCCTTTACTACGCGCGCTCCCCGGATTTGGGCCAACACTGGTCGCCGCCGTTTTCTCTGGGTGATGGGCGAAGCCGTGAAAGCGACATAGCCGCCCGGTCGCCGTCCGATCTGGCTATCGTATTCAGCCGTGCGAGCGCCGAGGGTTCCGCGATACACCTCGTCAGGTCCGGGGACGGCGGCCGGCATTGGTCCGCTCCGGTCGCTCTGACGCCGCCGGATGCCAGTGCCGATCACCCCCGCGTCGTATCGACACCCTGGGGATACAGGGCCTTCTGGACTATGGCCCGTCCGGGCGGAGGCAAGGTTTTAGCGATGGCGGTCCCTACCATTTAACGATGAAAACCATGAAATCGAGGATGTTATTGATTCTGGCCGGATCGGTGCTGGCGAGTCCCGATAGTTTCGCGCACGCGATTCTGGTGAAAGCGAATCCGGACCGCGAAGCGGTCGTTTCCGAAGCGCCCGAGGAGGTGCTGCTGACCTTCAACGAAGGGGTGGGCAACGCCTTTCTCGCCCTGGCGGTCGTCGATGCCAGCGGCAATCGGGTGGACAAGCACGATGCCCGGCTCGATTTTACCGACCGGTCGCGGCTGCGGGCATCGGTAGAAGATCTCGCGCCGGGACGGTACATGGTGCGTTACCGGGTATTGTCCGCGGACGGCCACGTCGTCAGCGGCAAATATTTCTTCCAGATCCAAGCCAAGTAAGGAGGGCTTACCGATGATCTCCCAAGAGCCACTTTTCTTTCGGCGTGTCTTCAACCATGCGGCGGCGTTCGTGCTGGTACTGGCTACGGGGGCGGTGTCGGCCGCCGGCGCGCCCAGGGACAGTTCCAGCGGCCGCCAGATGTATCAGGGTGCGTCGATGAGCTGTCTGGTCGCGAACGACTTTTACGCCGTGCATTTCACGGCTCTCCAGGAAGGTCGGCACGAAGGAGAGCAAACCGATTTCGTGAAGTACTGTCAGGAGGTCCCGCGCCCGGGCAAGATTTATCTGACCCTGGACCTGCTCGACCGAGATGTGCGCAACACGCCGATAGGTCTGCGGGTGGTCGAGGAGGAGTTCGCCGAGGATGGCCGGCTGCCCAAGGAAAAGCGCACGCTCGCGGAAATGCCGCCCAAGGTGTACAAGAACGGAACTGCCGAAATTCATGCCGACATCGGCGAGCCCGGCCATTACGCGGTGATCGCGGTCTTCGGCGAGGACGACGGCTTCGTCAGCGAGGACGATAGGCTGCGGGTACCCTTCAGCGTTGGCCTGCCCAGCCCTAACCAGCCCAACCGTTGGCCCGGCGCTCTGTTCGTCCTCCTCATCATCGTCGTCCTGTCGGTCGTGTGCTGGCGCCTCTACCGCGGCATACGTCCGCGGCTTCCGGCCAGGCCGACCGAGGGCGATGCGGAAAAGCGGGCACCGGCACGACAATCGCCATGAGGGCTGTCGTCTTGCGAGCCGCCTGCATGCCGGCGATGGCGCTGCTGTTCGCCGTAGCATGGCCGCTGCGGGCGGATTGGACCGGATTCGGCGATTACGCGGCTGTTGCCGAAGTCTCCGTCGAAGAGGACGCCGTCAGGGTTAACCTGCGCCTTCGGGAAAGCGGCTTGCCCCGCTTGCGCGCGTTGCTGGGCCGCGCCGACGATGCGCCGGCATCCGATCTCGCGGGGGGGCTCCTGCGTATCGTGGCGGATCGGCAAGGGGCTGCGGAATTCGAGATCCTGAAGTTGGAGACGAATACTTCCGGGAAAGACGGGACCGGTGTCGCGGAAGCGTATTTCGAGGCCGACCTGAATCTTCCCCTGGCCCGACGGCCGACGGGCCTGACCTTGTCGCCCCCGGATCGGGCAGCCAAGGCGTTGGGGCTGGTTGTGCTGCATCGGGGTGTGCCCGTGGCCGACCTCGCACCGCTGTCGAAACCGGCCCGCTTGCAGCTGGACTGGAACGATCCGTGGCAGTCGCGCTTCGCCGACGCCGAGAGGGTACGCCGCCACACCGAACCGCGTTCGTTCGTCTACGTCGAGCCCTACGAAGTGCGGCATGAATTATTGCTACGCCTAAGCGACCTCTTGCCGCGGCTGGAGATCGCGCCCGTGAATCCGCACCGTATCGAAGGCGAGGAACGGGAGAAGCTGCGCCAGGCCATCGGAACTTTGCTGCTGCGCCGCAACCCGCTCCGCCTCGACGGGGTCGAGGTGACGGCCCGGCTGGACCGGATCGAGTTCGTGCGTTACCGGCGCTCGGGCGTGGAAACGATCGCCGACTCCGAGCCGCTCGACAGCGCCACCGCAGTGGTGGGCGCGATCCTGGTCTATCTTACCGAGCGGCCGGCCGGTGCCGTCGAACTTACCTGGGAATGGTTCGACGCCGCGGGAACCGGGAGGGCGGTTAGCCTGCAGCGGGACAATGAGACCTTCGATGCCGACGTGACGCAGCGCGATCCGGTGTTCCGCTGGTCGGTGGAGGAAGCGCTGGATACGCCGGGTCCGGAGGATTCCAATCCGAGCAGCGAAACGTTCGCGGCGAGGCCATCCGGAACCGCGGACCTCCCTCTCCGTGCCGCCGGCATCGCACTTGCCATGGCCGTCGGATGGCGGTGGCGTCGGCGCCGACTGTTGCCGCCGGGGACCGGGGGGCAGTTGATTCTGACCTTGGCCATAGCCGGCTGCGTTGCATTTTATCCGGAGATCGCCGGGCTTTGCGCGGATGCGGGCAGGACGACCCCGGCGTCCGCGGAAGACCCGGTGAAAAGCGAGTTGGAGGCTTTGCTGCACAATGTTTATCGCGCTTTCCAAATGCCGGAAGAGGAATCGGCGTACGATCGCCTGGCCATAAGCCTGTCGGGCGAAGTTCTGGACGAGGTATATCTGAGCCAGCGCGCTGCGTTATTACAGCGGCGCAAGGGCCTCGGAAGCGATGGGCGGGTCGAACGGGTCCAGGTGTTGACCACTGAAATCGAATCGCTGGATCAGGAATCCGGCCGCTGTGTGGTCAACGCCCGCTGGATTGCCCACGGCTCGATTTCCCATTGGGGCCATTCCCATCCGCGCAGCACGCTCTACGCGGCACGGCTGGTCCTGAGCCGGGCCGAAGACGGCCGCCTCAGGATTGCGGCATTGGCGTTCGCCGACGCGCGAAAGCCGCAGTCCGTGGCCTTGTCTTCCTAGGTCGGTTCAACCTCCGCTTCCAGCATGATTCAAATCGAAAACCTCGATTTTCGCTATCCCCGCGCCGGCTTCCGGTTGTCCGTTCCCGAGCTGCGCATCGCTGCCGGCGAGCGATGCGCCGTGATCGGAAGCAGTGGAGCCGGAAAGACGACTTTGCTGAAACTGACGGCCGGCATTGCCATCCCCCGGTCCGGCCGCATCCGGGTGGACGGGGTCCAGGTGCACGACCTGAACGATCGAGAACGGCGTAACTTCCGTATTTCCCGCATCGGCTTCGTATTCCAGGAACTCGAGCTGCTCGATTATCTGAACGTACTCGACAATATCGTGCACACCTACCGGATTAACCGCGTGCTCAAGCTCAATAGGCGGGTATGGGAACGAGCGGCGGAGCTGGCGGAGGCGGCCGGTTTGGCGGGCAAGCTGGGGCGAATGCCGCGGGAGCTGTCCCAGGGTGAGCGGCAGCGGGTCGCCGTGTGCCGCGCATTGTTGCCGGAGCCCGGCTTGATCCTGGCCGATGAAGCAACCGGCAATCTCGATCCCGCCAACAAGAACCGGATTCTGGACCTTTTGTTTCGAATGGCGGAGCGTAGCGGCGCAACCCTGGTCGCCGTCACCCACGACCACGAACTCCTGCCGCACTTCGATCGGGTGATCGACGTCTGTACATTCCACGCCTGACCGGATGCAGCACGATTTCTATCTCGCCTGGCGTTATCTCCGCCACAACAAGGCCCGCAGCCTGATACTGATCGTTTGCCTGGGCGTCATCATCGCGCTGCCCCTGGCCTTGCACCGGGTCCTGGACGAAGCCGAGCGCCGGATGTCGGCGCGCGCGGAAGCCACGCCGCTGCTGGTGGGGGCGCGGGGCAGCGCGGCCGATCTGGTACTGAACGCCCTCTATTTCACCGAATCGCCGGCCTTTATCGGCATGGGCGAAGTCGACCGCATTGCCGCCACCGGCTGGGCCGATCCTCTGCCCGTTTACGCCCGGTTCAGGGTCCGCGGACTTCCGCTGGTAGGCGTCACGATGGATTATTTCGAGTTTCGCGATCTGGCCCTGGCGGAAGGTGATCTGCCGGCTCTGCTGGGCGATTGCGTACTGGGTGCCGAAGCCGGGCGACGCCTGAGACTCGCACCGGGGGACACGCTCCCGACGACGCCCGAAAACGTCTTCGATCTGGCCGGTGTCCACCCGCTCAAGCTGAACGTGACCGGAATCCTGGCGAAAACGCATACGCCGGATGACCAGGCGGTGTTCGTGGACCTTCAGACCGCCTGGGTGATCGAAGGCTTGGGGCACGGCCACGAGACCAATCCGAGGGCGGGCAGGGCGGATTCGCCGTTCGCGCCGGCCTCCGGGGACGGCGTCGCTTATACCGAAATCACCCCGGACAACCTGGCATCCTTCCATTTTCACGGCGATCCGGCTGGCTTTCCCATCAGCGCGGTGATCGCCGTGCCGCGCGATGCCCGTGCGTCCGCCTTGTTGCGCGGACGTTACCTGGACGACGACGCTAGGACCCAGATCGTCCGCCCGTCCGAAGTGACCCGCAGCTTGCTGCAAAACATTTTCCGCATCGGCGCGCTGTTCGACGCGATTCTGCTGCCCCTGGGCATCGCCGCGCTGTTGATGACGGTTCTGGTTTTCGCCCTGTCTCTCCGGCTGCGGCAGCGGGAGATCGAAACCATACACCTGATCGGCTGTTCGCCGATGACCGTGATTCGCCTGGTAGCTGCTGAAATCGTGCTCATCGCGTGCAGCGCCGGAGCGTTGGGCTGGGTACTGTTGCAGGCGGTCGGAGTCGGCGCCGCCGAATTCGTTCGCCATTTCGTCATTGCCTAAGAGGAGTTCGCCGTGTCAATTCAGCATTGGTGGCGCCGGGTCGCGCTGGGCTTGCTATTTTTCGTCGCCGCGGCGGGGAGCGATTTGGCCGGCGCCGCCGGCTCGCCGGCACTCAAAATCATTGCGGTCAACTATCCGCTGGCTTATTTCGCGGAGCGATTGGCGGGAGCTAGGGCCCGTGTCGTTCTTCCGGTTCCCGCCGGTGCAGACCCGGCATTCTGGCGACCGGACGCCAGGACAGTGGGCACTATGCAAAAGGCCGATCTGATCCTCCTCAACGGTGCCGGTTACGAAAAATGGTTATCGCAGGTGAGCCTTCCGCGTCTCAAACTGGCGAATACGTCTCTGGGTTTTCAGGACACCTATCTGCGCATCGAGAACGCTGTCGTCCACAGCCACGGGCCCGGGGGGCTGCACTCGCACGAGGGACTCGCCTTTACCACCTGGCTGGACTTCGAACAGGCCGGAAAGCAGGCGCAGGCCGTAGCCGATGCGATTGTCCGAAAGCATCCGGAATGGAAAAGCATAGTGCTTGAAAACCTGGAGACGCTGCGGGGCGAACTCGCCGAGCTGGATGCCGAACTGAAACAGACGGTTGCCGCCGACCCTCGCCGGCCGTTCCTGGCCTCCCACCCGATTTATCAATATCTGGCCCGGCGCTATGGATTGAATCTGAAAAGCGTACACTGGGAGCCCGAGGAAATGCCGCCGGCCGCAGAGTGGCAAGGCTTGCAGAGCATGCTGAAGGACCACCCGGCACGCCGGATGATCTGGGAGGCTCAGCCCGCCCCCGAGATCGCCGCGAAATTGAAGGACATGGAAATCGAAAGCGTGGTTTTCGCTCCCTGCGCCAATCGGCCCGAGGACGGCGATTTTCTGGAAGTCATGAAACGAAACGTGGATGCTTTGAAAGCCGCTTTCCGGCAAGAAAAACGAGCGAACAGCGTGATTTCGAAAAACCCGAATCCATGATGGAAAAGCCCGCCGGCTCGAACACCGATCCGAGACTGACGGTTACTGCCGAACCCCGCTGGCCGCGCTTGCCTCCCGTCCGTGCAGAGAAAACTCGCTGGCCGACACCCTGGGCGCCGGCAGACTCGTCTTCACCACTCGCGAAAACTGAAAACCTCGGTTTGCGGAAAACCTTCCGAAGAGCAGGGGAGTCGTCCCTCCCCATCTGAGGTCCGGTCTATCCGTGCGTCATCGGCGGGGGCACCGGCGTCCATCCGGCTCGCCGCGGGGTTCTCGAGCCGGCGTCAGTCGGTAACGAGGTCCTCGACGTAAGGGCAGGCTCCGCCCGGCGACAAGCCGAGCTTGGTCAACTCCTCAGCGGACAAGGTATCGACGATCGCCACCAGCTGGTCTTCTCCCAAGGAGAAAGTCTTCGCCACCAGCGCCGCCGCTTCATCCTCGGAACCCATCCATGCGGCATACATTTCGACCTTTTGTTCACCGTCGCGAGGATCGCCACTGGTGACCTGCAAAAGCCAGCCGTCAATTTCGCTCATATGTTTAACTCCCGTGCCAAAAATTGTGAGATGAAATCCGGGGCTCTGCGGTCCACGCCTTGCGACCGGCGATCGCGTTCTTTCGCGCGATTCCGTCCTCTATGCCGCTGCCCTGAAACCTAGGCTATCACGGTTTTACCGGCCAGGTCGGGAAACAAGTCGTTTACTGCATCGAGAAATTCTGCGCCGGCGAGACCGGCTCCCGGGGTGTCTCGACAGGAACGGGAACAAGGTCAGCGGCCGCTGCAAGCAGGCGTAGGAAATAAGCCGGGAGCGCCGGTCCGCTCACGAAACTTAATAGGAGACCCACGGAACTAATTATTAATTAGGCCCGTAAATACCCTCCGGGTATTTACGGGCCGCCGCCCAGGCCGGTACACGGCCGGCCTGGGCTCACGCGGCTTGTCGCCGTGCCTGGGCATCCCTGCTCCGGATTAACCCGGCCTATATTTATAGGCCGGGTTAATAGGACACGCTTGGAAAAGCTCGTAGCCGGATTCATGCAGCTTCAAACCACCTTCTCGATATCAGGAGGTACCGGATGCAGGTAAATCCATGGTGGCTGGCGGCACCCGCCACATTGTGTGCCGCCATCTTGGCAACTACGGTTAGCTGCGCGGAGAAGCGGGCGACGACGCGTCCGGAGCCGTCGGCAGTCCCTGTACCGACGCCGCGGGCGGCGGCTGATACGTGGAGAGAACTTTGATCGACGGGATGCCGACGCATCACTTGGCGGGGCGTACCGAGACTGTCGACTACCAGATCTGAATCGCCGATGCGATACAGGCGTTGCCGCTCCGGGCGGTGTTGACCTATAAGAATGCAGAAGGCCAGCCGCTGTCACGCACGCAGCAACAGCAGAGTCGGCAACAATACGGACAGCAGGCCCAGCAGAGCCGGCAACAGCAGCAGCGGGTGCAGCAAAGCCGGCAGCAAGCCGCGGAATCCCATGAGGGAACTTACTACCGGCCGGGATATTACCCTCCACCGCCGCCATCGGGGTATTACTACCATGACGAAGACGACTGGGACGATGGCGAAGTCGCTACCGTCGCGGCGGCGCTGGGCGCCGTCGGAGGCTACGCGGCGGGCCGATCGTCAGAGCCGGCCGAATCGTCCGCGACGGTGGTGGAGACCGCACCTCAGCCCTCCGCAAGCCTGCCTTGCGGCGCCCCGACCACGGCCGTCTTCAAGGGAGCGACCTATTATCCGTGCGGCTCTGCCTGGTATACCCAGGCTTACGGCAGCGGTGGCGTCATTTATATGCCCGTGCCTTCGCCTTGATGAAAGACAGCCGATGCAGGAATGGTTCGTCCGGCGGCGATTGGAAAAATACCCCACCCGGCTTCGCGCAGCGGAGGTCGTCCCTTTTTTCGTCGTAAGCCATCCCATGAATTGGCCGTCGCTGCCATCGTCATCACGCTGCCGGTCCCCGGCGACAGGGGCGTTCCGATGACCGCCCGGCGCAGACCCGTCGGCTGACGGGATGATGTCTCTACCTGAAGAAAGAAATAGATCGGCTCGCGCGAGGCAGGAGACCAGCCATGAAAATCCCGGAAGCGATAAAACGCGAGTTTCTCGCAATTCTTCCGCCGACACTGTTCTTTTTCGTGAGCTTCTGTCTGCTCATCATGACCCGGCAATTGGTTTTGCGGGAGTTCCACATTCCGGCCGGCGGCTTCGCCAATGCCGTTATCGGAGCCTTGATCGTCGGCAAGGTCGTGCTGGTCGCGGACCATTTCCGGTTTGTCGACCGTTTTCCGGAAAAGCCTTTGATTTATAACATCGTGTGGAAAGCCGGAATCTATTTTCTCGCCACCCTGCTGGTTCGGTATCTGGAGCATTTGGCGTCCTTTCTGTCGAAGTTCGGAAATTTCGCCTTGGCCCAGGAGCATCTCATGGAAGAGGTCGTTTGGCCTCATTTCTGGCTGGTTCAAATGTGGCTGCTGGTATTGTTGCTCGTGTACTGTGCCCTTAGAGAACTGGTCCGCGCCATCGGCGAGCGGGAGCTCTTCGCCCTGTTCTTCGGCCTGCGGAACGAGGCGAATCCGTAGGTGGGTTAACCCCTCGGCTCCGCTCGGGACAGGCCCTTCGCCAGGCTCAGGACAGGCTCCGCGTAACCCACCGATTCGAGGTCGCCCTGCGCATCCGCCCCCCGGATCGAGTTCGACCGGATGAGTGGGGCCGAGTGTTGCTATCCCGGCGACGCCCGGGTTCTCTTCACGCCCAGGACGAGCAGGCAGCTTGCGGTCATGAGCGCGCCGTCGAGGAGCAGCACGGCGCCCCAGCCGCCGGTGTGGTCGCGCAGCGAGCCCGAAACCACCGGCGACAGGAGCGCGCCGATCTCGGCAATGAGATTCCATAACCCGAAGGCCATGCCGCGGTGCTCGGGCGGAGCGAGTTCCGCGGTCAGTGCGTGCGATACGGATTGTTGGGCGAAGAAGAACAGCCCGGAGACGAACAGCAGCAAAGATACGACGACCGGGTTTCGGATGCCGAGGATGATCAGCGCGGCGAAAGCCAGGATGGTCGCCGCCTCGGCCGCCGTCAGCCAGACCAGCACGCTCTTGCGGCTAGACCCGGCGCGCACTCTGCGATCGGAGAGAAAGCCGCCGAGCGGAAAGCCGATGAGTCCGGCAATGGCGTTGAAGGAGGCGGTGAGCGCCGCCGCCATGAAGCTGCTGCCGGAGTCCTTGATGATGTCCACTGCCCAGAACGAGTAGAGCCACAGGTGCCAGAGAATCGGCATGGCCGACAGGTAGACGAGCAGCAGGTTGCGATCGAAGAGAACCGGTCCGACCGAGTCGCGCTTGGCCAGGAAAAGATAAACGAGAAACGCGACGGCGAAGGCGGCCAGGATCGATCCCGTTGTCCCCGGCGGGACGCTGAGGCGGGTCGCGGCCCAGTAGACGGCCATGATGGCGACAAAGAATACCGCGGAGTATCCCGTGAGCCCGCGCAGGGCGGTACCCGCGTTTTCCCCGTCGCGCTTCGCGGACCGGAGTGCGCGTATCAGAAACAAGCCTACGAGCAGTGTCGGCACGCTCATCAGCAGAAACGGCGCGCGCCACGCTTCCCGGCCGAGCCAGGGTTGCGCGGCGGCGATGACGGGCGGTGTCGCAAGCAGGGCGATGGTCAGCCCGAGGGTGAGGCCGCTGATGACGATACCCATGCCGAGGCCGATTTTTTCCGGCGGCGTGGTGTGCGCGATGATCGACCGGTCGTTGGAATAGAACGCGCCTTCCCCGAGGCCGGTGAGTACGCGCAGGGCGACGAACCAGAACAGTCCGCCGATGAATCCCGTGAGCAGGGTCGTCAGCGCGGCCCAAAAAATGCTGATCAGAATGACGACGCGATGGCCGTATTTGTCGCCGAAATATCCACCCGGAAACTGAGTGAGCATGTAGCCGGCGAAAAAAAGACTTCCGATCAGTCCGCCGAACGCGTGCGGGTTCGTAACGTCGCCGAGAATCGACGATTGGCTGGTGATCATCCAGGTGACGACGGGTCCGGTCAGCGACCTGTCGATGTAGGAGACGACCCAGCCGAGGAAAAGCGCGGTCCAAATCGTGTGGTAGTGTTGCCACCGCCAGGATGTCGTCAACAGCCGACCGAGTTGCATCGGTTCGGTGAAGAAACTGCGTATGGCGACGATGCTCTTCAGGGTGATCCTGCCCATTCCCGGTATCCGGCCAAAGGATGAAACGATTGGAGATTCAACCTAAAAACCGCAGTTGAATTTCCGAAATGACCGCAATGCCCCATCAGCCGCCGCATTCCCTCACCCAACCCCTCTCTCCCAGAGGGAGAGGGGCTAAACTCCCTTCTCCCGAACTTCAAAACGCCCTCTCCCTTTGGGAGAGGGTCGGGTGAGGGTCTTGGAGAAGGGCTGGGGATGGGGGCCTAGCGCTTTTCAGGTTGTAGCCAACTGCCGGATTTAGGTTCAATGGTCTTAATTGCCCATTTCGGCGAATCATGCCTTGCGGGCGAGGTGCGATCAAGCGTGACGAGCAGCGAGAAAACGGGAATGCCGAGGGGGCGACTTGGGAGTGTTCGACACCTCAGAGCGGTTATGGCTGTTCCACGTTTTCGGTGCAACGCCTCCCGCGTAAGCGGCCGACCAGTTCATAGGCCAAGGTCTTGGCGCCACGGTTATAGGTATCGTAGGCGAAAGCCACCCGAGCGCTCAGAAGATCGCGGTAATGGAGCGAACCGTCGAGTTCGTTATAGTCCGAGTCCTGGCCGAACACTTTGCCATCGTATAGATACCGGCTGGCCGCGAGATCGAGCTTCCAGTTCCTGGCAAACTTGGTTGCCCAACCGAGATATGGATTGATTTCCACCTGGGCTCGGTCATCGTGGTATTCATCGTCGAAACTGACCGGCGCCACCCAAAGGCCGGCATATAGGCCCAGTTCGTGCTCGTATTCCAGATTCCCCGGGCCGACGGGGTTGTTCATGCTCTTCGTATAGCCCCGATAAACATAATTCGTTGCAAAGCTCACGGATCCCTTGAAGTCGGCAAGCGCCGGCATACTGAACAAGGCGAGCAGTAGCCAGGGAGCCTCACGATTCATGAAAAGTCCGACGCTTTCGGCAAGGGGATAAGGCTGCTGTCTATTCGTGGACGATCAGGCGAGAGCCGATTTCGGGACGCATGGCCTCGGCTCGCCATGAGCGGATTCGGCTGACCCACCGATCTTCTGTTGACGACGGACGGCAGGCGCTGATACGTCCGGGCTCGGATAGGGATGGCGCATGGCGGGAGGCTCGCACGGATGCTGAGCGGCGCGGGTTCCGGGGGAGCGGGCTTTGGCTTGTCATAGGAGACTCTTCCTGAGTCGGTTGGGCGATCAAGTCGCGTAAACGCCTATCCACTGGCTGTAATGAGGCAAGTGCCGATAGACTTCTTACGGACCCCCAAGAAAACATCGTAGCGAAAAGCAGCCTGCCTGGACAGCGCGTTGCGACGCTGGGGAAGGTGAAAGGCCGCAACCGGCCATCGCGTTGGATATCTTCGAATACACCGGATGATCGGTGGACGTGCAGATTGAAATCCTCTACTGCGGAATCTGCCATTCGGATCTCCATACGGTCCGTAGCGAATGGCAGAACACAGCCTACCCGGTCGTGCCTGGGCATGAGATTGTCGGGCGGGTGACGACGGTCGGTGGCGAGGTGAAAGCCTTCAAAGCCGGCGACATGGCTGCCGTCGGGTGCATGGTCGATTCCTGCCGCACCTGTCCTGATTGTCGCGAGAATCTGGAGCAGTATTGCCAGAACGCGCTCACGTTTACTTATAACAGTCCCGACAAGCACACGGGAAAGATGACTTACGGCGGGTACTCCAATTTGATCGTGGTCGATGAGCATTTCGTACTGCACCTGCCCGAAAAGCTTGATCCCGCCGCGGCCGCGCCGCTCTTGTGCGCTGGCATCACCACCTATTCGCCGCTACGGCATTGGCAGGTGGGCCAAGGCCAGAAGGTCGGAATCGTCGGACTCGGAGGCTTGGGCCACATGGGCGTGAAGTTTGCCCATGCGTTTAGAGCACATGTAGTGCTGTTCACGACTTCTCCGGATAAGGTCGAGGATGCCAAGCGGCTCGGCGCCGACGAGGTAGTGATTTCAAAAAATCCCGACGAGATGCGCCAACATCTCAACAGCTTCGACTTTATCCTCGACACCGTGGCTGCGTCGCATAACCTGGACGCCTATATCGAGCTGCTCAAACGCGACGGCACGTTGTGCCTGATCGGAGTTCCGGATGCGCCGCACCCATCGCGCGGGGGCGCCAAGCTAATCTTCAGGCGCAGAAAGATGACCGGCTCGCTCATCGGTGGTATCAAGGAGACGCAGGAAATGCTCGATTTCTGTGCCGATGACGGGATCGTCTCGGACATCGAACGCATTCCCATCCACGAAATCAATGTCGCATACCACCGCATGCTGAAGAGCGATGTAAAGTACCGCTTCGTTATCGATCTGGCGTCGTTGAAGCAGGAAACGGCCACGGCCTTAACAGGGAGGAAGGTATTATGCCGGCAAAACAAAAGTGTGGATGTTCAGGATGAGCCTATCTGTTCATGCGATTGGCTTTCGTTCTGACATTGATTCAAAAGCCAATAAGAAAGCTCTCAACCGCCTAAAAGAAACGGAGGTAGCACGCAGAATCGCCATGACGCCTTGAATAAACACGCCATATGTTTTTATAATGCCTGCTTCACCACGCCGGTGTAGCTCAGTCGGTAGAGCAGCACATTCGTAATGTGCGGGTCGTAGGTTCAAATCCTATCACCGGCTCCATAAATTCAAAGGGTTGCGGCGATGCAGGCCTTTTCATTTCTGCTGCGGTTGCTTCGGGGTTACGCCGCGACACAAAACATGTTCCTAGAAACGTAAGCCCAACGTAAGGAATGGCCAGCTCGGGAACCGATAATCCCAAAATTCCTCAATATCGGTCGGCAAATCCGGCTGGACAGGCAGATCTGATCCTGGGCAGACGTTGAACAGCCGCGCGGCTGGTCAGAGCGTCAGGGCTCCCAAAATCGCGATCTATGTTGCAACTGTCGCCAGTTTTACGATTGAAAATGCGTTTTTCCGATGAAGTCCGCCAGCGACTGCAAATCCAAACTCATTTCCAATTTTCCAATTGGCGGTGATTTCGCGGTAATCGACCGCACCGCTCTTGACCAGGAGCAAGGTGAGTCTCGGAACTTCGAACACGGCGCCGAAGGCAAGCAAGAGAGACAGCACGAAATCGAGATAATGGGAAATATCGGTCATGACGGCGACTCCCTGCGGGGCGGCAGCGGCCATGAAGCCGAATATCACAGGAAAGACCGCGAAATAGGCGAATGCGATGCCGACGTAGAACAAGATCGTGCCGGCCAGCAAGAGCGGGATGAACGATTGCGTCGCCATTTTTTGCGAAACCTTTTGGGACCTCCAAGTCACCAAAAGGAGCAAAAAATTGGCGACGAGTTATTGCCTTCGGCGCCCCGGCCGTCCCCGCTCGTCTGGTCCGGACCCAACAAGGGGTCCGGACACCGCTCGCAGATGACTCGACGCCCGGTCGCGATGCCTTGTGTGAGACCTCCGACCGCCGCTATCGCGTCGACCTTCGGTCTCACACCCGGCGCTCGGGCTTCCGGGGACTACTCGACTCGCTCGCTCACTCGCTCCATGTCTCGCAGCGCATGCGTCGTCTTTCATGACGATAAAGGCCGGGTGCGACGAAGGCCCAGGCTTGGTAGAGGATGAACGGCACGGTGAGGACCACCGCCAACGCCAAGGTCAGCTTGAAGGGAGTCAGAAACGGCGAGGCTACCTCGATGGCGATCATTTGCGAGCCCGCCGGCAAATGCCGCATCAGCGGCTCGGCCAGACAGGAATAGATGGGATTGGCGAAATAAACCAACCCGAGAAAAAGCAGTAGCACGGCGAGAACGGATCTGCAATCGATCTCTCAGTCCGACCAAATGGCTCATCCAGCCCATTTCGCCAAGACACTCGGATTCCAATTCAGGCTTTCCGTTCCGCATTCTTATCGTTACCGATTGTGGTGGCCTGCGTTTCCGGCTCAGCGCTCGCCCGCGTAATACGGGATGCCGGCGTCCCGTCCAGGAGAGCGGTACGCCTGCCGGCGTTCATGTTCGATGAAGCCTGATCTCTTCGAGTTCCAGTTCGCGATCAATGTCCGCCTTAACGACCCCATGACGGACTTTGTCTTCCGAACCCACTGCGCCGTTTCCCTGGCCACGCGAGGCAACCGCTCGGGCCCCAAGACCAGGAGGCCGACAGCGCCCACGAGCACCATTTCCCAAAAGCCGATCTCGAACATAACGACGGACGCTCGAAGAGAGCTTAAACCTTCGGGCTTGCGATATCGGACTGCGGGGTTTGCTCGAATTCCCCATCGCGTCCGCCAACGGGAGACTTTTCGTCCTCTGTTTCGTTCATGGACTTTCTGAAACTCCGAATCGCCCCGCCCAGATCGCCACCTATGGTCCGCAGCTTCTTGGTGCCGAAAACCAGAAGGACGATCATAAAAACCAGCAACACTTGCCAAACGCCTATGCCCATGTGTACCTCTAAAAATCAAATTTTGAATGAAGTCCGTATACGTTACCAGGCACGTGTTACGGAAGAACGACCAAACGGTGTTTACGGTTGGGTTGTTCGTATCCGGGGCGCATTGACGTGATCGGTCCCTGTCATCCCCAAGACATTCTTCGCGAATGCCCCGGGGGATGATGTGACTGTAACCGATGGAGCCGGGTATCCGTTCTTTCCCGATTTACGTCGCCCTGTGAGGACTGTCCGCAACTCCCTGTGTGGCTGCGCTGTATTGTTTTAAAGCGCGCCGTTACTCCACGGCCCGGTGATGGCGAAGGTAATGTCCGGGTTGGCCTGGATATTGACGAACAGCCACTCGTCCTGGAAGGTCGCGCCGGCGAACTCCGCACCGCGCTGGTTGCTGCTGTAGGTGACACCCTTACGCGAAATCGAGCCCATGCCCTCGGCTCTGAAGTCCATGTTGTTCTCACAGAACGGGAAGATCTTTCCGTCCACAGTCAGACCGTGCATGCGGGAGACGGCGTTGCTGCCGGCTTCGCAGAGGATCAGGCCGCCGCGCGGGCTTCAGGCGATGTTGTCCGGGTTGTCCAACACGTTGCGATCGGTCGACTGGTAAACCAGGCTGAAGGTTTCGTTGACAGAATCGTAGGCGACGATCTGGCCGCGGCCCGTAACACCGCCGCTGATCGAGCAGACATAAATGATGCCGTTGCCGTACCACACGCCTTCGCACCGACGCAGGCTTGCGGCGCCTTGCACGATGCCCTGGGAAACCACGCGGCCGTATATGGTGCCGGTGATGAAGGGCTTGTTCGGCTCCTCGATATCCACCCACTCGACATCTCAGCTTGCACCCGCAGGCTAGGCGACGCCGGTGTCGTAGTAGGGGTAAGAAACGCCATTGATTGTGCGGGTGGCATTGGGAGCAACAACGAGTTTCATCATCTGCAGCCTGCCGCCCCTGGCCGGCCTGCCCGGCAGGTTGGGAATGAAGCGCTAGAAACCGGACGGCGTGCTGTCCTCGCTCTCGTAAACGATGCCGGTGGCCGGATCGACCGCGATGGCTTCGTGGCTGAAGCAGCCCATGTCGACCAGCGCGATAGGCTTGGCTTCGCCAATCGCCGGGACGTCGAAGCAGTAGCCGTGCTGTTTGGTGTAGGCGGGATTGGTGTGCAGGCCGTTGGTGGTTTCCTCGCGGCTGATCCACGAATTCCAATCGGAATGCCGTCGTCCATGATGTCGCCGGTCCAGCCGTACGACCAGTACCTGAAGCCTTCCGGCAGATTCAGCAGTGGCAGCCCGATAGCTTCGTCAAATACCGGCGAGAGCGGACCGTAAGCGGGGCTGAAGGGGATATTTTCGGCGCGGGCCTGGCCCGAACCGAGGATGCTGTATGGCATGGCGACAGCGGCGATACCGCGCTTGATGAAACCGCGGCGGCTGAGTGTCTAGTTGGAGTCGAGTTCTTTCTTGGTGTCGGCGACCGCCAGGTCGCGGATCAAATCGATATGGTCGTCACGAGTCGGGATGCGAGCTCCGGTTATTATGCTGTCATCGGTCTGGAAGCCGCCAGTCCAAGCGTTTTCCCGCTACGACCTTCCGTCCAATCGGAATCGATGGCGCGGATTGCGTTACGAGAATGTCCATGGACGCATACTGGAATCCAAAAATGACAGGTGTGAGTCGATCTGATTACAGCTTGGCGCCCCCGGTATTGCCCATAGGTATCCGCCAAAATAGATGTCCTATTTTCGCCTCGCAACGACAACCCTCCCTGTCATTGCGAGGCACGACTGAACCGGCTTCTAGTGCTTAATTGCAAAAATAAACGATACAAAAATCCAATATAACAAATTGATTATATGTGGGTTTTTGTATTCGCTGATTAGAGCGATTAAGCACTAGTTCCCTGTTGTCACTCGGTCCGAGCGCTTCGGCGACGGTGATCGATCATCCGATCACTGACGCCTTATGGCTCGGGTCCGAAACGGCCGACGAAGCCTCGGTCGAAGGGCTCGAATCGTGACCCATCAGCGGGTCGCTGACTGTATCCTTCCCGGTTTCGAGTCGGCCGGCGAAGCGCCGCTCGAAGTTCTCGGCTTGAACGATTAGGTCGTACCAGTTGCCGGTGCGCTCCAGACTGAACACCCGTTGCAGAATCTTGCCCGGAGGGACCACGAAGTTACGCACGCGATCCAGGCGGTAGGCGGTTGCGTTGACCGTAAACTCTACCGGCCGCGTACCGGCGTTGCGGAGCGTGAGTTTTATCTTGCGGTGTTTAGCATCGTAGCTGAGCCAGGCCTCCGGGCGGACCAGGGCTGGAACGACGGCCAGGCCCGCGAAGCTGCGCACAAAACCGTTGGCGCCATAGACCCACAGATCGTACGCACCATTGTCGCTCGCATAGGTGTCCCAGAAGTCGTCCGAGAGCATCTTGCCGGCTTCCACGGTGTAGCGGCGCGGGATGTGATCGAGGTGTAACTTGTCGTAAACATGGAAGACCGCGCCCTGCTTGCCGCTGTTGCTGAAGTGCAGGTTGATGCGCCCTTGGTCGGTGACTGAGCCGGTGACGTTCAACTCGTAAGGCAGCGAACGCGACCAGCGCATGCCGAGCTCCTGGTACAGCGGTTGCGGCGTGGCCGGCGCACTCGGCGGCGGCAGGGTTTTCGACACCGCTTCGATTTCTTCGTAGTTGCTCGTATCGGGCAGTTGCGGAAAACGCCGATCGTTCGGATGCTCGAAATCGAAGGCCGACGTCAGGTCGCCGCACACCGTGCGGTGCCAAGGCGTGATGGCCGGAATCGTGACGCCGAAGCGCTTCTCGATGAACTGGCCCACGGAAGTGTGATCGAACACCTGCGAGGAGACCCAGCCGCCGCGGCTCCAGGGCGAAACCACGTACATGGGCACGCGCGGGCCGAGGCCCCACGGGCGCAGGTTGCCGGAGATCGTGTCCTCGGCGCGCACGTACTTGTTGTCGACGTCGTGGAAATACATGCCCTCCAGCGGAATGGTGGAGTCGCCGGCGAGACTGCCGTCGATGTTGTACGACGGCACTGCGGGCGGCGGCACATGGTCGAACAGGCCATCGTTCTCGTCGAAGGTGAGGAAGAACACCGTCTTGCTCCACACTTCGGGGTTCGCTGTGAGCGCATCCAACACCTGGTGCGTGAAGTCGCCGCCGCGCGCGGGGCTCGAAGGTCCACCCGGATGCTCGGATTGCAGGCGCGAGGGCAGCACCCAGGACACCTCGGGCAGGGTGTCGTCGAGTACGTGTTGCCTCAGATCGTCGAGCGACCAGTGCGTCATCCCGTTCTTGTAGAGTGGAGAGTCGGGCTGCGCGGTGCGGAAACTTTCGAAGGCGAGGCACCCGTGCATCGCCCCGGTCCAGTTATCGTTCGGGTTCTGATAGATACGCCAGCTGATGCCGGCGGCCTCAAGCACGTCCGGAATCGTCGCCCAGTTGAACGCGCTGCCCTGGTAGGTGTAGCCGGGCTCCGGCAGGGCGCCCTTGATCCAGCAGCGCAGGTTGACCGGTTCGCCGTTCGTGTCGGTGCAGTTGATACCGGCCGCGCGCTGCGCCGGGTCGAAGCCCGAGCCGGACCAGAACACGATGCGGTTCGGATCGGTGCCGCTCTGTACCGAGCAGAAGTAGTTGTCGCAGATGGTGAAGGCCTCGGCCAGCGCCCACTGGAACGGCGCCTCCTCGCGCGTGTAGTAGCCCATCGAGTACTGCGTTTTGGCCTTCGCCCAGTAGCCGAACTTGCCCTGATTCCACGCCAGCTGCGCGTCTGGGAAGTTGTGTGGTGTGGAAGGGATGAGCGCCGCGTTCATCGTGCTCTTGTCGAGGCGATAGGGCGTGATCTCACGCGAGCCGTCGGATTCAAACCACACCGGTTTGCCGCTGGCGAGCGGGATCGGGAAGCGGTCGCCGAAACCGCGCACGCCCCGCAGCGCGCCGAAGTAGTGATCAAAGGAGCGGTTCTCCTGCATCAGGATGACGATGTGTTTCACATCCTTAATCGAGCGTGTGCGTTCGTGGGCAGGGATGGCAAGCGCCTTGTGGATTGCGGGCGGCATCACGGATAACGCGGCCGTCGCGCCCGCCATGGCGGCGCTAGAGCGCAGAAAATGGCGGCGCTTCGGATCGTGGGTGTGATCGTCTTGGTGATCGGACATGAAATGACCTCCGTTTTGTTCTGTCATGAAACGACGAGGTCGCCGGCGTGGACCCCAAAATCCGCAAACGGCGAGCGTCGGCGATTATTGGCAACGGAAATGACCGTTGGATTACGGACTTATGAACTTTTGGAGTACGGCGGGAACCACAATTGATGTATCCGAGTTTTCGCCAATGTTCCTGCCCGACGTCGCAACCAAGAAGGAAATCCAATGCGTGCTGCCGCCATTGGGGAAGGATAGGAGGGGTAACGGAAATGACCGGTTTTCCGTTACCCCCAGCCAATGACGTCCATCGATCCGACGGCCTTCCCCGGTTTTGCATGCTCTCCCTGCATATAGGTCTGGTGTACCGAATCTCGAACGTCGTCATTTCGTGGGTCAGTCATGATTACTCCTGTGAATTCGATTGTTGCTGCGATGGCGGCATCAGAGCCCCTATGAACTCTTGGCCCCTGTCGGGCTTTCCGCCAAGGCTTGCAGGCGTTCGACACCGACCGGCCCGTCGTTTTGCAGTGCAACGACGGCGTAACGGGAAGCATGACGGCTTGCGACCGCCTCGATCCGGGGCCGTTCGTTCATGGCCCGCTTCCGCAGCAGGGGCGAACAGCTTCTGGCTTGCAGCCAGGCTTTGGTTGATGATCCAGGCCCACGGCTCGATGCCGGCACGGCGAAGATCGTTCTGCAGGTTGGCGGCTTCCAGCACGGGCGTCGTCTCCGCCAAGGTTGCGATAGGAATCCTGGTCTGCTTGGGATCCTGCAGCCGCATCATCGGGGTGGTGTAATGCATGTCTCTGCGCATTTTGGCGAACCACTTCACGGTGGTAGGCTCCGGTCGCGTCCAACAGCAACAGGGTGTGGCCGGTGGGAGCGATGTCCATAACCACAAATTTCTTGCCGGCCTCGCGGATGATGCGGGAGAAAGCCTGAAAAACCGCGATTTCCTCGGTGCAGGGTGAGCGCAAGTCCTCTTCCGGCAGCACCCGACCCTGAGCGTCGAGGTCCTTGGCTTTGGTTTCCAGCACATGAGCGCGATAACGCTTGGTTTCCACTTGCGGATCGATACGACTGACGGTCAGGTGCTCGATCAATTCGGGCAGTGTCTCGGTCAAGTATGCGGCCGGATCGGAGGTGGTGAGATGCACCGGCATTCCACGTCGCGCCAAACCCACGGCAATGCGGCGGTCTGGGTGGTTTTGCCCACGCCGCCTTTGCCCATGAGCATCACCAGGCCATGTTTCGGCCACTTGCTCGATCAGGTGAGACAGGTCAGGCGTATCGAAAGTCCGGTCCTCCATTTCGATCGTCTGTTTCTCGGTACGTTCGCGCTGGTGCTTGCGCTCTTCGTAGGATTCCGCGCGTCGGCGAAAACCCCCTCCTGGACCATGCCGGGCTCGGCGGGGGCGCCGCCCATCCCACCGCTGCGCCGGAACCGGCCTACCCGGTGCCGCGGAACGCCACCCTGATCGGCTCCACCGGCATGACCGCGCTGATCGGGCGGATTCCGATCAAAGGCCAGGTGGAGGACCCGTATCCCTTAAAGGTGATCGTGGGCTCCGACAACCTCGCCGCCAACGGGCTCGAGATTCCGGGCGTCGACGGCATGATCTTCTCCGGGACCGCGATCGGCGACTGGGCGCTCTCTTGTGTCCGGGGCACCCTGCATTCGGTGACGTTCGTGTTCGACGACGGCACGATCCGCACCCTGAGTTCCGATGATCAGGGCGTGCAACGGAAAGAGCAGCAGAGCGCCCAGGCCCAAGGCGCGCGGCCCCCACCACCGGGTCGGCTGCGCCACCGGCAGCAAGGACACCCTGCTGCCACAGGGGGGGGACCCACCATGCGGGAGGTTTACGATGCCCATTTCGAAAAAACCCGGCAGCGCCGAACGGAAGGCGCCCGACGGGAGCGGGGCGTGCGCGGCCCCGGCCACGCCGCCGTGAGCCTGGACGGCTGGACCCGCGAGGCCCACAGCGAGATCCAGCAACTCTTCCCGCGCCTGCCGAATCCGGACCTCGTCCTGTACGTGTTCCCGCACCTCTCGCCCCAGGGCCATCCGGTGCCGGGCTATGCCACCAGCTTTCCGATGTACGAGACGGTGGAATACGCCTTGCCGGGCGAAGCGGAGGGCTGGTGATGCCGCTGTTTTCGTTCCTGTCCAAACCCCGAGCCACCGAACCCGCGCCACGCGGGCCGTTCGACCGGACCACGCCGCCCACCGAGACGGACGTCAGGCGGCGCTACGAGCGGCCGAGCTGTTTCACCAACCATCTGCCCTGGCTCGACTGCGATCCCGAACACCGGGTCTTTCTGCTCGTAAGCGTCCGGCTGTCCGCATAATTCCCACCGATTAGCGCCTGAGTCACAGTATCGCCATATTCCCGAAGAGGAGGAGATGGCGATGACGAAACAAGAACGAGAGATGCATTGGCGGGTCCTGCTGGAGCAACAGGCAGGGAGTGGGTTGTCGGTGCGCGCTTGGTGTGCGCGCGAGGCGGTCAGCTATGCGGCGTTCATCTACTGGCGTCGACGCGTAGCGCAGCCAGCGGTGGTGGCGCCACTGACGTTGATGCGGGTAGATGGCGGTGAGACAGCAGTCGGTGGTCTGTGGTTGTCGGTGGGCGGGGTTCGCATCGAGGTGAAACCGGGGTTCGATGCCGGGTTGTTGAAGCAGGTGGTGGCCGCATTGGTCTCGTGATGCTGGCGACGATTCTGAGTGCGGCGGCGGTGTATGTGGTGGCCGAGCCGGTCGATTTGCGCAAGTCCATCGATGGTTTGGCGCTGGCGGTGGAGAGCAGTCTGGGGCATTCGCCGTTATCGGGTGCGGTGTTCGTGTTTTTCAACCGGGGCCGGGACAAGGTGAAGCTGTTGTGGTGGGATCGTCACGGTTTCTGGCTGGCCTACAAGCGGCTGGAGAAAGGCCGCTTCCGCAAGCCGGTTCAGGGGACGATTTCGCGCTCGGACCTGCTGCTGTTGCTGGAAGGCGTGGACCTGACGGTGGCCCGTTTCCGCGCGGTTCGCGCGGGTCGGGTCGGCTGAGTCGAAAGTGCCTGAAACCCGCATCAGAGCTGGGCTTTCGGGTGGTCCACCGGGTATAATGGCAGCCATGAATGCCGCCGCTCTCGCCGAAGAAAATCGTACTCTAAAGGCCACCCTGGCCCAGCGCGAGGCGCGCATCGAACGGCTGGAATTCGACCTAGCGCAGCTGAAGAAGCTGCTGTTCGGCGCCCGTTCCGAGCGACTGGCGACCCTCCCCGACATCGACCAACTGCCGCTGTGGGATGAGGTGCCCGAGGACGCCCCCGTCGCCAGTCCGGTGGCGTTCAAGACGGTGGTGGTGCAATCGCCCGCCAAGAATCAACCGAAGCGCACCGCACTGCCGGCGCATCTGCCGCGAGAGATCGTGGTATTGCCGTTGTCGGCACAAGACCGGCAGTGTCCTGCCTGCGGTGAGGAACGGCCGGTGATCGGCTACGAAAGCTCCGAACGCTTGGATTACGTCCCGGCGCAACTGAAGGTCGTGGAAACGCGGCGGGAAAAGTGCGCCTGCGCGAAGTGCCAAGGGCAGTTGACCACGGTACCGGCCCCGCCGCAAATCATCGAGCAGGGCATCCCTCTGCCGGGTCTTCTGGCACATCTGCTGATGGCCAAATACGGCTATCACCTGCCGCTGTACCGCATCGAGCAAATCTTTGCCCACCAGGGTGTCCCCATTGCCCGCACCACGTTGTGCGACTGGGTCATCCAGAGCGGCTGGCAGCTGCAGCCCTTGGTCGAGCGGATGCTGGCGTTGCTCAAGCAACAGCCGGTGATCTTCTCGGACGACACCACTGTGGCGGTGCAGGACCGCGGCAAGACGCGGGAAACCCGGTTTTGGGTATACGCCGGCCACTCGCCGCCCATCGTCGTCTATGACCACACCGAAACCCGGGCGGGCAAGCATCCCAAGGCCAAACTGGAAGGCTACAGCGGCTACCTGCAGGCGGACGCCTATGCCGGTTACGACCAGATCTTCGCCGCAGGCAAGGTCCTGGAAGTGGCGTGCTGGGCGCATGCGCGCCGCAAGTTCTTCGAGATTGCCCGACAGACCGAGAACGGCAAGCGCATCAGCGCCCATGAGGCCTTGGAGTACATCGGCCGGCTCTACGCCATCGAACGGGAGGCCAAGGAACAGCAACTCGACGCCGAAGGCACCCGAAAGCTACGGCAGGAACAGGCGCGGCCGATCCTGGCCGAGTTCAAGGCCTGGCTCGAAGACCGGCTGCGCCAGCTGGCGCCCAAGACCCCCACTGCCCAGGCCATCGGCTATGCCCTCAAGAACTGGCCGGCGCTGGAGCGCTATACCGAAGACGGTCGCCTGGAGATCGACAACAACCGCAGTGAGCGGGCGATCCGCCCCCTCACCATCGGCCGCAAGAACTGGCTGTTCCTCGGCTCGCCCAAGGGCGGCCAGGTCGCCGCCACGGTGTTCAGCCTCATCCAAACCTGCAAGGAACTCGACCTCAACCCAGAGGCCTACCTGAAAGACGTCCTGACCCGTTTACCCACCACCAAGCAGAGGGAGATCGACAGCCTGCTACCCCACAACTGGAAACCAGCCAACGTATAAGGTCCTGACGGTTAACTGTTCGGCGGCATCAGGAAAAGACTGTCCTCCAGCGGACGCTTACTTCTGCTCGACGGCGGCCGCAATGTCGGCGCCTTGTTCGAGATCCGGCCCGCCGGCGTCGAGGCGCGCCCGGAGGCGTGGCTGGCCGAGTTCCGCGACAAGATCCAGTGGTGCTCACGGGTTCGGTCGCGGAGCAACAATACCCCTGGATCTTCCAGCTTTTCGTCCACGACGAGTACCGGCTCGACAGCCTGGCCGACGAGGTGGAGGCCTACGCGCGCGATGAGGTCCGAGATTCGGCGTACACGCGCCACTGGCTGGCCGCGCTGCGCGACCACTGCGCCGACATTGCGCGGCCCGGCGGGCTATTCCATGACGATCAGGTCACGGGCGGGCCGTGGCAAGGCAATCGACGGAAAATCCACGCGTGCTTGTTCAGGCGGCGCAGCGCCACCCAATTGCTCAAGGGACCGGATGAGCTGGGTCCGATCCGCGATCTGCCGGGGCTGGCCGAACTCGAGCCGCCGCGGCGTGCCCGGGCACTCGAAATGGCCGATGCCTTGAGCCTCTTCTGTACCGAGGGAAGCCTCGAAGCCAAGCTGTTCAATTGACGGGGGCAGCTCTGGCCGGAAGCCGACGTCACCGTGTTCGCGATGGGCGTCCTCGCGCAGGAAGGCTACGAGGATAAGCTGACGGTCGCCTACATCTCGCTGATGAATCACATCCACGCCATGGTCGAGTAGCATCAGTACGAGGGCCGGCCGACGCTGGTGCTCACCGACGAGGCCCACATCGTCGCCACCAATCCGCTGTTGGCCCCCGACGTCGTCAAGATCTCGAAGATGTGGCGGCGCTATGGCGCCTGCTTGTGGCTCGCCACCCAAAACCTCCAGGACTTTCCCGATGCGGCCCGGCGGATGCTCAACATGATGGAATGGTGGCTGACCCTCTCCGCCCCCCCGGTTCCGGCCGATATCGGGCCGGCCGCCGTGGAAGTTTTCACCGATCCGAGCTTTCCGGCCTCGGGCGTTGAAACGCTTCGAAACCAAAGGATTCCCATCGACATCTTCGATCTCGCCGCTCCACGCCGGATCGAAGCGGTCCTCTCGGCAGGACTTCCCGCGAACGAGGCGGCGGCCTTGGCGATCGCCCGGCAGCGGCTCGAAGGGCAGGGCAGCAGGCTCGCGGCGCAGTTGGAGACGGCTTACGAAGGCCATGCCAGAGCTCTGAGCTACGGCCTCGCGCGCTATCCCGCGATCGTGTTCGACCGGGGCGCCGCGGTGGTCTACCGTTGATCGGGACGATCACCAAGATGATGACGATGAGCCTGACCGCCATGTCGGTGGCTCGCGAACGGGAGGCAGGCACTTTCGAGTAATTGCTGGTGACGCCTTTCCGTCCCTACGAGATCATGGTCGGCAAGGCATTGCCCTCGATGATCGTCGGGCTGATTCAAGCCACCTCGATCCTGCTGGTCGCCCAGCTGTGGTTCCAAATTCCCTTTGCGGGCTCCAACTTCGTGCTTTACCTGAGCCTTGCCGAGTTCCTGGCGGCATCGGTCGGGATCGGCTTGTTCCTTTCCTCCATCGCCCGAAACATGCAGCAGGCCATGATCGGTACGCTCGTGGTGATGATGCCGTCGGGCTTGACCACGCCGCTGATGACCATGCCGGCCGCACTCCAATATCTTACCGCCGTGAACCCGCTCCGTTATGCCATCAGCATGACGCGCCAGATCTATCTGGAGGGTGCCGGCATCGTCCAGCTGCTGCCCGAAATGCTGGCACTTCTGATGATTGCGGCCGTGACGCTGCCCATCGCCGCCTGGATGTTCCGCAACAAGCTGGCTTAGTGCGGACACAGTAAAACGGCAGGCGATGGTCTGGATGAAAAAACGCATAACAGATACACAACGACATTGAACACCAAGCTCCAATTTTCACTTTTACTATTCGCAACGAGCCTGGCGGCATGCACGGTAGGTCCCGATTATCGGGCGCCTGTTCCGGCCGTTCCGGATCGATGGCAGGCCGGTGAAAAGCTCGGCGCCGATCTGCTATGGGCCAAACCGGAAAATTGGAAGGCACGGTGGCGAGCCTTCGGCGATTACGAACTGGATCGCCTCATGGATCGAGCTTTGGCGCGCAATCTCGACGTGAAAATCGCACTGGCCCGAATCGAACAGGCCCGAGCCGAACGGGGCAGCACCCGCGCAGAACTGTTTCCGTTGGTCGATGTAACGGGGGGCGTGCAGCGTCAAGATAACCCGATGCCCGGCCTGAGGCCGGGCATACGCAACAATCTGTTCGAGATCGGCTTCGATGCCTTGTGGGAAATCGATCTGTTCGGACGCCAGCAAAGGCGCCTCGAGGCGGCTTCGGCGGAACTGGAAGCGGCCGGTGACCCATACGCTCAATCCCTGGTGACCTTGAGCGCCGAACTGGCGCGCAGTTACGTGGAATATCGCAACTCGCAGGCCCTGCTGGCCATCACCCGATCGAACCTGGACAGTATGCGGCTGACCCTGGCGCAGACCGAAAGGCTGCTGCAAGAGGGCATCGGAACCCGCCATGATGTGGTGCGCGCCAAAGCCCAAGCGGAGACCACCGAGGCGCAGATTCCCACCCTGGAAGCCGGCAAGACCGCTGCCCTGCGTCAATTGGAAGCGCTGATGGGCCGGCAGCCCGGGGCTTTGGCGGCCGAGCTGGATGGGCCCGGTCCATTCCTGAAGCACCAGGGCAAGCCATGCTCTCTTCGCCCGCCGATACCATCCGCCATCCGCCTGACCTCCGCGCCGCCGAGCGCTACCTGGCTGCCGCCACGGCGATGCAGGGGGCGGCTATCGCGGAGCTGTTTCCGAAATTTTCCCTGTCGGCGTTCCTGGGATTGCGAAATACCGATATCGTAAAGTTTGTTCAAGTCCGCGGCGTTGTATCCACACACTGGGTGCCCTTCCGTAGCCCCGGAAAAGCCGCTTCGGGCGTTGCTGCTGCAAGTGCTGTACACATTTCGCAGCGAGCGGCAACTCGTCGAGCAGCTTGATGGCAATCTGCTGTTCCGGTGATTCATCGGACTCGGCATCCACGATCCCGTGTGGGATCGCACGTGTTCTGCGCTAATCGTGATCGGCTGGTATCGAAAACGCTGGCGCGTGAGTCACCTCAACATCCACCACCAGGCCGGTCCGGTTTTCCATCAGGGCATGGCCCATGAAGCACAGTTGGGCTTTATCCCCTTCGCTTTTCTTGTAAAGGCGAGCCTCCGGATCAGTGGTCGAGGCGTGGGTCGCATTGGCGCGCTTTTCGCCCTTGAAATCGACTGACGGATTCCGGCCGCCGGCCTCCGGCGGGGGCGAACTGCCATCCTTTTTCACAAAGCTCTTCATGGAGGCCCACGCCTGGATCAGCGTGCCGTCCACCGAGAAATGCTCGTCCGACAAAAGGTCCTGCCATTCCGCCAGCAACACAACCCGCTCGAAAAACAGCCGGGAAATCCGCTCGTTCAGCAACCGATCCCGGTTGGCGCTGAAGGTGGAGTGGTCCCAGACCTCGGCATCCAGGGTCAGCCCGACAAACCAGCGGTACAAAAGATTGAATTCGATCTGCTGGACCCACTGCCGCTCGGAGCGGACAGAGAACAAGACTTGGATGAGACTGGCGCGCAGCAGCCGCTCCGGCGGAATCGACTCCCGGCCGGTCCGGGCATAGAGGGCATCAAATTCCGAGTCCAGCGTGGTCAGCAGAATGTCGACCACGGCCCGGAGCTTCCGAAGGGGATGATCCTTGGGAATCCGGTCTTCCAAGGTTCGGTAGCTGAAGAGTTCTTGCTGGGTGATGTCGGCGCCGCGCATGAAAGAGTCCAAAGTATCTTGAAATGATATTATTTTGCCATGACAAACAATCGTTTATGCCTATTTTAGGCGCTCCATCCAACGAATTTATGCGGCTTCCAGGGCCGAGAAAATCAACAGCCTGTTAGAGCCGAACGACAAATAAGTTGTCTTTGACATAGTCTAGTAATTTCATGAGAGACACAATTAGTACAAGAGTCGAGGGCACGACGACTACTAAAACTCTTGAAATTTTAAATAGGGAAAACTGTTTTGGTTCGTTACGTCGGCTATCGACATAAATCTGAAATGCTATCCAACATACTTGGAAAAGAACGATAAACATCACAATGACCAGCCAACCAAAAAGATTGGCGGGCCAATAAGGGTGGATGGCTGCTAGCGTTAATGGGAGAAAAACAATCAGAGAAAATAGAGAAGACTTAAACCCTATTTTGTAACCTGAAATGATGGCGTCTTTGAATCGCACGATATTCGGCTCTAACATGAAGTAGACCTCCTAAAAGGCGCCTTATCTTGCGCCACTTGTGTGTTATAAACTGATTTCGCTTTCAGGAACCGCCAAAATTTCAAGACCTTGCAATCTTTAGCGGGGTCGGTCGCCGTTGGTTTTATACACCTGCCCATTATGCCGAGCAAGCCGAAACCATTGGTTAACTGTCAGGAAGAACAAGAGTCGGTGCATGGCCATCGAGCAGATCAGAAACTTCATATTATCCAGGCAGTTAAATCAGAATCATCCAGTCGCTGCCGCATAGGTTATCTTGGGATGTTTGAAATAGCGCCGGATGCGGTCGGGGCGTTTCTACAACCGGTACAGATGGGAGCGCGCTTTCCGTTTCAGCTCCGCCTTCGTTTTCGCCGGTTGCCCGGGGGGTCGCCTTTCAAGTCGCTGTTCAACAGCCCATCCGGATTCAACTCGGGCGAATAGGCCGGCAAGTAAAAGACCTTGACCCGGTCTCGCCGGGCCTTTAACCCGGTCCGCACCGCCTGGCTTCTGTGTACCTTCAGGTTATCCAGGATCAAGAAAATCTTCTTCGGCGGGTCCCGAATCAAGCGGCTCATGAACCCGATCAGGACCTTCGCCGTCTACGTCTGCTCGTGAATCATAAATGCATTAGTCCCTGATTCGTGATGCCGGAAATCAGGTTCAATCGGCACTTCTTCACCGGCTTTCGTACCACCGGCGTTTGTCCCGGTAAGGCGTAGCCCCGCGCGCCCTGGCCATCCTGTTCAATCCCCGTCTCATCGTCCCAGGGGATCTTGTTCGTAGGCTTTCTTCAGCGGTTTTTGGGGCGTCAAGCCCCACCGCGCGAGGTACAACCCCACCGTCCGAATCGGCAGCCACACCGTCGTCTCTTGGGCGATCAACAGCTGCACCGCCCGCCGGGTCCATAGGGCAAACGGCAAGCCGACCGCATCCGGTGTTTGGCGGCAAATCGTCTCCCGCACGGCGAGTTCTTGTACGAGACTCAGGCGCCGCTTCTCACCCTTTCGCCGTCCCCGTTTTTGTACCGTGAGGGCCGCCTCGCCCCCTTCCCGGGCCTGAGTGTCCCACCGGTATACGGTATTCGGGTTGACCTCCAGAATGGCCGCAATCGCCTTGGCGGTGTAGCCTTCGGCGCGCATCCGCACGGCCGTTTTCCGGGCCTCGGTCAACGCCTCGTCGCTCCGCCGTTTCACTTGATGTTTCTTCATACTTCTGAGACGCCATAATCGACCTTTAGTTGCCGGATCAAAAAAAGCGCCGGTTTATCTATGCCGTATAACGATTCGCTTAGACGCGCCGCGTGCTGAACGTATGAAGAGGCACCAACGCTTCCCGGCCTTGCCTGGATGGTTACTGTGCGTAAAGAAAGTAAAGTCCCGTTCGAATCGCCCTCACCAGCCCTCTCCCAGAGGGAGAGGGAGCTCTTGTGGCTTTACTTTCTTGACTATTAGTATGCCTTGCCTGGCTCAATGGCTTGCACGAACCATTCAAACGTGCCGACGGATATGATGGCGCCGTCGCAATCGCGGATTTCTACCGCAACAGAGATGGATGAGCGGCGTTTCTTTTCAAACTGCTCACGAAACTTCGAAACGGCGTCCTCAGATACGGTTGGGAACGCAGAAATAGCCGTGGTAGCCGGTTTCTTGAATTTGATCTGAGACTCTCTCAACACCGGCACCACCTTCCCAACAAGTTCTGGGAAGAGTAACCGGAGTGCCTCTCCGCTGGAGGTTTCGGCGAGAGTGAACTGAGCGCTCGCGTGGATGCCGTCAAGGTGGTTTTTCGTGGACGCGGAGAACGGGAGTTTAAGGACGCCTTGTTCTGTTCTGACGATTCCCACCTTTGCCACGAAGGGTATTTTCATAACATCCATAAACGCTCTCCTTCAGATGTGAGCTGATCGCGAGGGTACGAAGGCAATCTCGACAGCGGAAAAAACCGTTAGGCGACAAGCTTTGCGACTCGATCGCCGAAGAGGATCACGAGGTCGTCCAACGCCGGCTTCCGGCGGAAGTTTCGTCGCTGCAGCGATTGTATACGCTACCTTAGGGAAACGATGTTCGACCTAGGCCTGTCCCGATGAATTCCGATGCCTCTCGTGATGGGCGCGGATGCAACGAAGTACTTCGTAGCTGAATTTGCCGTTCAAGGCCTGGTACAGCGGCTTGAGGGCGTACCGCTGGTCTTCCGGCAGGGTTTGCCGAACCGCTTCAATTTCTCCGATTTCCGAATCGCTCAGCCCCACCACTTCGCCGAGTTCCACCGCGCCGGTTTCGATGGCTCGGGCCAGATGGCCGTATACGGTGGTGATCGTCAGTCCGCGCTGATAGGCGATCTGTTCGGCATTCATGCCGAGCCGGAACAGGGCCAGGCTTTCATCCGCCGTCGTGCTGGCGGTCGAGGCCGAGCCGTCGCGGCTTCCGTGTTCCAGGATGACGGCCAGAAATTCGTCGCCGTAAAGTTGCAGCTTGCGTTCGCCGATACCCGCCAGCCTTTTTAGTTCGGTTCGGTTTCCGGGACGCGCCTGGACCATTTCCATCAGAACCGCATCCTGAAAAATCACGTAGGCGGGCACGTCCTGCTGCTCGGCCAGGTTGCGCCGCAGAGCGCGCAAGGCCTGCCAGAGCCGGTCGTCGTCCGGGTTGGAAAAACGGGCCTCGATGTGGCGGCGTCCGGCGCTTGCGGCCTCCTTGTAGCTGTCCTTCCTCAGGCTGAGGGAGACCTCTCCGCGCAGGACCGGGCGGCAGTCCTCGGTCAGGCGCAACGCCCCGTGGGCCTCCCAATCTACCGTCAAATAGCCTTGGGCGATGATTTGGCGAAACACCGAAAGCCACTGTTTCTCGTCCAGTTCCTGGCCGATTCCGAAGGTGCTGAGCCGATCATGGCCGAGGCGCTGTATTCGCTCGTTGGACTTGCCGCGCAGCACGTCGATAATGTGGTGGGCACCGAAACGCTGGCCGGTGCGATAGACGCAGGAGAGGGCCTTGCGCGCGGCATCGGTGCCGTCCCAGGTGTCCGGCGGGTTGAGGCAGTTGTCGCAGTTGCCGCAGGGTTTGTCGGAGATTTCGCCGAAGTAGCGGAGCAAGGCCTGCCGGCGGCAACCGGTCAGCTCGCAGAAGCCGAGCATCGAGTCGAGCTTGTAACGTTCCACCCGCTTGTGCAATTCGTCGGCCTCCGAGGCTTCCACCATCTGCCGCAGGGTGATGACGTCCTGCAGACCGTAGACCATCCAGGCATTGGCCGGCAAGCCGTCGCGTCCGGCGCGCCCGGTTTCCTGGTAATAGGCTTCCAGGCTCTTGGGCAAATCGAGGTGGGCGACGAAGCGGACGTTGGGTTTGTCTATCCCCATGCCGAAAGCGATCGTCGCGACCACGATGACGCCTTCCTCCATCAGGAACCGGCGCTGATTCTTCTGGCGTTCATCGGTGGAAAGGCCGGCGTGGTAGGGCAGGGCGGAAAACCCTTCGGCGCGCAACCATTCCGCGGTCGATTCCACCTTCTTGCGCGACAGGCAATAAACGATTCCGGCGTCTCCGGGATGTTCGCTTCGGAGAAAGTGAACCAGTTGCCGGCGCGCGTCCTGCTTGGGCGAAATCCGGTAGCGTATGTTCGGTCTGTCGAAACCGCTGCAGAAAACCTTGGCGTCCTGTAGCCCCAGGCGCTCGACGATCTCGTTCCGGGTCCTTTCGTCGGCGGTAGCGGTCAGGCCGATTCTGGGGATGCCGGGAAAACGTTCGTGCAACAGCGAAAGCTGCCAGTAATCCGCGCGGAAATCGTGGCCCCATTGCGACACGCAATGCGCTTCGTCGATCGCGAAAAGACTGACCTCGGCTCGTCCGATGAGCGCCTGCACGCGGTCGGTCAGGAGGCGCTCGGGGGCGACATAGAGCAGGTCCAACTGGCCGTCGAGAAAGCTCTGCTCGACCTGGCGCTGCGTGTCGTAGGGCAGGGTGGAATTCAGAAACGCGGCGCGAACGCCGAGCTGAAGCAAGGTTTCGACCTGATCCTGCATCAGGGCGATCAGGGGGGAAACGACGACGCCCGTGCCCGGACGGATCAGGGCCGGAATCTGGTAGCAGAGCGACTTTCCGCCGCCGGTCGGCATGAGAACCAGCGCGTCGCCGCCCGCCGTCAGATGATCGATGACGGCGCGCTGCTGGCCACGAAAGCGTTCGTAGCCGAACACGCTGCGCAAGACCTGAACGGGGTCTTTCGGCATGATCCTTCTGCTAGCCGGAAGTGCCGCCGTTCGGCCTAGGCGTGGAGCATCTGTTTCAGTTCCAGCGCCTGCGACAGGGCGGTTTCCGCATCGTCCGCCAGCACGTTGAAATGGCCCATCTTGCGGCCGATGCGGGCGGTCTTTTTGCCGTAGAGATGGAGTTTCACGTTAGGCTGACTGAGGAGCTTGTCCCAGGCGGGTTCGTCGTCGCGCCAGATATCGCCCAGAAGATTGACCATCACCACCGGGCTCAGCAAGCGGGTATCCGCG
The DNA here is from genome assembly GCF_003584645.1 of Methylocaldum marinum. Lineage (GTDB taxonomy): Bacteria > Pseudomonadota > Gammaproteobacteria > Methylococcales > Methylococcaceae > Methylocaldum > Methylocaldum marinum. Next base: position 557,137 of record NZ_AP017928.1, read on the forward strand.
GGCGGCAGTCCGCACAAGGTACGGACCTGCTGCTCGAACTGGCTGGCGGCGCAGGCATCCAGGGTGTAGTGGCCGCTGTTGTGGGGACGCGGCGCGATTTCGTTGATGACCAGATCGTCGTCGTCCGGGACGAAGAACTCCACCGCCAATACGCCGATATAGTCCATGGCTTGAGCGAGCTTGAGCGCCATCTCCTGCGCATGCGCCGCCACCGCCGGCGTCACCCGGGCGGGAACGATGCTGACGTCGAGAATTCCCGATTCGTGCTGGTTTTCCGCCACCGGGAAACACGCGACTTCGGTCGGCGAAGAACGGGCGATGATGACCGAAATTTCCGCCTTGAGGTTCAGCTGCCGCTCCAGTACGCAGGACTTTCCGCCCAGTTCGGCGAAAGCGGCTTTCGCTTCCTCGGCGGTTTTCACCCGGACCTGTCCCTTGCCGTCGTATCCGAGCCGCGCCAGTTTGAGGATTCCGGGCAAATGGCCTTCGAGGTTCCGATCGAGATCGCCGGCACCCTCGATCGCGAGAAAGGGTGCCACCTGAAGCCCGGCACCGGAAATGTAGCGCTTTTCCGCGATCCTGTCCTGGGCGATCGAAACGGATTCGGCCGAAGGACTGACCCGCACGCGCTGCGCCAGGTAGCCGAGGCTGTCGGCGGGAACGTTCTCGAATTCGGTGGTGACCGCCGCGCAGGTTTCCGCCAGCCGGTCGAGTGCCGCGCGCTCGTCGTAGGCCGCCCGGATATGTACGTCGGCCAGTCCGCCGGCGGGACTGTCGGCATCCGGATCGAGCACGGTTACGCGGTAGCCCATGGCTCTTGCCGCCATGGTGAACATGCGGCCCAATTGGCCTCCCCCCAGGATGCCCAGCATGGCATTCGGTAGAATGTGTTTCATCGTCTCTAGGATCAATAGGGAACTCGGGAACGGGGTCGATAGACGACAACCGTTTTTATTCTAGGTTAGCTCGGGATATCGTGTACCGGAACATCGAAGCTTCGTCGCAGGTGTCGATTTCACTGGATCTCCGGCAGCGTCAGCGCCAGCACCGATTCGGTCTGTCGAACACGGAAGGCCTGAAGCTTGGCGGCCAGGTCAGGGTCATGCACGGCGAGCAGTGCGACCGCGAACAGAGCGGCATTCACCGCACCCGCTTCACCTATGGCGAAGGTGGCGACCGGAACGCCTTTCGGCATTTGCACGATGGAGTACAGGGAATCCCGGCCTTTCAGGTATTTCGTGGGCACCGGAACGCCGAGCACGGGCAAGGCGGTTTTCGCCGCCATCATTCCGGGCAGGTGCGCTGCACCGCCGGCGCCGGCGATGATACATTTGAGGCCGCGGTCGGCCGCCGTTTCGGCGTACTGGAACAATAAGTCAGGTGTCCGGTGAGCGGAGACCACTTTCGTTTCGAACGGGACATTGAAATCTTTCAACTGACGGGCGGCGTGCTGCATGATTTCCCAATCGCTATTGCTGCCCATGACGATGCCGACGTGAACCATTGGATATCCGTTCTTCGCAAAAAGTCCAAGATTTTATCCCGATTCCTTCCGGCACGCTAAGAAGTGCTGAATAAGTTCCGGAAAGAATACCGATTCCGGCTTGCGGCGGAATACGCCGCTATACCTTGGATAAACACTATATAAGAATTGAGCGCGAAAACCACAATCGATCCTGCCGAAGCCGCGCGTTTCGGACGCCTGGCCGATACCTGGTGGAACCCGGAGGGCCCATTCTGGCCTTTGCACCGTCTCAACCGGCTACGGGCCGGCTATATCGCCGACCATCTGGCGGCCCGCTTCGGCCTGTCCGGGCACTCGGCCGCGCCGCTGGGCGGGCTTCGCCTGTTGGACATCGGGTGCGGCGGCGGTTTGCTGAGCGAAGCCATGGCGCGCCTCGGCGCCGAGGTCCACGGTGTCGACATGGTCGAAAAGAATATCCGCATCGCGCAGCGCCATGCGGAAGCGCACGGCTTGGCCGTCCGCTACACCTGCGGCACCGCCGAGGACTTGGCGGCGCGGGGAGAAACCTACGACGCCGTCCTCAACCTGGAAGTCGTCGAGCACGTGGCCGATTTGCCATTGTTCATGAGCGCCTGCGGCCGGCTGGTGCGGCCCGGAGGTCTTACCGTCATCGGCACGATCAACCGTACCTTGACATCCTTTCTCGCCGCGATTGTCGGCGCCGAATACCTGCTGCGCTGGCTTCCCGTGGGAACCCATCGCTGGCGCAAGTTTCCGAGACCGCAAACATTGGAAGAGCTGTTGCAGGAAAGCAATATGCGTGTCATCGATCGCACCGGCGTCAAGGTCAATCCTTTCACCCGAAAATTTCGGCTCAGCCGGGATATGAGCGTCAATTACATGCTGGTTGCCGAAAAATCCGGCTGATGGGGGCCGGACACGGCGGCGGGCTGCTCCCGCGAGCGCCAGAGCCGGTCCAGATAGTCTCGCCGGAAATCGAAAATCGCCTCCAGGCGCGCGCGGATGAAGACGGCATGCACGAAACGCCCGACCCAGCCGAGCGGCATGACATAGTGAACCGTGTCCTCCATTTCGATACCGCCTTCGGTCTCCCGGAAACGGTGCTCGTGATACCAGAATCGGAAAGGCCCGATGCGCTGCTCGTCGACGAATCGAAACGGAGGCTCGACATGCTTGATCTCCGTTACCCAGGTCATGGGAATACCGGCGACCGCCGCTATGCGATAGGTGATGATGAGGCCGGAATGGATTTCGTCGGGGACGTTCGAAGTAATCCGAAACTTGAGAAAGTGCGGCGTGATGCTTTGGAGATTGTTGGGCGTGGAAAAGAACGGCCAGGCTTCCCGCAGGCCGATGGGAAGCTGCTGTCTGCGGTTCAGGCGGTAGACTTTCATCGCGTTCGAATAACGTTGCGAGCCACGGAGCCCGGTCGTCGATGCGGATCGGGCGTTGCCGCAATGGTCTTCGGTCTTTAGCGTACGGTCACTTCCGCGGCCATTCCTGCCTGGTAATGTCCCGGAACATGACAGCCGATCTCGAAGCGTCCGGGCCGATCGAACCGCCAGATCAGTTCCTTGGTGTCGCCGGGTTCCACGGTGACCGAATTCGGACCGTCATGGGGCATATCGTGACCGGCGCCCATCTCCGCGCCGTGAGCTTCCTGTTCCTTCGCGTTGCCGATGATCGCCTCGTGCTGCAACCGGCCGACATTGGTAACGATCAGGCGCAAGGTTTCTCCGCGATTGATCGTGAGGGACGAAGGTTCGTATTTCATGCTGTCCAGGGTTTTGATTTCGACCGTTTGCGTGACTTCCTCGGGCTTGCCGGGCCGCCCGGCGGCGGATATTTCATGTCCGGAATGAATTTCGGGATGATGTTGATCCGGTGAGTCCGGGTGTTCCGGAGTTTCTGCCTGCGCCGTGACGGCGGAGACGATCAGGGCGAGGATGGCGGCGGGATAGATCGTACGTGGCTTCACGGTATTCATCTTATTGAACTTCGCATTTGTGACGAGCCCTGTAGCCTGAACTCAGGGCTTGAGTCAATCGACTCAAGCATTCGTAGGTCGGCAATCCTTTGCCGACGAACCTCTCGGCCCGACGGTGGCGTCGGCAAAGGATTGCCGACCTACTCGCTTCAATAAACAAAAAATCTCCGAAGACCTTTAAACGTTCCCGGACCTCAACGCGCGTCGGCTGATTTTTCCGGCCATAGCCGGTCGCCCGGCCGGGCGGTTTCGTACCAGGCCACGACCCTTTCCGTGTCCGGATCGCCTTCCTCCGGCGCCCAGGCGGCGAAATCCTTGTCCTCGACCGGGCTGTAGGGCCCCGGTTTGACTTCGAACATGACCGTTTCGGGCGCGAGAACGACGACCGCATGCCAGGTGTACGCCGGAATTTCGGCCGCCATGTCGCCGCCCGCCGCGCTGAGGTCGATCCGCTCCTGCACGGTTCCCCTGTCGTCGAAGGTAATGATGGAAAATGCGCCGCGGACCGCCAGCATCAGCTCCCATCCGGTCGGGCGCGCATGCCGGTGAGGGCGGACATAAGTACCGGGTTCCATGGCATTGAACAGGCGCTGGATCGGATCTTCCGGTACGCGGTGAATATTCAGGTTTTTCCGAAGTCTGGGAGAAGCCGCGGCCTCGCCCATCAAGCGGATGAGTTGTCTATCGCTGATCGTCGTCAAAACGTCCATGGTCGTCTCCTCTTGCGGCATCGGCCAGCGCCTCGCGTGGCGCATGGTCTCCGGGAAATCGGCTGTCGCGAAGCGATTCCGGGTCTCGGGCCTGATTTTTGTTGTTCGGTATGAATGGCCGAAACCGTGCGGCCGGATCTTGTCGATAGAACTGGGCGAGGAGGTCGTAAACACCCGGATATTCCATGCGTACCAAGTCCGGAATTTCGAAAAAACATTCGCTGAGCACTGCGAAAAATTCGCCCGGCGCCTCGGCCGCATAGGGGTCCAGAGCGGTTTCCTCCTCCCGGTTCAGGCGGGCGTTGAAATCTTCGAAGGCGGCGGTGAACACATCGGTCCAGCGCTTCCGTTTCATGCCCGGAGGCAAGTCCGGAAACCCGTCGGCAGCGCCGTTGAGCATGTCCAGCTTATGGGCCATTTCGTGGATGACGACGTTATAGCCATTGCAATGCCCGGAATTTTGCACATCCGTCCACGACACTATGACCGGTCCGCGCTCCCAGGATTCACCCGTCAGGGCTTCCTCCCATTCGTGCATGATGCCGATGTCGTCGAATTCCGACCGCCGGCGCACGAATCCGCCCGGATAAACCACCACGGTCCGCCAGGTTTCGTAGCAGTCGAAATCGAGGTTCAGGATAGGGAGACAGGCCAGCGCGGCAATGCGGGTGCGTATCGCATCATCCAGAATCATCCCGCCGGCCGGCTCGAAGATCTTTTCGCGCACGAACAGGGTGGACAATCGGCGCAGACGCTCGCGCTCGTCTTCCCTGAGAAACCGGAGGATCGGCAGGTCCGCGAGCAAGGAGGACCAGAGCGATTCGGCTATCAGTCCGCGTTGCAGAAGCTTGCGGCGCCGGTGCTTGCGGAACAGGCCGAACGGGGACATCATCATACCCCTCCCGGCACGGGACTCGGGCGGTCCGCGCTGATCGCGGCGCAGAGCATGGTTTCGGTAGTCCAGTACATGCTCCACGCACCGCTGCGGTCGACGGCGATCCAGCCGTATTCGCGGTTCCGCTCGAGCGCTTCGCGATAAATTGCGTCTGCAGCTTCCACCAGGCTGCGGCCGTCCCGCACGCGGGTTTCGAGACGCACCGCGACGCCATCGTCGACGATTTGCTCGCCGATACCGGTGCAACTGACGGCGGCATGGGCGGAGGCATAATTGCCCGCGACCGTTGCCGAATCGGACACCCGTTCGGGGAAGTTGAATCGGCCGCCGCCGGTGGAGGTGGCGGCGGCCAGACCGCCCCGGCTATCCAGGACGACGGCGCCTACCGTTCCGGTTCCGCTCGATGGCGCATTCCGTCCTTCCAAATATTCGAACCAGCGCCGTGCCCGGGCCGGGGACACGGGGCTCTGCGGCGCCATGCCCAATTCTCGCGCCAGAAGCTGTGCTCCCAGGGGACCGAGCACGGATTCGGTTCGGTTCTGCAGGGCTCTGGCCAGTTCGATGGGGTGGATCAGATGAGTCGCCAGCATGACGCCGGAGAATTTCATTCGCTCGCCGTCCATCAACGAAGCCGAAAGCCGGGCCAGTCCGTCGCTTTGCAAGGCCGAGCCGTAACCGGCATTGAATAGGCCGGATGCCTCCAGGCGCTTGACGGTCTCGGTCGCGGCATCGACCGCGGCCAGCCCCCGGGCGAGCTCGCTCCACATCGATTCCGCCAGGTCGGAGATGAAATCGTGCCGTTTCCGGTTCAATTCGGCATCGGATTCGGCGGAACCGGCACCGCCGTGAATCAGGAGAACCGGCGGACGAGCGTTGTCGGTGCAGCGTTTTTCCATGCCGTTCAACGGATATCGGAGGTGCGGATTGACACGGCGGGATTTTCGGGTTTCATTCGATGCATGAATGGGCTGTCCGGAAAACTGTCGAATGATCGAGGTGAGTATTATGTATAACTATTTTGCGCTTTCTTTGGCCGCCTTGATCGGCATCGTCGTCTTCGACGACGATCCGAACGGCGTTTCCGTGCAGGAATGGATATTCTACGCAGTCCTGCTGTATTCGGCGGTTTCGTTCTTCCGTCGCTATCTGGCCGCGGCCCGGGAGCAGATAGGACGACGGGGATAAGCGTCCCCACCGCTTTTTCCGTATCGGCTCGAGGATGTTGTCAGGGCGCATCCGAGGCGAATAACGGCAGGGTCCGTTGAGCTCGATCATAGATCAGTTGCGAGCCGACGATGCGTGCGGTGCAATGAAGCTCATGTTTACAGCTTTGGTTGCCGGCGATCAGATGTTCGACGATATATCCGCGTACCGTCAGATAATCCGAGATCAGAGAGCGGTGGCAGTACGACGGATCTTTCTCGGCACACATGAACGCCGTTCTGCAGCCACGTGCCAGCTTTAGAAGCTGGTCCACGGCTTCGCGAAAATCCTGGGTCTCCATGTAAGAGGCATACGACCGGAATTCCGGGTCCAATCCACAGTGTTTTAGGTCGTCCGGGGTCTCCTCCCGCCGTCCGCCCAGAGCGTCCCCTTCCCACTGATATCGAATCCCGGACCGGGTCAGGGTTCGTTCCAGAGTCGGACGATTGAATTGCTTGAATCGCGCGGAGCCGGGATTGCGGCGTATGTCGACCAGGCACCCGATGCCATGTCTCTTGAGCATATCGATGAGTTCGTCGGAGCTTTTGTTGCTATGGCCGATGGAATAAATCCGCATGGTTTCATGTCCTTTTTGATGATTTTTATTTCCCGGTTTTGCCGCCGGCACGCGAGTCCTTTGCCGACAAAGCTTCGGCAAGTTCATCCGGGCGGAGTTCCGGACGCCTACAGTGTTTTGAGGTACTCGATCACGGCCTTTCGGTCCTCCGGGATCAGGCCGTCGCCGAAAGCATGACCTGCATTGGAGTGGCCCGGCAAGGTCGTATCGTAGATTTTTTTCCGTTCGGATGCGTCATCGGTACCGGCTTTGCCCTGCGCCAGCTCGGTGTAGCGCCATCCCAGGCCGACCGGATCGTAGTCGGATGCGGAGGCGCCGTAGGATCGCGTCCAGTATTTCGGCCGCTTGGAACTGTCGAGCAGGGCTTCCAGGGTCGGAACCGAGCCGTTATGGAGATATGGGGCGGTGATCCAGACGCCGTCCAACGGCGGGGCGACATAACCGGGCGCCGGAGCGGCGCGAGCCGTTTCGCCGTAGAAGGATTCGTTGAACCATCGAATGAACCGGTCCGAAGCGCCGCCCACGGCATTTTGCGCCAGTACCGGATCGGTACCGATCTCGTCGAGTCCGAGCACCAGGTTGGGATAGCTCGGCTGCTCGCCGTAGGTGCCGTGGCAGCCGGAGCATGTCCGCTCGAACACGGCCCGGCCGTGTTCGGCGAGTCCGGTGTCGATACCGAACGGCCATGCCGGCGGCTTGATCGATGCGAAATAAGCCAGAATATCCGGTGCATAGTCATCGATGTTCCGCACGGTATCGAGGTCATCCGCACAGAATATGGCGCCCAGCATCATGGCTCGCGCGAGATCGCCGCGGCCCTCGGTGTTGTAGTAGGCGGCGTTCTTTTTCGCCATTCGCCACCAGGGCGGAACGCTCACCGGGGCGACCGTTTTCGACGGCGGCTCGATCAGCGGGGCCTGCGACCAGGCCAGAGTTTCCGGATGCCGATGCGCGATTAGGGCGAGAGTCATATTGATGGCCGGATTCGATCCCACCGTGTCGGTGACCCGGTAGGGCGCCACCGCCCGAACGCGGTCGGCCCAGCGGCGCCATTCCTCGGCTTCCGCCCGATCTTCCACATAGGCTCCGACACCCTCGACGGCGGCCGTGAGATCTTCGGTGAAATCGAGATTTTCGTTGCCGAGGCCGATGATCAACTTTCCGTCGAAAAAACCGGCATGACAGGACAGGCAATTGTTCACCACGAGGTCCACGCCCTTGGGCGTGGTGTATGCGGTGAGGCTGTACGGCAGTTCGGCATTTCGACCGGGTCTTCCGGGAACCAGGGCCGCCGGGTCCGGCGGGGAGGCGGTTTCTTTATAGACCGAATAAGGTATGCCGCAAGTGATGTACGGGGCGTTGAGCAGCGCTTCGTAACCTTTTTGCGGATCGCCGGGACGTTGCGGGGAGGCGGGAACCGGGCCGAGCGGAGAATAGCCGACGGCGTCGGTCTGTTGCCCGGAGTCGCAGGCCGCCAGGAGGAGAATTACCGAAACGATGAATGCGCGGGTCAAGGTTTTCATGTGCGGCATGTTCGACTCACCAGCAGGTATTTTCCGGATTACTAATGGTCAAGAAAGCAAAGCCGCAAGAGCCTCCTCTCCCTCTGGTAGGGGTTGCGGTGAGGGTGATTCGAATACGGCTTTACTTTCTTTACGTACAGTAATTGTCTTTCGGGTAGCGGCCGTCAATAGCCGCTCAGCTCCATGAAGCCCTGGCCGGACAGCGCTTTTCCGTCACGGCCGGTGCCCGAAACCGAAACCGCGCCGGACCAGGCGCGCACGGACCCGGCGATTTCCTGATTTTCGACCAAGGGGCTCAGGCGCAGTTCGGTTTCGAGACCCGGCAATTGCACGCTCCACTCCAGCGGGTACTTTATCCCGCCGGCGCCCAACCAGGCAGCGCCGGGTTCGACCCGAACGTGGTTCCGCGAAATCGCCCGCGCACCGCCGTCGGCCTCGATCATGAGCCCACTCGCCAGCGGCGCAGCGCTTCCGTCCTTGCGCCTCAACTGCAAGATCAGGAACTCGCGGCCGTCGTCGAGTTGCATTTGATAGCGATTGAGGGCGATTTGTCCACCCGGAGGGGCTATTTTCCCCCAACTGCGGTTGAGCCAGGCCCGGCCGGTTACTTTATGATGGCGGCCACCGGTGTGAATCGTGCCGGAAATCGCCAGACGGCTGAGAATATACCCTTGAAGACGCCCGCCCGCCGCGGCCGGGAAGTTTCGCGGGTCGAGCGCGACGGCCGGTTTCCGGGGTTCCAGGCGGAGATCGATCCGGGTCCCTCGGGCTTCGCCTTGCAGCGTGTAAGACCGGGGCTCTCCGAGCGGCACGCGTACCTTCCAGTGATCCAGCCAGAGCAGCCCGGAAACGGGGTCGTATCCGCTCATGCCCAAAGCGGCTCGTGCAAAACGTTCGGACGCCCCATACTGCCGCCGGTTCGCATCGAGAAAGGCAAACAGCCCCCGGTACACCTCGCGGGCGGCCCAGGCCGACGGACGCTGGGGCTGTTCCGGACCGAGACCGAATCGTGTGAAGCTTTGCACGAGGCCGTAGCGGTAACCGTCTGCGGACTGCATCTGAACGGTGAATTCCCAGATTTCCGCGGGAACGTTCGGATGCGCGCCGTGGTCGGCCGGAAACGACAAGGACCGGTCGGAACGCTGGTCCGGAAACCGTTCCGCGATTTTTCGCAGCGCTTTCGAGTAAGCCGAAAACGGCATCGTGTCTCCGGTCGAAGCGCGCTCCGGGGGCTTCCGCGGCATCGAGGACGGTACCAGCGACAACAAGACCGCGAGCAGCACGGCGGCTATCCGAACGAAGATCTCGCGGCGGGGAGGGGCCATATGAATTGATCCCGGTGGTTTCAAACTGTCTAATGCCCAATAAAGTCTATCTTCAGCATGGAAATCAAGTTCTTCGATGCTCTCCGGCAGGTGCGGCAAAAACTGGGTTTCTTCGAACGGCTTCGAGCGTCGGCTGTCCTGGTGTTCGCCTGGATCCGGGCGCTCGCCCGGGCGGTTCGTAGCGAGGGACTGGATTACCGCGCCACGAGTCTCGCCTATACCACCTTATTGGCCATCGTTCCGGGGCTCGCCCTGTGCTTCTCGCTGTTGAAAGCCTTCGGCGTCCACAATCAGCTGGAACCGTTCTTGCTGCAAATGCTCGCTCCGCTGGGCGATAAGGCCGACGAACTGACTCAAGCCATTCTCGGCTTCGTCACCCGGGTGAATGTCGGCGTGCTCGGCTTTGTCGGCCTGATGCTGCTCATCTACACCATCATTTCCGTGCTGGAGAAGATAGAAGCGGCATTCAATCACATCTGGCGAGTCACCCGGGCCCGCAGCCTGGCCCGGCGTACGAGCGATTATCTGAGCGTCATCCTGCTGGGTCCCGTACTGATATTTTCGGCCATCGGTCTCACCGCCTCGATGCCTCACGCGAGCGTGGTTCGGCGGCTGATCGCGCAGGAGCCGTTCGGTACCCTGTTCTACCTCGGCGGCAAGCTGCTGCCCTATCTGATGATCATCACGGCATTCGCTTTCGTCTACATCTACATCCCGAATACGCGGGTGCCCTGGCGAGCCGCGTTGTTCGGCGGCGCCGTGGGCGGTGTGGTGTGGAAGCTGGCAGGTTTGCTTTTCGCCCAGTTCGTGGTGGGGTCGACCAGTTACCACGCGATTTATTCAAGCCTGGTCATCGTTATCCTGTTCATGATCTGGCTCGATCTCAGCTGGCTGATTCTGCTGATCGGCGGACAAGCCGCGTTTTATTTCCAGCATCCTTACTATGTCAGGGGAAAGAGCCGGTTTGTTCAGCTTGGCAACCGCCTGCAGGAAAGGCTTGGCCTCGCCGTGATGTACCTGATCGGCGAACGCTTCGTGCACGGCGGCAGTCCCTGGACCATCGACGCGCTGGCCGAGCGATTGTCGCTGCCGTGGGAAACGGTGAAAGACGGCTTGAGCGTATTGCAAGCCGGTGGCCTGGTGGCGGAAACGGGCAAGGGCGACGAAAGCTTTTTTCCGGCGCGCGACATTGCCGGAATCACGGTCTGGGACATTCTTATGGCCATGCGCACGCAGCGCGAGGACACGGGCTTCGCCGCGCATGCGGGGTTCGGCCCGCCGGAACTGACGACAGTTTCGGAGGATTTGGAGAATGCCGCGGCGGCGAGTCCGGCGGCCCGCCGCTCTCTGCGCGACCTCGTCCTCGCCCACTCGTCGTGGACTCCGCAAGATTCAGGACAGCTACGCTCCTCTTAAAACAGTGTGGCTCGGCCTTGCGAGCAGACCTGGCCGCACCGGCATTCGTCAGGATTTTTCCCGGTGTCCCCCGAATTGCCAGCGTAAGGCCGACAGGAACTTGTCGGCGAACTCGCTACGGTCGCGGGACGAGAACCGCTGAAACAGCGCGGCGCTCAGCACCGGGGCGGGGACGCCTTCGTCGATGGCCGCCGCTGCCGTCCAGCGCCCTTCGCCGGAATCGGACACGTGTCCCGAGAACTTGTCCAGTTCGGGCGATTGCCACAGGGCCGACGCCGCCAGGTCGAGCATCCAGGAGCGGACCACGCTGCCTCTTCGCCACAATTCGGCGATTTCGGGCAGGTTGAAGTCGAACCGGTAGTACTCCGGATTCCGCAAGGGCGTGGTTTCCGCATCGTGAGCCTGGCTTTCCAAGCCGATTCCGGCGTTTTTCAAGATATTGAAACCTTCGGCATAGGCGGCCATGAGGCCGTATTCGATGCCGTTGTGGACCATCTTGACGAAATGGCCCGCGCCGTTCGGGCCGCAATGCAGGTAGCCCTGCTCGGCGCCGGCCGGTTCGCTGTTTGCACGTTCCGGCGTGCGCGAGGCCGCTTCGTGAGGCGGCGCCAGGGCCCGAAAAACGGGATGCAGCTTCCGAACGGATTCTGCCTCGCCGCCTATCATCAGGCAGTAACCCCGCTCCAGTCCCCAGATGCCGCCGCTGACGCCGATGTCCAGAAAATGGATGTCATGCTCGTTCAGGCGCCACGCTCGGCTCATGCTGTCCCGGTAATGAGAATTGCCTCCGTCGACCAGAATGTCCCCGCTTTCGAGCAAGGGAGCCAGTTCGCCGATCACGCCGTCCACGAAACCCGCCGGAACCATCAGCCACACAACCCGCGGCTTGCCCAACCTTCGCACCAGGTCCCGCAGGTTTTCGGCGGTTTCGGCACCGTCGGCGGCCAGTGCTTCCACCGCCTTCCGCGAGTTGTCCCAAACCACGCAGGAATGATGGGCTTGCATCAAACGGCGAACCATGTTGGCGCCCATTCGTCCGAGACCGATCATACCGATTTGCATAGGCTGCCTCCTGTCCGTTCGAGAGATATCGGTACCGCTGCGCGTTCTTCCCGGGCAAGGAAAAACTCGCGTGCCGCCGTCAATTCAGAATCGCGTATCTCAATGTTGACACTTTGGGCACCAATAAGTTGAGCGCTGTCCCAAGCGTTCGGTACGGACGGGCCCGCCGCAGCGGCGGCACAGTTCGCCGCTGCGGCCGTATATTTGCAGGGTCTGCTGAAAATACCCGGGTCTTCCGTTCTCGTTGACGAAGTCGCGAAGCGTGGTTCCGCCTTGCTCGATCGCTTCGGCAAGAACCGCGCGTATGGAGGCGACCAGTTTTTCGTAGCGGACGAGGGCAATCCGGCCGGCTTGCCGGCGCGGATCGATGCCGGCCCGGAACAAGGCTTCGTTGGTGTAGATATTGCCCACGCCGACCACAATGCGGCTGTCCATGATGAAGGATTTGACCGGCGCGCTTCGGCTCCGGGCTTTGCCGTGAAGATAGGGCGCGTCGAAGTGCTCGTTCAGGGGCTCCGGACCGAGTTCGGCGAGGAGGGGGTGAGTTGCGGGATCGGCTTCGGTCCACACCACGCAGCCGAAACGGCGCGGATCGTGAAACCGGAGACGGGTGCCGCTGGCGAGCACGAGGTCGAAGTGATCGTGCTTTCGGGGCGGGGTGTCGGGATCCGGAATGCGAAGGCTTCCGGACATGCCCAAATGAACGATCAGCGTTCCGCCTTCGGTGCCGATCAGGATGTATTTACCCCGGCGTCCGACGTCGCGGATCAAGCGGCCTTCGAGCTTCTCGGGAAGGTCCGCCGGAACCGGCCAGCGCAGCCGCGGCTCGCGAATGATCGCTGCCCGGATGGTCTGACCGACAAGATGAGGCGAAATGCCTCGCCGGGTGGTTTCGACTTCCGGCAGTTCGGGCATGGCGGCTTGACCGGGCAGGTAGCGACGGGCTGGAACGAAGGATCAGTCGGCTGCCTCTTCGCCGGTTTCTTCCAGTTCCTCCGCGTCCGGCGGCGCTTCTTCGTCTTCTTCGCTTTCCTCCCCGTCCTCCTCTTCGGTTGGCGACGGTGTTGGCTGCTCGGGCATGACATCCGGCTTTTGCAGGCTCAGCAGGCGTTTTGTCGCGTTTCCGGTCACTTCATACTGCAGCCCCAGGTCCTCTCGGACGAGAACCAGATCGGGTTCGCGCTGCAGGATGTGGAACTCGATCGGGCTGCCTTCGGCGAGGGTGATTCGGACGATGTCGGCCTGAATCGGCTGTTCGACGCGCTTCACGTCGATCGCCCGTGCCGTATTCCAGGCGTTGAGCAGATCGGAAATACTTTGATCGGGTCCCGCCGGCGGTTCCAGGATCCATTTGCCATCCTGCCCCAGCGTCGCTTTCAGGCCGGGGATGATAATCTCGTTGATCTTGGCATCCTCGGGCAAAAGCTTCTTGTCCACGTAATCCGTGGCCGAAGCCGTGAGATGATGGAAGAAATCGTCGCCGACCAGGTGCAAGGTGTCGCCGATCTGCACGTAACGCCGCATGTTGATGGGATCGGAGCCGCCGAACTTCAGGGTCGTCGTGTCCAGAATCAAGGTCGCTTTCGGTTTGTCGAGATCGAATTTGGCCAGGTCCTCGGAGCTTATCGGGTACTGCGCCTCGCTGTTCGCCTCCGCGATGCCGATCAGCTGGCGGACCCGAATATCGTTGGCCGGCGCGTTGAACGGCGCGGTCAAACGCCAGTGGCCGTTCTGCTTTTCGAACTTGATGGTGTCCTTGTTTTGCAGGGTGACGGCGGCGAGCGCATTTTCATCGACCGGTACCAGAGGCGTCGTTTCCGGCTCTTTCTTTCCGGGCTCGAAAAAAGCGACGGCGCCGAGAATGGCTATCAGGACCAAAAGCGCTAGATTCAGGAGCAATCTCGATTTCATTAACGTCTCCGGCGTCTAAACCAAATGGCAGTTCCCGTGCCGATCAGACCGAGGGGTAGGGCGATCAGGAAACCGGTGGCGATTACGCCGGAAGCGAACGGCGAGAGTTCCAGCTTCCGGTCCGGCGTCGTTTTGGCGGGAATATCGATAAACGCTTCGGTCTGGCTGAGCCAATGGATGATGTTGAGGCCGAGCTCGAGATTGCCGCCGTTGCCGAGAAAGGCATTGGACAGGAAATCGCCGTCGCCGATGACCACCACGCGCTGTTCCGACGGTTTCTTTTCGGTGTCCCCGGCTTGCGGCTTCTCGGCATGTTCGGCCGTCGGCGAATCTTTTGCCTCTTCCTGCGGCTCGCCCTGTGACGCTTCCGGTTCGCCCTGCGGCGCTTCGATCTCGCGGGTCAGCGCATAACCGATGCTGAGCGGGCCGCTACGCTCGCCCTTGTCCGCATCGAACTGGATCTTGCCTTCGATCGCTCCGGTTTCGGTCCAGGAGCGGGACAGGGTACTCAGCAGGGATTCGCGCAGGAAATCGCTTTGCCCGGTTTCGCCCAGCGCCGCGGCGGCCGGGAACAGCGTCATTGTCTGAAAATTGGAGGTGACCTGGTGCGCCGGATATTCGGCGACCAGGGAGAACGTGGGATCGTCGATGCCGAAGAGCTGGGTGGAGGCATCCACCACGGTTCCCGGCAGGAACTTGATGCCGAGCTGCTCCGCCAGAGGCGCGAGACCGTGCAGTTCGCCGGGATCGCCCAGCCACAGCAGGTTTCCGCCCTTCTTCACGTAGTCCTGGATCAGAGAGACTTCGCCGGGCAGAAGGTTCGCGCGCGGTCCGGCCAGAACCAGGACATGGGTGTTGTCCGGAATGTCGGGCGTCACCGCCAGATTGACCATGGAGACCGTGATGCCTTTCCGCTCCAGTTCTTCGCCGAACTGTCCGAGATCGTGGTTGGCCTGGCCTTGCGGCGAGCGTTCGCCATGCCCCTCGAGAAAGACCACGTGCCTTTCCTCGGCCACGGCCAGGCGCTGCAAGGCGTTGGTCACAACGTTTTCGTCGGCGCTCTGGACCTTCTCGGTGCGGCCCTGATAATCGATCATCAACTCGCCGTCCATGGTGATGCCCAGTTCCCGAATCTTGTCGGGCTGTGTATCAGGATTGACGAAATTCAACGTCAGATCTGCCTTGTGGCGGGTATAGCGTCCGATCTGATCGCGAATCTGGCCTCGCAGTTGCTGGTTCTCGCGGGCATAGGCGGTGATCGTGACCGGATCTTCCATCAGGTCCAGAACTTTGCGGCTGGCCTCGGACAGGGTATGGCGACCGCTTGCGGTCCAGTCGAACTGGGCGCTGTAGCGCGTGCTCAGCCAGGCCACCAGGCCCACGGCGGCGAGAAACAGCAAGGTGAAGAGCAGGTTTTGCAGGCGTAGTTCGAGATGCGTCTTGCGGTTGATCTTCATTTTTGCAGGCGATCGTTATCCAGGCGATGGACGCTCAGTACCAGAAAGGTGAGCGTAAACAGCAGGAAATAAACCAGGTCGGTAGTCGATACCAGGCCTTTCAGCAAACTCTCGTAATGGCGCAGCAGTGACAGATATTCGAGCACGCCGCCGGCCGAGTTGCCGGTCCAGTCGAGGATCCAGAGCAGGAGCAAGGCTCCGAAGGTGCTGATCGCCGCGATCGTCGGCTGGCTGGCGAGTGCCGACATATAGAGTCCGACTGCGGCGAATCCGGCCAGCAGCAGCACCAGGGCGATGACGCAAGCCGCCAGCTTGCCCATGTCCAGTCCACCTCCGGCCAGCAGGGACAGCGGCATCAGCACGATCATCGCGACCATGATCAGCAAGAATGCGAACACACCCAGGTATTTTCCGAGGATGATCTCGGTCATCGAAACCGGTGCGGTAAACAGAAGGCTCAGCGTGCGGTTGCGGCGCTCCTCGCTGATCAGGCGCATCGTCAGGAGCGGCGTTACCAGCAGCAGGATTACGCCGGCATTGCCGAACAGGGGGACGGCGATCAGGTCGGTGATGCCGGGCGCGTCTTCCATGCCGGCGATGCGTGCCTGAAGCATGACGTAGTAATCCAGCTGCGCCAGGAACATGTAGCCCAGGATGATCTGGATCACGCCCAGAATCGACCAGGCCAAGGGCGAAAGAAACAGCGTGCGGAGCTCGCGCCCCGCGATGACGAAGGCCATCATGCGACTTGTTCCTCCATGACGGGAGTGTGTTGGGTGATGTCTATGAAGATTTCTTCCATGCTGCGCCGTTCGGGAGTCAGTTCCAGAAGTCCCCAGCCCAGCGATACGGCTGCTTCGGCGACCCGTTCGGCGGGACTCTTGTCCTTGTCATGGAAGATGCGATAGCGCCGTTCGCCGAGATCGTCGATCTTTTGAACCCCGTCGATGGCATAGAGCTTCATGAAATCGGGCGCCTGGCGGGTCTCCAACACCAGGCTGGACGCGCGCATCTGCTGTTCGAGGCCGTCGATGCTGTCGTTGAGCACCAGCTTGCCCCTGTGAATGATCTGCACGCGGGTGCAGGACTCCTGGACCTCGGGGAGGATATGAGTCGAGAGGATGATGCCGTGCTCCTTGCCGAGCTCCCGGATCAGTTCGCGGATCTCGCGGATCTGGATGGGGTCCAGCCCGACCGTGGGTTCGTCGAGAATGATGACTGCCGGAGAATGGATGATAGCCTGGGCGATGCCGACCCGCTGCTGATAGCCCTTCGAAAGATTCCCGATCAGGCGCTCGCCCACGTCGGCCAGGCCGCAGCGCTCCTTGGCGCTGTCGACCGCGGATGCAAGCTTTTCCACCGGGATCTCATGCAGTTTCCCGCAATAGCCCAAGTATTCATCCACGGTCAGCTCGCGGTAGACCGGCGGTATCTCGGGCAAATAGCCGAGTTCGCGCTTGGCCTCCTTGGGATTGTCGAGTATGTCGATGCCGTTGATGAGGATCTGCCCGGAGGTCGGCGCGAGATTGCCGCAGATCATCTGCATGGTGGACGATTTGCCCGCCCCGTTGGGGCCGAGAAATCCCAGAATTTCGCCTTTTTCCAGTGTGAAAGTAACGTTGTTGACGGCGCAGTGATCGCCGTAATAGCGATAAAGTTGTTCGACTTGAATGAGTTGAGTCATAGCGCGCGTAAGATACAAAAATTTTTCCGATTGGCAAGATACGGGGCAGCCGGCATCGGGCGCCGTGTGCCCGTTAATCATGGCGGAACCCGGTAAAAGTACCACAGAGCGGTCCCCGCCGTCCCGATTGCGTTATTTAAGTTGACCTCACCCGGCAATTACTTTAAGAAGGTGCGGGGGTCGTAAACCCGGACCAGAATCGTTTGTCAATCGTCGAGACATGGATTGTTTATTTCTCGTTACTGCCAGCGGCTAGCGACAGCGCATTCTAAGGAACGAGATTTCTGGTGCCCCGTTTTCGCCCTCGGCTGAACTAAAACAACGTTCGTAATTTTTGCGCCACATAGCGCTAGGAGGAGTACGTTTTATGCGAATTGGGGTTCCCAAAGAAATACACGCCGGAGAGAAGCGTGTTGCAACCGTGCCGGAGGTGGCCGAAAAACTCGTCAAGCTCGGTTTCTCGGTAACCGTGGAAACCGGTGCCGGCGACAATGCCAATTTTTCCGACGATGCCTATCGACAGGTCGGCTGCGATATCGCCGCTGATGCCAAATCGATCTGGGCCGATTCGGACATCGTGCTCAAGGTCCGTGGTCCACAAGTCCATCCCGAGCTGGCCGTCGACGAAGTCGACTGTTTGCGCGAGGGCGGCAATCTCATCAGCTTCATCTGGCCTGCCCAGAATCCCGATCTCATGGAACGGCTCGCGGCCAAGAAGGCCACCGTCCTGGCGATGGACAGCGTGCCCCGCATTTCCCGCGCGCAGAAGCTGGATGCCTTGAGCTCGATGGCGAATATCGCCGGCTACCGTGCGGTGATTGAGGCGGCCCAGCATTTCGGGCGGTTCTTCACCGGCCAGGTGACTGCCGCAGGCAAGGTGCCGCCGGCGAAAGTATTCGTCATCGGCTGCGGCGTGGCCGGATTGGCCGCTCTCGGCGCGGCGAACGGCCTTGGTGCCATCGTTCGGGCCACGGATACCCGCCCCGAAGTCAAGGACCAGGTCAAATCCTTGGGCGCCGAATTCGTGGAAGTCAATTACCAGGAGGAGGGCACCGGTGTCGGCGGCTACGCCAAGGTGATGAGCGAGGGCTACCAAAAGGCCCAAAAAGAAATGATCGCCCGCCAGTGCATGGATGTGGATATCGTCATCACGACCGCACTGATTCCGGGCAAACCAGCGCCCACCCTGATCACCGCGGGAATGGTGGAATCCATGAAACCCGGCAGCGTCATCGTGGATCTGGCGGCCGAGCAGGGCGGCAACTGCGAGCTGACGGTTCCGGGCGAAGTCGTCGTCCGACACGGCGTCACCATCATCGGCTACACCGATCTGCCCAGCCGGCTCGCCCGTCAGTCCAGCACGCTGTACGCCACCAATCTTCTGAGGCTGCTGGAAGAGCTGTGCCCGACCAAGGACGGCATCATCAATGTCAACATGGAGGATGAAGTCATTCGCGGAACCACGGTGATCAAGGAGGGCGAGATCACCTGGCCGCCGCCACCGCCGAAAATCTCCGCGGCCCCGGCGGGCGCCACGCCGGCACCGCCGGTCGAAATCAAGAAGGTGGAAAAAAAGCCGCTGCTGCCCGCCTGGGCGCAAACCGGCATTATGCTGGGCGTGGCGGGCCTTCTGTTCTACGGCCTCGGTTCTGTGGCTCCAGCGGCGTTCATGTCCCATTTCACCGTGTTCGTGCTGGCCTGTTTCGTGGGCTACATGGTGATCTGGAACGTCACCCCGGCTCTGCACACTCCGCTCATGAGCGTTACCAACGCGATCTCGAGCATCATCGCCATAGGCGCCTTGATCCAGATTTCCTCGCCCGGTGTGTTGATCACCATCCTGGCGGGGCTCGCCATCGTCCTGACCTCGGTCAACATGGCCGGCGGTTTCTGGGTCACCCAGCGCATGCTGCGCATGTTCAGAAAATAAGCGGAGAGAACAACTATGTCAGAAGGGTTAGTTACCGTTTCCTATATTGGCTCGACGATACTGTTCATCCTAAGCCTCGGAGGGCTGTCCCATCCCGAAACCGCACGGCGCGGCAATTTCTACGGCATTCTCGGCATGAGCATCGCCATCCTGGCAACCCTGCTCGGGCCGAAAGTGACCAGCTTCGTGCCGATCATCGTCGCCATGTTGATCGGCGGCAGCGTCGGCGTTTACGCCGCCATCAAGGTCAAGATGACCGAAATGCCGGAGCTCGTCGCTCTGATGCACAGCCTGGTCGGGCTGGCCGCCGTGCTGGTGGGCTATGCCAACTTCATCGATCCGACCGCCGCTTTCACCGGGGTCGAAAAAACCATCCACGAGGTGGAGATCTATCTCGGTGTTCTGATCGGCGCGATCACCTTTTCCGGTTCGGTCATCGCCTTCGGCAAGCTGTCCGGCAAGATCGACGGCAAGCCGTTATTGCTTCCGGCCCGTCACTGGCTCAACCTGGGTCTTTTGATTCTGGCCATCATCCTGGGAGCCGGCTTCATCAACGCGCAGTCCACGGCGGGCGGGTTCGTTCCCTTGCTGTTGATGACCGCGATCGCGCTGGCTTTCGGCGTGCACATGGTCATGGCGATCGGCGGTGCCGACATGCCGGTGGTGGTTTCCATGCTCAACAGCTATTCGGGTTGGGCGGCTTCCGCCACCGGCTTCATGCTGTCCAACGATCTCCTGATCGTGACCGGCGCCCTGGTGGGCTCTTCCGGCGCGATCCTGTCCTACATCATGTGCCGTGCCATGAACCGCCATTTCCTTTCGGTCATCGCCGGCGGCTTCGGTACCGGAACCGGCGTAGCGCCGGCTGCAGGGGCGGGTCCGCAAGGCGAAGTGCAGCCGATCACGGCGGAAGAGACGGCCGAACTCCTGCGCAACGCGAGCCGTGCCATCCTGGTGCCGGGCTACGGCATGGCGGTGGCCCAGGCTCAGCATACGGTGTACGAGATCACCAAGCTGCTGCGCGAGAAAGGCGTCGACGTGCGTTTCGCCATCCATCCGGTGGCGGGGCGCATGCCGGGCCATATGAATGTGCTCCTGGCCGAGGCCAAGGTGCCCTACGACATCGTTCTCGAAATGGACGAAATCAACGAGGACTTTCCGGAAACCGATGTCGCCATGGTCATCGGTGCGAACGACATCGTGAACCCGGGGGCGCAGGAAGACCCCAACAGCCCCATCGCCGGCATGCCGGTGCTGGAGGTCTGGAAGGCGAAAACCTCCATCGTCATGAAGCGTTCGATGGCGTCCGGCTATGCCGGCGTCGACAATCCGCTGTTCTACAAGGAAAACAACCGGATGCTGTTCGGCGACGCCAAGAAAATGCTGGACGAGGTGCTGAAGCACTTGCAGGGATAAACGGAAATCACCGTAGCATGCGGTGATTCCATTCGGCGTTCGACTGGACATTCATCGTAGGATGGGTAGAGCGAAGCGAAACCCATCGGTGGCGGGTAGAAGCGAAACCCGCCGATTCGCGGTCACTCGGTGGGTTACGGCCTTCGGCCTAACCCACCCTACAAAATATGAATGCCTTATTGGAAGCGATTTGGAATAAGGCCGGGACCGCGTCGGTCGCGATCGATGCGTGTTCTGAGCCCCTTCGAAGGGCCTGTCCTGAGCAGAGTCGAAGGGCGGTTCGCGTACTCACCGCATCCTAAGGCCTTAAATTCCCGGCTTTCGTTCAGAAGCTGACTCCGGCCTGCAGCCACCATTTTTGAGTATCGACGTTGCCGGCAAAGGCATTCGGGTTCGAGGCGTTGTAATCGGCGAACTTGAACAGCAGGGAATAATGCTTGCCGAATTTCTTTTCCACCTGAACGTCGAATTCTTCCCCGTAGCGTATATTTCCGGTGTCGTCCCGGAAATCGTGGTAGATGAACCATAGGTTCACGCCGTACAGGCTGGTCTTAAAGGTCCCGTATACGTCGCGGATGCCGTCGGGCGGCGTTACCAGGAATTTGTCCGCCCAGCCCTGGAAGGCGTGCAGGGTCGCGAGCGGCGTCCGGAAGCCCTGGCCGTTGTCCGAGCCCAGCTCCTCGAAGGACCCTTTAAAGACGAATCCCCACAGATCGAATCCGCCTTCCGCCAGCCAGTAATCGACCTTGAAGTCCTTCGGGTTTTCCGCATAGTCCTCCTGCCAGGCATATTCCGCCGTATAGAGCGCCTTGATCTTGTCGGTGATCGGTGTCGCGCCGTCGAAGCGGATGCCCACGGTCTGAGTGGAATGGGTGAAGGTATTGAAAGTCCGGGTCGGAAAAACTTCGTTTCTGTTGTCGTAATCCAGCCATTCGCCGTGGAGGATGATCTTTCCGTAGGGGAGTCCCGTATAGGCGATGTTGAAGATAGGGGAGTTCATCCCTATGGTGCGGGATGTGACGTCCTGCACTTTCCAGATGTAGCCGGCGGTGATCGTGGTATCCGGCAAACTCGCGTTGGTAATGGTTACGGCATCATAGGTCTGCTCCAGTTGCCGCCAGATGACGTTGCCGATGAAACGGTGGTTGTCGAAGATGATTCTCTGGCGGCCGACTTTCACGTTGGTTTGGGGCAGTCCACTGTAATTCACCCACAACTGGTTGACTTCGTTCTCCTGGGGGTCGGCGATGACGGGGTGGCGCGTCTTGTCGTTGCGCGTACTGTTGTAATCGTTGGTGAAGATGTCCTGGTTTCCCTCGTATTCGGCGAAAGCCTTTAAACCGTGGAATTCCGGGGTGAGATAGCCGATCCGGGTTCGGATCATATCGGCCTTGGCCACCTCGGAGAGGTTTTGTTGATCCACGTATTCGAACCGATACCGGATGTCGATGTTGAACTTGCCGCCCCCGACGTTCAGCGCTTTCTCGATGCTCTCTTCAAGGCTTCCCGCAAAGGCCGGATGGGCCGCGCCGAGCCAGAACAGGAGAATCCGCATGAAGCCGCCGCTGTTCAGCGGTTGCCTGAAAACCCGCATGACTGTACCCCTTGGTTTATTCTGATTAAGCAATAAAAAAGGCGTCGCCCGCAGTCTCGTCGACTGCGGGAGGACGCCTTTGTCCGAAAGCCCGGCGCCATCGTCGGCGTCTGGCCTTAGTTCTTATTGACTAAACAGAAAACGTGCCATTCGGGTTCAAAAGGCCGAACGCGGCTGACATCGCGGTTCCCGGCGAAATCGAGACCTCATGAGGCGGGGGGCTGATCGATGGAATGCGACAAAAGAGTGCGGGATGCGCGAAAGCCGGGCGAAATTCTCCGACGTATCAGTCCGTCAATCCTTCCAGGCTAAGCAGGGTCCTGGCTACGTCCGCGATGCGCATGTTGCGGCTCATCGCCGTTTTGCGCAGCAACTGGTAGGCTTCATCCTCGCTCATGCCCTTGCGCTGCATCAGAATGCCCTTGGCTTTGTCGACCACTTTCCGGTCGGCAAGCTGAGTCTTGGTTTCCTGTAGTTCGCGCTTGAGAGCCTCGAATTCGCGAAAACGGGCCATGGCTACTTCGACGATGGGCATGATGCGTTCCTGGCTGAGGCCGTCCACCACATAGGCGCTCACCCCGGCCTGCACAGCCTGGCGGATGTAATCGCCGTCGCGCTTGTTCGAGAACAGGATGATGGGCTTGGGCTGGTCGCGGCTGATCTCCCGCATTTGCTCCAGGGTATCGCGGCCCGGCGCCTCGAGATCCATGATGACCATGTCCGGCTGGCATTCCTTGAGTTCCCGAAGGAGATTATGGCCGTGCTTGATCCGGGCGACGACCTTGTGGCCGGCATCGTTCAGCGCTTGCTCCAAAATGGCGCTACGAGCGGAATCCTGATCGACCAGCATGATTCTGAGGCTCATGGATTGACCCTGGCCAATGTGTCCAGTGAAACCTGCCGATTGTGCAGTTCGAAGTGTTCGAGATAATCCACCGGGCGCAGCGGATCGAATATGCCGCCGTCCAGGAAGCTGTCCTGACCGAGCATCATCGGTTCGGTGGCTTCCGCCAGTGTCCAGGATTTGCCGTGCCGTCCCTCGGCCTTGTAATCGGACGCCGGTACGGGCAAGCCGAGAGCCCGGGCGGCTTCCCGATAAAGGTCCGGGCGATAGACCTCGTCCGCGACCTTTTTCATATCGATGGGATCGCGAAGCTGGCCCCAGCGGTACATCTGCGTGATGAACCAGACCGCATGCGAGCGCCAGGGAAAGGTGGCGGCATAGCGGAAAAACACGTTGAAGTCCGGAAGCGGTGCCGGCGCGGCGCCGTGCTGATAGCGGAACGAGCCGGTCATGGACATTTTCACCACGTCTGCCGGCACATTGACGTAATCTTCGCGGGCCAGAATATCGGCTACTTCGATACGGTTTTCCGGTCGATCGATCCATTGCGCCGCCTCCAGCAGCGCCATCAGCAAGGCGCGGTGGGTGTTGGGGTACCGCTCCGCCCATTCCAGGTTCACGCCCAAAACCTTTTCCGGCTTGTTGTTCCAGATCTCGTAATCGGTAATCAGCGTTCGTCCGACCCCGGTGGCCACGGCCTGCGCGTTCCAGGGCTCTCCGACGCAGTAGCCGTCTATTTCCCCGCTACCCAGATAATTCACCATGTGCGGCGGCGGAATCACGACCAGACGCACGTCGCGGTCCGGATCGATGCCGCCGGAGGCGAGCCAGTAGCGCAGCATGTAGTTATGGGTGGAAAACGGAAAGACCGTGGCGAAGCACAAGGGCTCGCTTCCCTTATGTCGTTCGGTTTCGATGACTTTTTTCAGTGCGCGGACGCACGTGGAACGCTCGGTCGCCGCTGCCGGATCGAGGTTGGCCATGCGCCGGTACAAGTCCGGCGAAACGGTAATGGCGTTGCCGTTGAGATCCAGGGATAGCGCCGCGATGGTCGGCTTTTTCAGCTCTCCGAGACCGAGCGTGGTGGCGATGGGCATAGGCGCCAGCATATGGCCGCCGTCCAGGAGGCCGGCGAAAACCTTGTCGCGGATGTTGGCCCAGGACACCTCTCTGGATAGTTTGACCTCGAGGCCGTGCTTTCGAAAAAAATCCTTTTCATGGGCGATGACGAGCGGCGCGCAGTCCGTCAGCGGAATGAAACCCAAATCGATCTCGGTTTTCTCGAGTCCTTCGCCGCCGGCCGCATGAACGGCAGGTCGCAGCCATTGGGGAGCGGAGGTCATGAGTTAAGGGTCTCCTTGTCCGAGGTTCTTGTGATACGTCAAAAGCGGGTTGGGTACGACAATAAGGCTTATAACAAGCGACGGCAATCTGTCGTCACACGTTACCGGAACGCGTTAGAAATCCCAGTGCACCGCCTTGTTGGGCTGTTCTTCTATTAAGTAGATGATTCAAGAGCTTTGTGCTATTCCGTTGGCCCTGCCGGGCAGGGGATAAACGAGTTGTTGTCGATGTAAACGATGTGGGTTCCTTTATCACGCTTAGTCCATCGTTCACTACTTATGCTGTACAGCCTGACGTAAAGCTAAGCCGACCGCTGGAGCAGCCGGTTGGGCTAATGTGTATATCTACTTGATATTCGTCCGTGCCTGTTTGTTTTTTCTTCTGTCAAACAGGTTTCCGATGATAAGCCACAATACGAGGCCGAGAATAAGGACTAATACTGCCGTATAACCTGATGAAAAGTATCCCCAAGCAACAAAAGCAGCAAAGAAAATGAAAGCAGATATTATTTTCCCAAAAAAGTCCTCTAAAATGGTACGGGCACTGTTTATCAGCCATTTAACGAATCGACTCATTTGCACAGACCTTTCAGATTTATGTTTTCCGGCCGCGAGCAAAACTCTTTAATGGGTACAGGGTCGAGTTCTACCTGCGTTAGCGACGTGACTTCCCCTAGAGCCGACTTGAGATTTTTCAGAAGCTCACCCTCTTCATCGGAAAGTGGTTTGCTACTATCGCTGCGGTAACCGTTGGGCAAATGTTCCGGACGTCCTGTCAGAACGGACTGGATGATTGCCTCAGGAGTCTTGTGTTCTTCGGCCAACGCTTTGATGGCTGCGCCGTAGCTGGCGATGCCGAAATTAGTATATCCTCAGAATGCGTTTTTCGGTCTTGGACAGGCGCTTGGCGCCAAAACGCCCGCCTGTACTGGCAAAGTCTGTAAAAGTTCCGCCGGTAAACCTGCCGATAATATCCGCCTTTCGATGCTTCAAATTTTATCGAACAATGTCTGAGAGCAGAGGCATGTCTTGCGCGTGTACTCGCCATAGACCGGTAGCGAAAACCCCATATCCCACCCCATTACCCACAAGTCCTTTGCCTATGGAGGCCAGGCCAGTCGCGCCGATCCAAGTGCTTGATTTTCGGCTTGCGCCAGTGGGCCATCGCCTTGAATCGGAACTTTGGTGTGGCAGGCAACCCATTGATTTAAAAGCTGTAAAAAGATGTGGGTAATGGGGTGCCCCATATCCCCATTTGCATAGTCAACTGGAAAATGCCGATCCACCACGTGATCGGATGATTATAGGCACCTTTTATGAAGCGCTTCCATGATGCCTCGTCACCGCGAGCAAACCTCATTGTGAAGCCGGCAAATTCGTTCCGATCAGCACTTTGCAATGTTTCGATAAAACTCTGAACATCATTTTTTTCCATGAAGCCGAGGTTGAGTGATGACATGAAGTCTCCTTTCTGTTCAAAGATGATTCGGGATAAGCCTGACGTAAAGCTAAGCCGACCGCTGGTGCTTATTGTTGGACGGCATGCGTTACCTGTTGCTGGCGGCAAGTTTGACGCGCAAATCGATGAGAGCAATGCCAGCAAGGCGGGTAGCTATTATGCGGGCAGATTGTATCGTTCTCAAACGACGAGCCACGGTATTGTCCATGAGGAAAGAACCTGCTTGGTAGAGAAAGCTGATAATCGTGACATTAGCCAAAGGGCGGGTGAGGCTGCTCTAGTCCAACGAAGTCACCAACTGGCGTTTTAGAATAACGCCTAGATCTTGAGCATGGAGTTCTTGAAGCGCGCAGATACAGGGCAACGTGCGAGATGTTGCTGCGTCCTACCATAGCTTACGCTTTACCGCTGCAGCAATGACTTCAGCTCCGGAATGCAGGAGCCGCAATTTGTCCCGGCTTTCAGTGCTGCACCGATTTGCTCCGTGGTCGAAAGATTTTGCTTCTGAATGGCGCGTTTCAGGGTGTTGACGCCCACGCCGAAACAAGAGCATACGATGCGCCCTCGATCGTCCTCCGCGGAAGCCGGTTTTCCGGCCAGGAGACTCATGCGTGCCCGATCGGGGACTTCGTCCAAAGCGAACAGGCCGGCCAGCCAACTGCGCGGCGGCAGTTCGAAACTTCGGTTGATGAACGCGCAAAGCTGCAAACGGCCGCCGTGGAGAAGCGCGCAGCGATAACGGCCCGTGTGCGGATCGGCAAACTCCAGCCATTCTTCATTGCCGTTCTCCGGTACGGCTGGAGCGGATTCGCGTCTGGCCGAGAATTGAGCGGGCATCCCGCGTATCCAGGCCGGCCAGGCGGGCGGCGTTTCCGAATGTGCCAGCTCGTAAAGCCAATGCCCGTCGCCGCGTATGGTGACCCGGTACTCGGCCTCGATGGCGCCCAGCGGTTCGCGCGACAGTACGAAACCGTGCCAGGCCGGCCGGTAGGGCGCGATACGTACCGGTGTGTGCTTGGATTCGGGTTCGCCGGAAAAGGGATCCGTCGCCGGATTGACCAGGGCGTTGATCAAGCCCCGGCTGGCATAGGGTCCGCTCCAGTGCATGGGCACGAATACCGAACCGGGCTGCTGGTCTTCGCTAAGGCGGGCGCGAGCCAGGGCCTGGCCGAAACGGCTTTCGAGCCGAACCAGCATGCCCTCTTGAATGCCGAATCGGACCGCATCGTTCGTGTTGAGTTCGGCGAAAGGTTCCGGCACATGGTTGGTCAGCCGGGAGGTCTTGCCGGTACGGGTCATGGTGTGCCATTGATCACGGATGCGTCCGGTATTGAGCACCAGCGGGTAGGCCGCGTCGGGCGGGTTGGCCGGCGCTTTGGGGACGACCGGCACCAGTTCGGCCCGGCGGCCGGCGAAGGAAAATCCGCCGTTGCAGAACATGCGCGCCGCGCCGTTCGGATAATCCACGTTCACGGGCCACTGGATCGGTTTCAAGGCATCGTAGCCGGCCCGGTCGAGCTCCGCCAGACCGGAGATGTCGAATGCGCGGCCGCCGCCGTTTCGAAAACCGGACAAGCAGGCATGTTCCCGGAAAATTTCCCAGGCTGACCGGTAAGAGAAGCTCTCTCCGTATCCCATCCGCTCGGCGACGCGGCTGACGATCCACCAGTCCGGCTTGGCTTCGCCCGGTGCCGCCAGAAAGGCGCGCTGCCGCGAAATGCGGCGCTCCGAGTTGGTCACGGTGCCGTCTTTTTCGCCCCAGGCCAGCGCCGGCAGATTCACATGGGCAAAGGCGCCCAGATCGGTGCCGGACTCGCATTCCGATACCGCCACGAATTCGCAGCGGTGAAGCGCATCCCGCACCGCGTTCGCGTCCGGCAGGCTGACCGCCGGATTGGTGGCCATGATCCAGACCGCTTTGATACGTCCTTCGGCGATCGCCCGGAAGAGGTCCACGGCCTTGAGCCCGGGTTTGGTCGGCATGCGCGGTGCGTTCCAGAATGCCTGCACCAGTGCCCGGTGCTCGGGATTCTCGATGTCGAGGTGCGCCGCGAGCTGGTTGGCGAGTCCGCCGACCTCCCGTCCGCCCATGGCATTGGGCTGGCCGGTCAGGGACAAGGGGCCCATGCCCGGCTTGCCGATGCGCCCGGTGGCCAGGTGTACGTTGATGATGCTGTTGACCTTGTCGGTGCCGCTGGACGATTGATTGACCCCCTGCGACCAGGCGGTAACGACTTTTTCGGTGTGGGCGAACCATTGGTAGAAGGTCGCGAGATCGTCTTCGGAAATGCCGCAGATCTGGGCGACGGCCGGTAAAGAAGGGGCGGCCTTGCGTGCGCTTTCGAAAGCCGCGGCATAGTGGCCGAGATGATTTTCCAGGAATGTGAAATCGATCTTGTCGTTGTGACGCAGAAAATTCAGGAGTCCATTGAACAGAGCCACGTCGGTGCCCGGCCGGATCGGGAGATGCAGGTCGGCGGACTGGCCGGTCGCGGTTCGGCGCGGATCGATGTTGACGATCTTCAGGCGGGAATTCCGCTTCTTGGCTGCGACCATGCGCTGAAACAGCACCGGATGGCACCAGGCCGTATTGGACCCGACCAGTACGATGAGATCGGCGAGTTCCAGGTCCTCGTAACTGCCGGGCACGACATCCTCGCCGAACGCCCGTTTCTGGGCCGCAACCGTGGACGACATGCAGAGCCGGGAATTGGTGTCGATGTTTCCCGAGCCGATGTAGCCCTTCATCAGCTTGTTGGCGACGTAATAGTCTTCGGTCAAAAGCTGGCCGGAAACGTAGAACGCGACCGCGTCGGGACCGTGGGTGTCGATGGTTCGGCGAAAGGTATCGGCGACCGTGGTCAGCGCGTCATCCCAGCTCACCCGCCGGCCCCGGATCTCGGGATGAAGCAGACGAGTTTCCAGCGACAGGGTTTCGCCGAGGGACGAGCCCTTGGAGCAAAGCCGCCCGAAATTGGCCGGATGCTCCGGGTCGCCCTTGATCTCGGCCGACTCGGGACCGCGCGGCTTGGCCAGCACGCCGCAGCCGACGCCGCAGTAGGGGCAGGTGGTGGCGACGGGCGCATCGTCCGCTGTTAAGGACCGATCTGAGAGCGCTGCAGAGATCACGTTTTCTTCCTCTTAATTACGAAGTGTGGCCGGGATAAGGGCAAGCGTTCTCGGAATTCCGGCTATTCCGGCCTGACGAGCTGCAACCACAGTCTTTCGTTTTCCACTTTCACCGGAAAGCACGCCGCCCGGCCCTCGTCCGGCGCGGCGGCTTCTCCCGATGCGAGGTCGATCACCCAGTTGTGCAGCGGACAGGCCACCCGTTTTCCGCAGACGATGCCTTGCGACAGCGGGCCTCCTTTGTGCGGACAGAGGTCGCGTACGGCGAAGATTTCGTCGTCCACGGTCCGGAAGATGGCGACATTGCCGGAAGGGGTCGCGACCAGGCGCGCGCCTTGCCGGGGAACGTCTTCGATGCGGCCGATTTCGATCCAGTCGGTCATGGCATTCATCCTACTTTTCTCAAAGGTTCGAAGTGTCGGCGCTCGGATTCCCTGGAGAGAACCGCCCACGGGTCGATCTGGGTGTTCTCCTGCGATTCGAGAAACCGTTCGTATAAGGCTTTTCGGCTATCCGGATCGGAAACGATGCGCTCCTGGACGTAGGCGAGGCCGACGCGTTCGATCCAGTGGGCGGTGCGCTCGAGATAACGGGCTTCTTCGCGGTAAAGCTGCATGTAGGCGCCGCAGTATTCCTTCACCTCTTCTTCGGTATCGACCTTGCACAGGAAGTCCGTGGCGCGGACCTTCACGCCGCCGTTTCCGCCGACATGGAGTTCCCAGCCGGAATCCACCGCCACCACGCCGAAGTCCTTGATCGTGGCCTCGGCACAGTTGCGGGGGCAGCCGGATACCGCCATCTTGACCTTGGCCGGCGTCCATGAGCCCCAGGTCATTTTTTCAAGCTCGATGCCCATCCCGGTCGAATCCTGCGTGCCGAACCGGCACCATTCCTTGCCGACGCAGGTTTTCACGGTACGCAGGGATTTGCCGTAGGCATGGCCGGAGACCAGGCCGTGCTTGCCGAGCTCCGCCCAGACCGCCGGAAGCTGTTCCTTGGGAACGCCGAGTAGGTCGATGCGCTGGCCGCCGGTGATCTTGACCGTCGGAATCTCGAACTTTTCCGCCACGTCCGCTATCGCGCGCAGCTCCTGCGGATTGGTGACGCCGCCCCAGATCCGCGGCACCACCGAATACGTGCCGTCTTTCTGGATGTTGGCGTGAGCCCGCTCGTTGATGAAACGCGACTGCGGATCGTCCCGGTATTCGTTGGGCCACTGGCAGAGCAGGTAATAATTGAGTGCGGGACGGCAGGAATGGCAGCCGTCGGCGGTTTTCCAATTCAGGAAGCGCATCACCTCGGGAATCGACTTCAGGCTCTCCGCGCGTATCGCCTCGCGCACTTCTTCATGGGTATGGTCGGTGCATTTGCACAGCGGTTTCTTGGCCGGGCTGACCGAGTAATCGCTGCCCAGGGTGCTTTGCAGAATCTGTTCGACCAGGCCGGTGCAGGAGCCGCAAGACGCCGAGGCCTTGGTATGGGTGCGTACGTCTTCCAGGGTGAACAGCTTTTTCTGAACGATGGCGTCGACGATGGTTTTCTTGCAGACGCCGTTGCAGCCGCAGACCTCCGCCGTGTCCGGCATGAGCGCCGCGCGGTTGTCCGCCCCGTGGCCGGCATCGCCCAGATGCGCCTGCCCGAACAGGACGTTTTCCCGGAACGCGGAGATATCGGTGCCGTCCCGCATCAACTGGAAATACCAGGCGCCGTCGCCGGTATCGCCGTAAAGCACCGCGCCCTTGATGCGGTTGGACTCGACCACCAGCTTTTTGTAGATGCCCCGGGCAGGGTCCTGGAACAGCAGCTCTTCGTAGCCGTTTCCGCCCTGAAACTCGCCGGCCGAGAACAGATCGATGCCGGTCACTTTCAGCTTGGTGGAGGTGACCGAACCTTCGTAACGCGCGATGCCGTATTCCGCCAAATGATTCGCGCAAACCCGAGCCTGCTCGAACAGCGGCGCGACCAGGCCGAACAGTTGTCTCCGGTGCTGCACGCATTCGCCCACGGCATAGATGCGGGGATCGAAGGTCTGCAGGGTATCGTTGACCAGGATTCCGCGCTCGCAATGAATGCCGGCGCTCTTGGCCAGGTCGATGTTGGGACGGATGCCCACCGCCATGACCACCAGGTCGGCCGGAGTTTCCGAGCCGTCCTTGAAGCGCACGCCGGTGACGCGGTCGTGGCCGAGTATGGCTTCGGTCTGCGCTTCCATGCGGAAATCGAGGCCGCTGTCCTCGAGCGCGCGTCTCAGCAGATCGGCGGCCGGTTTATCCAGCTGTCTTTCCATCAGGCAATCGAGCAGATGTACCACGGTGACCGCCATTCCCCGCTTTTTCAGGCCGTTGGCCGCTTCCAGCCCCAATAGGCCGCCGCCGATCACCACCGCGTGCCGGTATCTTTCGGACGCCTCCAGCATCAGCTCCACGTCGCGGATGTCGCGGAATCCGATCACGCCCGGAAGATCCTTGCCGGGCACCGGCAGCATGAAAGGCATCGAACCGGTCGCCAGAAGCAGCCTATCGTAGGAAGCCTCCAGGCCGTCTTCGGTCCGCACCAGCCGGCGCCGGCGATCGATGGCGACGACTTTTCGACCCTTGTACAGGGTGATCCCGTTCGACTCGTACCAGGCGTCGTCGTTGAGAATGATGTCGTCCAGTTTTTTCTCTCCGGCCAGGACCGGGGACAGGAGGATACGGTTGTAATTGCAGTGCGGTTCGGCGCCGAATATGGTGATGTCGTATGCATCGGGCGCGATTTTCAGCAGCTCTTCGACCGTCCGTATGCCGGCCATACCATTTCCGATCACGATGAGTTTCTGTTTTTTCATGGCTTACCTACCTCCGGGATCATTCCCATTCGTCAAATCAAACTCGCAGAACTTACGCAGAAGCGCTTTCGGTTCCTTCTCCCTCAGGGAGAAGGTTAGGGTGAGGGGGATGAAATGAAGGAACTTCCTTTTCGATCCCCTCATCCCGACCTTCTCCCAGGGGGAGAAGGGGCGAAATGCGTAAGTTCCGGCTCGTAAACTCTTAGAATGCGGTGACGTAAGGAACCGCATCGATGAACCGCCTCGTTCGCATTGGCCAAAGGCGTTGAACATTCAAACCCTCCCGTAGGCCTGGAACAGGCAGACCATCAACAGGCCGAACAGCAGCAACGCCAGCAGTTGCCAGAACAGAACCGGATTGCGCTGGTACAGGGGAAGGGGACGGGCGGAGAGACGTTTGCCGCCGCCTTTGCACAATCCCGATTCAAGTTCGAAGGCCAGTTCGATGGCGTCGGCATGGCGCTCTGTGGGATCGACGGCGATCGCGCGCGCCAGGGCGGCATCCAGCCAGACCGGCAAATCCGGGCGGCGGCCGGTCAACGGCTTGGGCTTTCCGAATCGGGGGGTAGTGAACGGCTCGATCTCGCCGTAGGGATAGGCACCCCCGGAAAACAGCCGATATAGGGTCACGCCCAGCGCGAAGATGTCGCTGGCGACGCTGCCGCGTTCTCCGTGAAAAAGTTCCGGGGCCATGTAACTGGGCGTGCCCGGCATCGGATCGGCCTCGTCCTCGTCCCAGGCCGGCAGCCGCGCGATTCCGAGATCCAGCAGTTTCAGTCCGCCGTCTCCGGGGAGCAGGATGTTGTCCGGCTTGATGTCGCGATGCACGATTTGCTGCCGGTGCAGGGCATGTACCGCCTTGCACAGCTTGAGAGCGATATCGATCCCCGGCTCCAGGCCGATACGCGGGTTTCGCTTCAGGTGCATCTCGAGCGTAAGGCCGTGGTAATAGGGCATGACCGAATAAAGCCGAGTCTGGCGCTCCCGCGTCTGCTCCAGGATTTCGGCCACCCACGGGCTCTTCACGCGTCCGCCGATCCAGGCTTCCCGGACGAAGGCGTCGTGATACTGGCGCTCGCTGGCCACCCGCGGATGCGGAAACTTGATCGCCACCGGATTGCCGTTGCGCCGGTCGACCGCCCGGAACAACGCGCTATAGCGCCCGGAAGACAGCAGTTCTTCCAGTTGAAATTCGTCCACCGTGTCGCCGGTATCCGGCAGCTCCAGGATGGGCAGGGACTCGATGATCTCCCGCAGCGACTGCCGGTCGGCGCGGGGTAGGGCGACGATGTCCACCACCAGCGCGGTAATGTTGTCGCTGCCGTCCCGCTCCAGCGCTGCTTCGACCAGCGCGTCCGCGCTGCTTTGGGGCGTGGCCCTGGCCAGCAGGATGCGCGCGATCTCCGCTTGTTTGAGCGCGCCGTGCAGGCCGTCGCTGCAGAGCAGGAAGCGGTCGTGGATTTCCAGGGTGTGCACGGCATAGTCGGTACGGAGCGAAGGTTCCAGGCCGACCGCCCGGTACAGGATGTGGCTCAGTTCGGCGCCGTTCAGAGAGTGATCGCTGGTCAGCAGTTCCAGTCGGTCATCGCGCAGCCGGTAGATGCGCGAGTCGCCGACATGCACCAGATGGGCGCGGCGCCCGCGAAGAATCAGAGCGCTGAAGGTGGTCGCCATATGGGCGAGATTCGGATCGCGTTTGCCCATGGCATGTATCCAGCGATTGGCGGCTTCCAGGCTGCGGTCCAGCAATTGTTCGATAGTCAGGGTTTCGGCCAGGCTGTAATAGGCTTCCATGAAGCTGTGCATGCACAGCTCCGCGGCGACGCGCCCGCCCTTGGCTCCGCCCATGCCGTCGGCGACCGCTACCGCGAAACCGCGACAGACCAAATCCTGCGGTGACGCCTGGGCGATGCCGGCATAGTCCTGGTTGTCTTCACGACGCCCGCGGCGGGACGCGAAGGCGGCGCTTAAAGCGAGTTGTCCGTTCGCCGTCACTGATGTTCTCCGCTGCGTTTTCCTATTCGAGCAGCACCGGCCTCAGACGCGCGCACCGGACACCGCGCCCCAGGTGGTGCGCCAACGCTTCTTGACCATGATCAGGCCGAACAGTCCCAGCAGCGGCAGTCCCGCGAACACGCTGAAACCCAGTGCGAAGCCGTGCTGCATCTCCCAGGACCAGCCCAGGGTCTTGGCCAGGAAAAAGCCGCCGACGCCCCCGGCGCAGCCGACGAGACCGGTGATGACGCCGATCTCCTTGCGGAAGCGCAAAGGCACCAGCTGGAATACCGAGCCGTTGCCCATGCCCAGGGCCATGGTGCCGAAAAAGAAGACAGCGACGGCGATCCAGGCAAGGGCGGGCAGTTCGAACAGGCCCCATCCCGCAACCTTGGCATGCGTGGTCTGAACCGGGGCCGGCCCTTCCGGCAGAAAGGAAATGGCGAGATAGCTCAGGGACACCACGACGAACAGGCACTGCAAGGTGCGGATGCCGCCCATGCGGTCGGCCAAAAGTCCTCCCACCGGACGAAACATCGAGCCGGCGAACACCACCAAGGCCGCCATCATGCCGGCGGCGATGCCGGAGACGTGATACCAGTTGGTGAAATACAGGGGCAGGGCGTTGCCGAGACCGACGAAACCGCCGAAGGTGATGGAATAAAAGAACATGAACCACCAGGTGTCCGCATCCTTCATGACGGCCTTGTAGTTGGCGAGGCTGACGGGCGCGCGCTTGTCCGGGGCGTCCTTGGCCAGAACGGCATAGACGATGAGCACCAGCACCAGCGGGATGAGCAGAAAACCGAATACCGCCTGCCAGCCGAAGCGTTCGGCCAGCCATGGGACGATCATGGAATCCAGCACCACGCCCATGTTGCCGGCACCGGCGATACCCATGACCACGCCCTGGTATTGGGGGGGATACCAGCGGCTGGCCTGCGGCAGGGCCACGGCGAAGCTGGCGCCGGCTATGCCCAGGAGCAGTCCCAGCAACTCGACTTCCAGCTTGGAATGCAGGCCGAACACGAACACGTAGGCGAGCCCGAAGATCACCAGCAATTGGGCCAGGACACCGGTCAGCTTGGGCCCGACGTGGTCGGCCATGGAACCCAGTGCAATCCGGAACACCGCGCCGGACAGGATGGGAATGGCCACGATGGTGAATTTCTCGCTTACCGGCAGCCCCAGGTCCTGGGTGATATACAGGGACAAGGGACCCAGCATCACCCAGACCATGAATGAAGCATCGAAATAAAGAAATGCCGACAGTAGAGTCGGCCAATGGCCCGCCTGCTTAAATTCTTTGAAGTTCATGTTGCAAAGTCCATTCGGCTGATACCGCCGTGATCCGAACCAAAAAAAAAGCGTCCGGCGGACACCACGGGGTGATGGCCGCAAGACGCCTTTGTCGCGTTCGCATACGCCGTCGTTGGCATATGCACAGATTACTGACTGAAAAGCAGAGAGTGTGCCAGATTTTAGGATGTCTTCAAGTGACTGATATTCAATGAAAATATCGTTCAGTGCGAGTATCTTGGCGGATCGGTGGCGATGTTGCGCACCAAATTAGAGATAACTGTGACTTATCGTGGTGCATCACAGCGTGCGCGTTTTCATGAACTATACTTTTCTTACGAAATTGTGACGCCAGACACAAAATTCGGAACGAGATAAAACGAGCGGAGGGTTCGCCGCATTTTATGGAGAGGAGAAAAGAAACGATGCAAAAAATAAAGTTGTTTTTTAGCAAGTGGTCGAGAGACGAGGAAGGCGCCAGCGCGTTGGAATATGCGTTGATGGCAGGACTGATAGCGGTTGCAATCGTGACTACCGTACAGGGCTTGGGCGGGAATATTGACTCCGTATTTCAAAAGATATCGACAATCTTGCAAGGTGTGACACCTGGTGGAAGCGGCGGCAACTCGTAATCCGATTGAGCGAGCCTGCCCGATTTAGGTTTGTTCGAAGGCACGGCGGTTTTCGGCAGCGAACATGAAAGGTGAGCCAGTCAGATCGGTATCGGACCAGAGTGTTCATCTGAAACGGAGCCGGTTTACATGCTTCCATGCACGCCTTTGGGGCGTTCCCGCGAAGCTCAGGAATGAACCCAACCGTTTCGGTCCAGTGTGATGCCGTGGCAGTGTGCCGTAATCGGCATCTGGGCGATGGCGCTGGCCTTGTTCGATCTTAAATGGCGGCACCTACCCAATACGATTATCTTGGGGGGGGCGGTAGGCGCCATCGCATACATCCTGATGCGCGGCTACAGTCCGCTCGGCGCTTCGCCGAGCTCGGCGCTGATCGCGGGCTTGGGTGCGTTGATCGCCACGCTGCCGTTTTACGGACTGGGCTGGCTGGGCGCGGGTGACGGCAAATTCATGCTGGCGATCGGGTTGATGGGCGGGGTAAAGGTCTTGCTGCTTACTTTCGTGGTGAGCAGCCTGCTGACCCTGCCTTACGCCGTTTGGCTCCTCGCTTGCGCCCGCTGGCGCGGAGAACGGGCCGGGGCGTCGGCGAACAGGATTCCTCAAGGCCTGTTTCTCGCTGCGGGTCTCCTTGTCGCCATGACGGATGCAGCCGGTTTCGGGCTCGGCTGACGCAGCGGGGCCGGTGAACATGACCGAGAACCAGGCCGCGGTTACTACTATCGTGACTGGCGAACATCGGCTGATGCCTTGGTCGCATTTTTATCGAGCAGCAGATCCGGTACGCGTGTACGCAGTTAGAGAATCAGGCTTTGCTACCGTTTCGTGCGTCCGTGCCTGCACCGCGGCCGGCCTTTCCGGTCGGCAAAAAGGTGCCGCAGCCATCGAATTCGCTCTGGTGTTCCCGCTTTTTTTCATCTTGTTTTACGGCATCGTCGCTTACAGTCTGGTCATGACCCTGGATCAATCACTGACCCACGCGGCCGCGGAGGGCGCGCGCGCCGCGGTCGCCGTCGATCCGGCGGCCTTCCCGGGCGACGCCGAAGCCTATAAGAAGAAGATCGAGGAAACGGCTTGCGCGACCGTATCCGGAGCGCTCGCCTGGCTGTCCAACCCGCCTGAGTGCAAGTCCGAGTTTCAGTCCGATTCCGCTACGACAACCTTATTGGTTACCCTGAAGTATCCTTA
Source organism: Methylocaldum marinum (assembly GCF_003584645.1). Taxonomy (GTDB): domain Bacteria; phylum Pseudomonadota; class Gammaproteobacteria; order Methylococcales; family Methylococcaceae; genus Methylocaldum; species Methylocaldum marinum. Next base: position 594,026 of record NZ_AP017928.1, read on the forward strand.
TGCCAGCGCTCCCTTGGTGCCGGTCCTCGATTTTCCGCTGTTCGGCAGAATCCCCGATGTGCCCGACCCGTTCGTCGCACAAGCGACAATCCGGATTTAGACGCGTTTCATGAATGACGGCAACGACCGATAACAAGAAAGCCCATCGATGAGCAGTCAGACCCTTAAATTCCTCGCAGTCCTCATGGTTATCGGTTCCGTCGTGCTGGCATTCGTCGCGTTGCGAATCAGCCGGGCGCCGGAAACCCCGTCGAAGACGGCGAATGCCGAAACGATACCGCAGAAGGACGCCGCTGTCCGGGTCGTGGTGGCGGCCCGTCCCATACAGTCCGGGGAGGAGATACGCGATGCCGACCTTGCTCTGGCCGCTTTCGAGGCCGCTCCGCCGAACGCTTTCAAGCGTCCCGAGGAAATCGTCGGCAGACGTCCGGTCGCCGCCATCGGCAGCGGAAATCCCGTGCTTCAGCGCCATTTCCTGAGCGGCAATCCGTTGATCGAAACGCTGCGCGAAAACGAGCGTGCCATCGCGGTCAAGGTGAACAATCTGATCGGTGTCGGCGGGTTCCTGCATCCGGGCGACAAGGTGGACGTACTGCTCTATCTGCGCGGCGACCATCAGCAGGCCGCGGAAAGCCAATCGCTTGTCGTGGTGCGCTCGGTACGCGTCCTGGCTTACGGCGGCGAGCTTGGTGGTCCCGAGGACGCAGGCAAGACTGAAAAGGTCAAGAGCAAGGAGGCCGCTACCGCGGTACTCGCGGTCAGCGCCGAGGACGCGGTCCGCCTTACCCTGGCGGAGAACGCCGGGGTATTGCGCCTCGCTCTGCGTCCGTCGTCGATCGGCGAGGACGGAACGGAAGATCGCGCTTCCGTCCGCCTGAGCGAAATCATTGCACCGGGACTTGAAGAACCGGCTCCTCGGAAACCGCAAGGCCCGGTGGTGGAGGTCTACCGGGGCGGCCAAAAAAGCATGATTCAATTTCAATGAGATATTCCATCGACAGGCGTATGGCCGGTTCACGAATCTGGCTGGCGCTGTGGCTGGCCTTTGCTTGTGCATTCGGCGAGGAGGTGCTCGCCGCGGGCAAGAACGGCAAGCACAAGCATAAGACGACCCGCTACAAGGTTCTTCACATCACCGAAGGCCAGCAAAAGGTCTTGAGTTTCTTCGAACCGGTGGCTCGGGTCGCGGTAGGCGATTCCGAGGTGGCCGACGTCTCGATGACGACGCCGGATGAATTGCTGGTCAGCGGCAAGAAGGTGGGTACCACCGACCTGCACGTCTGGCCGGGCGCCAAGAGTCCGCCGCGGCTTTATCGCGTGAGGGTGGACCCGCGCCTGATCGAGGGAGAATTTCACAGTCTCGGCGAGCACGCCGCCAAGGTTCAGGCGAACAAGCCCGAGCCCGGCGATGCGACCACGGTCGATGTCGGCGGCACCCAGATTCAGGCCGATATCAAGGTCGTCGAGGTCAGCAGGACCGGGCTCAAGGAAGCCGGATTCTTCTTCGGCAAGAATTCCGCCAATACCACGCTGGCCGTTTCCCCGCCCGGAACTTTGTCGGGCGTCGGGTCTTCCGAGTCGGCGGCTGCCGCCGGCAGCCTGCTGTTGGAGAGCGCCGCCGGCTTTTTCCCGTTTATCGAGGCCTTTCAACTGGTCTTCGGCAATTCCAAGCAAAGCTGGCTCAGCACCATCAGCCTGCTGGAGCGGGGCGGTTATGCCTACACCCTGGCCGAGCCCAGCCTCACCGCCATGAGCGGTCAGACCGCCACGTTTCTGGCCGGGGGCGAATTTCCGATCCCGGTGGTGCAGGCCGGCGGCGCCTCGAATGCGATCTCGATTTCCTACCGCGAGTTCGGCGTGCGCCTGATGCTGACGCCGACCATCCTGGAGGCGGACCGCATCGCCATGAAGGTCGCGCCCGAAGTCAGCGAGCTGGATTTCTCCGCCGGCATTCAGAGTGCCGGGGTGCGCGTTCCGGCCCTGAAAGTGCGCCGCACCGACACCACGATCGAACTGGGCGATGGCGACAGTTTCGCGATCAGCGGCCTGATCAGCCAGGCCACGATCGCCAACGAAGACAAGCTGCCGTTCCTCGGAGACGTGCCGGTTTTGGGCGCATTCTTCCGCTCCAAGCGTTTCGACAAGAGCGACAAGGAACTGCTCATGATCGTCACGCCCCACATCGTCCATCCCCTCGAACGGGGCGCCGAGCTTCCGCCTCTGCCCGGCGAGGCGTATCGCCGAACCGACCCGGACTACGCAGACTTCCTCTTTTATAAACAGGAACCCGCGGCGCGCCCGCGCGGAGCGATGGAAGGCTTTTCCCGATGAAAAGCGGCAAGGACGAGAGCCCTCACTTTCTCCTGGTTACCGAAAGCGAGGCGGCGACCCGGCGCTTGAAAGATGTCATCGATCAGCAGGGGGAGTTGTTCGTTTCCGAACCCGATCCGCTGGAACGCGTGCTCCAGATCATCGATTCGGTGGCCTGCGTGCTTGCCATCGTGCACGTCACCCAGGAAAGTCGTTCGCGCCAAATGATGCTGATCGAGGCGCTGCGTTCCGCCAAGCCCTTGCTGCCGGTATTGGTATTCGCGGACGAGCTCGATTCGGATCTGGTATTGGCGGCCCTGCGCGCCGGGGCTTGCGACGTGATCGCGCGAGACTCCTCGAAAAGCGAAATGCGGGAACGCCTGCAATACGCCATGGAGCGGCATGCGCCGCAGGCCGGCGGCATGCAAAAACGCAGCCGCGGCAAAATCATCGCGGTGGTCAGTGCCCGCCCCGACGCCGATTGCGCCATATTCGCCCTGCACCTGGCGCTGGTCCTGCATCGCATGGAATCAGGCGAAAAATCCCTGCTGCTCGATTTGGGCATGCCCGTCGCGGATTCCCTGCTGTTTCTCGGCCTGCGTTCGTCTTATACCTTCGTCGACGCGGTGCGCAGTACCCGGCGCTTCGACGAAATCCTGATCGACACCGCGTTCGTCAAACATGCCAGCGGCCTGGCCCTGCTGGCGATGCCGGAGGACGACGCCGGCGCACCCGAGATCACCACCAATGATGTCGTGGTCCTGCTCAATATCTTGCGTACCTATCACCGGCATATCGTGATAAACCTGGGCGGGACGCCGCGCTCGGAGTTTCTCGCCCTAATGATCTCGCATGCGGATGAAGTGTTCCTGCTGTGCGAGCAGACGGTGCCCAGCTGCCGCAGCAATAAACACCTGATGGAGTTTTTCGAAAAACATCGTCTCAATGAGCGAATCTGTCTCCTGGTCGACCGCTACCTGGAGAAACAGGACCCATCCGCAGCGGAAATCGCCCGGCGGCTGGGCATTCCGCTCAAAGCTACCTTGCCGTCCAGCGGCATCGCGCGGCTTGCGATGAAGAACAGCGGCAGGACTTTGTTCGAGATCGCCCCCAAGGACAAGTACACCCTGGCCATAGAAAATCTGGCCTCGTCCCTGGTTCAGGATAAGGCGCCGGTGGAACGCCGCCGCCGGTTCGGATTTTTGAACGGACTTTTTCAAGGTAAATGATCGGAGTAGGCTTGCATGAGACTCAAAAGCGATCCTGTCTTCAATCTCTCGGAAGAACTCCAGGACCTCAAGGGAAAGCTGCACCGGCATCTGTTGGACCAGGCCGATTCCCTGCCGGCCAACGGGGAGGACGAGCGGCTCAACCGCTTCGTATGGGAGAAAGTGACCCAGTATATCCGCACCTCGCACATTGCCATCAATCAGCGCGAGATCGAGCGCCTGGTCAAGGATCTCATCGACGAATTGACCGGTTTCGGTCCCATCGATGCACTGCTGCGCGACGATAAGATCAGCGACATACTGGTCAACGGTCCTTTTCACATTTATATCGAGCGCAATGGCCGGCTCGAGAAATCCGATCTGCGCTTCATCGACAACGCCCACTTGCTCCGGGTGATTCGGCGGATTCTGGCGCCCCTGGGACGGCGGGTGGACGAATCCAGCCCGATGGTGGACGCCCGGCTGCCGAACGGAAGCCGGGTCAACGCCGTGATTCCTCCGCTGGCGATCGACGGCGCCTGCCTATCAATCCGCAAATTCCGCAAGGAACCCCTGACCGCCGCCGATCTTCTCGCCTACGGAACCTGGGATGACGACACCCTGGCGCTGCTGCGCCAGGCGGTACATGCGCGCTGCAACATGCTGGTGGCCGGATCCACCGGCGCCGGGAAAACGACTTTGCTCAACGTGCTCAGCAGTTTCATCGGTCCCGACGAGCGCCTGATCACCATAGAGGACGCTGCCGAGCTCAACTTACGCCACCCTCATGTGGTGCGCCTCGAAACCCGCCCGGCGGGCATCGAGGGCGGCTGCGAAGTCGCTGCGCGCGATCTGGTCCGCAATGCCCTGCGCATGCGTCCGGACCGCATCATTCTGGGCGAAATCCGCGGCGGCGAAGTGCTCGACATGTTACAGGCGATGAACACCGGACATGATGGTTCGATGGCGACCCTGCACGCCAACAGTCCGCGCGACGCCTTGAGCCGGCTGGAGCTTCTGGCGGGATTCGCGGGCTATAACGGCAGCGAAAATACCCTGCGCCAGCAGATCGCAAGCTCTCTGGACCTCATCGTCCACATCGGTCGTCTGCGTGACGGTCAGCGCCGCGTACTCACCGTGGAAGAAGTCGTGGACGTTGCCGAAGGCCATTACGTCACCCAGAGCCTTTACCGCCACGAACCGCTTTCCAGGCTCAGACCCAAGTCCGCCAAGCTGGCGCAATGCTCGGTCGACCCGATTCTGCCGCTGCGCGGTTATGCCCGATAAGCTCCTTTACACGGTCCTGGCGTGTGCCGCGATGCTGGTCTTGGCAGTCCTGCTGTTCGTCCTCGGCCGGCGGCAGGCGGAACGGGAAGACGTCATCCGCCGGCTCGACGAGGAAATGCACCCTCGCCCGGAGTCCGCGCAGAAGCGTTATCCATTCGGGCTGCGCTGGATTTTTCACAGCTTGCAGCGCGCCGGAATCGCGAATCAGCCCAGACATCTGGTGTGGGCGCTGGTGATTTCCGGCGTGGTCGGCAGCGTCGCCGTCTTGCTCAAGGGCGCCCTGGGCCTGTTCGCCGCTTTGATTGTGCTGGCTGTCGGCTTCTATCTTCTCATTGCTTGGCGTATCGCCCGCATCGGCAGGACATTGCGGCAGCAATTGCCGGCATTCATCGACCAAATCATCCGCACGCTCAGTATCGGCCGCAGTTTCGACAACGCTTTGCTGCAGGCGATAGAAGCCAGTCCGGCGCCCTTGAGCGACGCTTTGAAAAGCGTGGTGACGGAAACCTCGCTGGGCGGCGATCTGGCCGAGTCGCTGGAAGAAACGGCGAAAATCTACCAGATCAAGGAATTGCATCTGCTTACCCTGGCGCTGCGCATCAATCAGCGCTACGGGGGCAGCATCAAGACGATGCTGGAAAATATCATCACGCTGATTCGTCAGCAGGAGCAGGCGGAACGGGAGTTGCGCGCCCTGACCGGAGAGACGCGGCTCAGCGCCTGGGTTCTGGGGACCATGCCCCTGGGCATGGCCGGCTACATGATGATCGTCAATCCGACCTATCTGGGCTTCCTGCTGCAGGACCCGAACGGCCCGGCCATCGTGTACACGGCGCTGGGGCTACAGGCCGCCGGAGGCCTGATTCTGTGGCGCATGATGCGGGGCATTCGATGATCGGGGCGGACGATTCCCATTTATGGCTGCTGCTGGCCGGACTTGCCGCCCTGGGGTTCGGTGCGGCGATCTGGCTGCTGCTTGAGGGACGGGATCGGGTTCATTCCGGCGAAATCAGGCAGCGATTCGCCCAGGCCTTCGGCGACGACACGGCAGCCATGGCCCCCAGGGACGGCGAGGGCTGGCTGGAGAATCTCGGGCAACGGGTCCTGGCGCGAAAAAAGAACGCGGACAGCGAAGAGGTCAAGCTCCTGCTGGCCAGGGCCGGATGGAAGCGGCGGACCGACCTGGCCGTCTTTTACGCGCTGCAGACCTTATTGCCGGTCCTGGCGGGAATCGTCGCCAGCTATACTTTTTGGGTGGACGGCGCCGGATCGAGCGGCTGGGCGAATATTTTTCTCGCCTGCGGCACGGCCTGGCTGCTGCCCAAGCGCATCGTCGCCTATCTGGCGAGAGCGCGGCAAAAACGCGTGGCCGAACAAACCCTGGTCATGGTGCATCTGTTGCGCGTGCTTCTGAGCACCGGACTGAGCGTGGAACAGTCGCTGCGCTCGCTGGTGGTCGACACCCTCGCGCTCCTGCCCGATCTGGCCGTCGAGCTGCGCACGCTATTGCAGCGGATCGACATCGGCGAGGATATCGGCTTGGCCATGCGCGACATGGCCAATGGCATGGATATTCCGGAATTGACCGATCTTTCGATGATATTGGAGCAGACCTGGCGCATGGGCGGAAACGTCACGAAATCCTTGAGCGATTTGTCGACCCTGATCGACGAACGCAGGCACACCGGCTTGAAAGAAAAGGTATCCAAGCTTTCCGGCCAGATGACGATCGTCATGATGGTCTTTTTGTTTCCGGCGCTGCTGGTGTTTCTGGCGGCTCCGGGTTTCCTCGCCATTGCCAGGAGCATGAAGCATGCGCTGGGTTAGAACGCCGGGACTGGCTGCCGGCGCGGTCTTGATCGCCGGCTGCAACCTGTTGCCGCGGGTCTCGGCCCCGGACAATTTCGGCGGATTTGCGCCCGCCGCGGCCGAGGCTGCGCGCGGAGAAGCGCCGTTTACGCCGCCCACGGCCTGCGGCGGAAACTTGTCCCCGGAACAGCGCATGTACCTGGAACTGGTACAGGAAATGGTGAAGCAGGGCCAGAATTACGCGGCCCTGGCCCATCTCGACCAACTCGAAAAGAAAGCGTCGCCGGCGCCGCAAAATGTCTATCTTCGCGCCGAGGCGCTGCGCGGCATCGGGCAGCCGGAACCGGCCGGAAAGCTGTACCGTTCGTTGCTGGACGGATGCATGGCGGGCCACAGTCTGCACGGACTCGGGCTGCTGGCGGCCGATGCCGGACACTGGGCGGAGGCCCACGACTATCTTCTCCGGGCCAGCCGCGAGAGACCCGCCAGCGCCGACGTGCACAACGATTTGGGCATGGTATTGCTCCTGACCGGCCGGCGGAATGATGCCCGGAGGGAATTTCTCACCGCCGCGGAGCTGGATAGGAAAAACCCCCTGCCGGTGGAAAATCTGATCGTGCTGCTGCTGCTGGAAGGCGATCCGCGCGAGGCGAAACGCCTGGCGGAGCACCGGAAGCTCACGGACAAGGATGTGGAGCGGCTGGGCGAACGCGCCCGGCGCCTGGCGGAACGAACCAACACCGGGGGAGCCGCCGCGTCCCTTTCATCATCCCCGCTGGAGTAGAAACCATGCGCTGCATTCTTTTCGCATTCCCGGTCCTGGCCGCACTTCGCGCCACATCGGCAGTGGCGGATTCCGCTCCGGTCGAAATCTACCCGCTGGAAACGCCCTCTGCCGAGCCGTCCGCGGCCCGGACCATCGCCGCCGAAACCGAAACCGGCCTCTGGTTGGGACTGCAAAGCTCCGGAACCATCGCCGGCCGCCGCTACATCCTGCCGGGCAAGGAAGCCACTCAAATCTACCAGCGCTATCTCAAGAGTTTCGAACATCCCATTCCGGAGCAGTTCAACTTCAAGCGCAGCACGAGCTCGCGCTCCAGCCGCTGAATCGACATGCCGATGCCGCCGCTCGCGTCTTGTTCGCTCCACGGGGTCCGCCGGCAGCGCGGCGCCATCAGCCTCCTGGCGGCGCTGGTGCTGGTGCTGGCGGCCTTGTTTACGGCGCTGGCGCTGGACACCGGGCGTCTCTTTCTGGAAAAGCGGAAATTGCAGAAGATCGCCGATCTCGCTGCTCTCGACGCCGCTCAGGCCATGGCTTGCGCCAACGACAAGAGTTCCGCGGCGTTCGCTGCGGCCCAGGCGAGCGCACTGCAAAACGGTTATGCGGGAAATCTTCCCGCGGAAAGCGGGGTGAAGCTCGGCACCGTAAACTCCGCGCAAGGTCTGCGCGCATTTGCGGAAAGCGTGGCGGCCAACGCCTATGCGGTCCAGGTCGAGACCCGGAGTATCGTACCTGCCAGTCTGGTGGTCGGGGGCTGGCTGGGCGGGGAGAAGGTCACCCTGAAAGCCAGAGCGGTGGGGCGAAGCGACTCGTTTGCCGGAATCAGCGCCGGCAGTTTTCTCGCCCGCCTGGATCCGGTCGGCCTGAACCTGCTGCTGAGCGGACTGCTCGGCACTAGCGTGAATCTCGATCTGGTGAGTTATCAGGGCATCGCGGCCGTGGACTTGAGCTTGCTGGATTTGATCAAGGCGCAAGGCACGGTGGGATCGGTGAATGAATTGCTCGCTTTGCAGATGAGCATCGGCGAGTTCTTCGGGCTCATGGCGTCAGCGCTGAGCAACAAAGGCGACGCCGCTACGGCGGGTTACCTTTCGGTTCTCGCCGCGGGCTCGACCGACACGTTTACGCTGGCGCTCGGCGATCTGCTCCGGGTGACGACCGAGGACCCCGAAGCGGCGGCCGAAGCCAAGGTCAATGTACTCGATCTTGTGCTGCTCGGGGCCGAGGTCGCCAACGGCAAGAACGCCATCGCGATACCGTCCGCCGGAATCAGCGTTCCGGGGGGCGCGGAGATCGGTTTGAGCTTGTGGGTGATAGAGCCGCCGCAGATTGCCATAGGCCCGCCTGGACAGGACGAGTACGGAAACTGGAAAACCCGGGTGCAAACCGCCCAGATTCGGCTGGCCGTCGATGTGGCCCTACTTCCCGATCCGGTGGGCATACCCGGAATATTGACGATTCAACTCGCCGATCTCCAGCTCGCCGTCGATGCCGCCAAGACCAGCGCCTGGCTGGAGAGCATCGGCTGCCCGACGTTGGGCGACCTGGACGGATCGGCCACGGTCGGCAGCCAGCCGGGCCTGGTCGACATCGCAATCGGCAAGCTCGATGCGAACGGTGAAATCACGGGCCCCGCCAATGTCGCTACGGTCGAGATTCTCGGTTTGCTCGGCGGAACCAAGATCCAGGTCGGCGTCAGCGCGGAAGCGGATTTGACCAGCGATCCTCTCGCCACCCATTTCGACGGTCCGTTTCCCCAGACCGAAACCGTGGGCACGTCGCTCGACCAGGCTTTGAACAATGCCTTGGCGAGCCTGGCGAATAGCCTGAATCTGGAGGTGACCGTGGGATCTCTCAATCTGTCTCTGCTCAATCAGATCATCGGTCTTCTCAAACCGTTACTGAGCTCCGTTATCACGGCCTTGGGAAACGTGCTTCTCACCCCGCTGCTGGAAGCTCTGGGCGTGAACGTCGGCGGCGCGGACCTGGGCGTCTTCACCGTCCGGGTCGCCCGGCCCACTTTGGTCGTCTGATGCCGTGACAGCGATGCGCGCAGCTATGTTTTGACCCGGATTCGCATAAAGCATGATGGAATGATCGGACGTCATTTGAAACTCGCATGGCTGATTCTCAATCTGGCGCTGCTGGTCACGATCGGCGCGGCACTGGGGGTTGGCGCCCGCGCCGTCGTGACCGAGAGCGCCCGGGAACTGGAATGGCAGGCACAGCAGATCCGCCAGTTCGCTTCCGCGGCATTGGAGTGGTCCCGGGGCAATATGAAGCAACTGCACACGTGGCTGGAACCCTTGCCCGTGGGTTCGTCGTTTTCGAAATTGGAGATCCGAAAGAAATCCGGAACAGTGCTGGATATTCGCTACCGGGCTCCGGCAGGCGCGCCGTTCTGGGCAAGCGCTTTGCCGCCGCTCGCCGACGCGGTTCCGGAATTGCCCCTGAACTCCAAGAATTCGCTGGTGCTGAAACTGGTCCCGGCGCCATCCCGTGCTGCATCTCAGCTTGCCGAAGCACTTTATCCCGCCCTGGCGAGCGGCGTCGGCGCCATCTTGATCGCCAATCTTTTTTTCTGGATGTATTTGCGGCGGATCGCGATGGGGAGGATGGAACAGACCCACTGGGAGAAATCGGTTTCGCCGCGGCTGGCTTCGGAACCGAAAGCGCCGCGTGGAACGACGTTGTCCCGCTCGGACGGGGCGCCGGCGGAATGCTTCGAACGTTTTCCGGAAGCGATCGTCGTTTGCGATGCCGAACGCCGGGTCAGTTACGCGAATGCGTCTGCACAGGCGCTGTTTCGCCACACGCCGGCGATCGAGCCGGGCGGTGCGGTTTTCGAATTGATCGCGCCCTGGGATCGGTCTCGCTTCGAGGAGGCGCTCGAGATTCGCGAGGAGAGCGAGGAGGGCGAGGAGGGCGAGGCCCGGATCGTAAGAATCCAGGCGCTGACGGCACTAGGCGGCATCCGCCCGCTCGACGTCGCCATCAGTCCTCCGGCCACCGTCGGAACGGAGCTGATCCTCAGTCTGCGTGACGCCAGCACCGCGCAGTCGGTCGAAAACAGCCTGGAACTGCGCGACCAGCTTCTCGATATGCTGTCGCAGGGATTGGCAATCGTGTCGCCCCGGGATCACGGCGAGATTCTGTATTGCAACCGAACCTTCCGAAACCTGCTGCGCTTGGGCGTTTCCCCCGGTGGCACGACCTTGCCGAGCGTTCTGGCGCAAGGGGCCGAAGACGGCGCGGTTCGCAACATCCAAGCCGCCGTGGAGGACATCGAGCCGCTCGATCTGAGCTTATCCTGGCGCAGCGGAGACCACCCCACGGCCAAGCTCGCGCTCCGGCTTGCGCCGCTCGCCACCGAACCGGCGGGTTCGCCCAGTCTCGCGGTCATTCTCCACGACAGGACCGAGGAAGCCGTTGCGCTCGACCGTATCGAAACGGAACTCGCGCGCTATCGGACGATACTCGAAGAAATGCCCCTGGGGCTGTGCATCGCCGACGGCGAAGGCAAGGCACTGTTCCTGAATGCGCGGCTGGCCGAGCTGACCGGGAAAACCCGCAGCCAGCTCGTGAACTCGGCCGTCGAAGAATGGCTGCCGTGGGACGCGAAAGCCCGAGGACGCGTCCAGTACGGCGAACTTACCGGGTTCCTGAGCGGCGCCGGCCAGACGCTCAGGGTCAGTACCCTGTTGTTGCAGAAAACGGCAGGCAAGGATCTATACGCCTACTTGTTCGACGACATCACCGTCTTCAGGCAACAGATCCAAACCGCCGCCGAGGAAGCCGAGCGTTTGCAACTGACGCTGGACAGTATCGCCGAGGGCATCATCACCACCAACAAGGACGGTTTCATTCAGTACCTCAACCCGCTGGCGCGACGCTTGACCGGTTTGGAAGGGCACGATTGCGTCGGCATGCCGATCGCCAAGGTGCTGTACCTGCTGGACGAGAAAAAGCGCCGTCCCTTGGCCGATCCTGTCCTTAGGGCCATCCGTATCGGCAAGACCGTCAAGTTCCGGCACGATGTTCTGCTGGTTTGCGACGGCAAGCCCGAGCTGGCCGTGGACGTTTCCGCGACGCCCATCTTCGACCGCAAGCAAGCCCTGATCGGCGGCGTGGTCGTGATAAAGGACGTATCCGAACAGCGTTCGCTGACGCGGCAAATGAAAATGCGCGCCAGCCGCGATCCGCTCACGGGCCTGGTGAATCGCCGCGAACTGCTTTCCCTGCTCGAATCCCTACAGTACGAAGTCGACGAATATCACCGGCAGCACTCCCTGTGCTACATGGACCTCGACAAATTCAAGATCGTCAACGATACCTGTGGACACCCGGCCGGCGATGAACTGCTGCGGCAGATCTCCCACTTGATGGGACAGTGCTTGCGGACCCAGGACGTTCTCGCCCGAATCGGGGGCGACGAGTTCTGCGCGCTGTTGCCGAATACCAAGGCCGACGACGCCAGGGGCGTGGCCGAGCGTATTCGGGAAACCGTGAAATCGTTCAGATTCACGTGGGACGGCAAGTATTTCGAGCTGGGCATCAGTATCGGCATTGTGGAACTGGCTCAAGGCATTGGTGTCGAGGAGAATCTAAGCGCCGCGGACAAGGCCTGTTACGTAGCCAAGGAGCGGGGACGCGATCTGGTCCATGTATCCGCCGGGCGCGAACCGGAATTCGGCAAGACGACGCTGGCGCCCTGGAACGAGCGATTGCTCGAGGCCATGGAACACGATTATTTCCGCTTTGCCGTCCGCCAGGCGCAATTCCTCCATGGAAACGCCCGCTCCGCGCCGAGTTTCCACGAAGTCCTGCTGCAGCTATGCGAACCGGAGCAGACCCCGATCGTCGCTTCGGCATTCATGCCCAATGCCCGTCGTCTCGATCTGGTTGCCGTCATCGAGCGCTGGGCCATCAGCAAGCTCTTTGCGACCCGCCCGCAGTTTTCCGGTCCGGACGGCCGCTCGCACGTTTACTCGATCCCGCTCTCGGCGGTGACTCTCGCCGAAAACAGCTTCGTTCCGTTCTTGCTGGAACTGAGCGAGGGATACGGCGTTCCGTCCTCGTCGATCTGTTTCGAAATCGCCGAGAATGATCTGGTCCAGAATTACAGCGTGGTTCGGCACTTCATGTCGAAATGCAGGGAGCACGGCTATCGTTTCTGCCTGAACCAGTTCGGCGGCGGTTTCTCTTCTTTTGCCTACATCCGAAATCTGCCCCTGGATTTCCTCAAGATTGACGACTGCCTCACTCACCGTATCGAAATCGACCATCTCGACGAGGCCATCGTCTCGGCGATCCAGAACATTGCCGAACGCATGGATATCCGTACCATTGCCCAGGACGTGAACACGCCAAGCCTGCTCGAGCGCTTGCGGAACCTGGGCGTTCACTATGCGCAAGGAGCGGCCGTGGAATCTTCGACGGCAAGACCGGGGGTTCCGGCCCAGGGCGTCGATGCCCGCTGCACCTAAACCGGCCGAGTTCGCCCGGGAACGCTCTGATTACTGACGGTCAAGGAAGTAAAGCGACAAAAGCCATTCGCCCGCCGGGACAAGTCGGCCGCTCGAGGCGCAACGCGACGAGCGGGCAGGTCCACGGCCCGGTGGCTCCGGGACTGGAATTCAGACGTCGGGAAAGGATTCCCGATGCGGCGATGGGTTCGAAAATGACAACAGATCGCGGCGTAGGCCGGCAATCCTTTGCCGACGACACTTGCTATTCCGATGACTCTCGAGTATTTAGTATCAACCAAATGGTCGGCACATCGCCGTAGTGTTCCTGAATGTGGCGAACGAGCCGGTCCAGGCTGGCCCATTCCTTGACGGTTTTCCGTGCAGTCATTAGCGTCAGTTCCTCTTCACGCCACGTCAGTGTCACCACGATGGTGTAGCGGCCGTGGGGGCCCTGAATGATTTTGAAGCGCTTTACGGTTTTTTTCTGAACGTTGAGGATCAGGTCAGCCTCCGTAATGCGATGCTGGCCGACCTTCTGCCACGAGTGCGCAATGCTCATAGTCTATTATTCGCGAGTTTGTCTATCTGGGGTGTTGTCGTCTGATTCTTCGGTCTGCCTATTTCGGTTTTCCGAGCGGTAGACTTTCGTTTCGGCCCGGAATGCTTTCGCTGCATGAAGCGTGCCCTGGGCTGAACGCTTCGAAACATCCTGATTGCTTTCATCCTGAAAACCGCGTTTGAATCTCCGAAATGCCCGCATTCCCTTACCCCAACCCCCCTCTCGGAGGGCGAGGCGCTAACCGCCTTTCTCCCGAACTTCAAAACGCGCCGATGCAAGGATTTAACTTACCGTGTTTAGGATCGGTAGGCCGTGGCACGTCAGCGGGGTTCCATTACCGAAAACGGTAAGCTTCCCGGAACATCCCGAAGAACTGTTCTTTTTGGTTCATTTTTCTGAAAAAGTTCCTTTGGCCGTTAAGGAAGCTTTGAATAGACCCTCTCCCTCTGGGAGAGGGTTGGGTGAGGGCGTGTTAGATCAACCTGTTGACAGATCGCTTCTCCGAATTGGAGACTTGGTCAGACCTTCCTTAAGGCGGAACGCCGGACGGACGAACAGACAGAGAGAACAGTCTGACCCGCCCGTGTTTTGTTGCCGCCGCTCCGGGGACGTCTGCGCTTCGGCCGCCGTGACCGGCGCACTTCCGGCACTTGCGCTGGTCTGAAAGAGGAACGGTGAGCTTTGGAAGATCGTACCGAGCCGATAGGGGCGAGCGGCTCTTGGAAGCCGGCGGAACGCCGGGCGCGTCGTTCATCACGGGGCACATCCTGCTCGTCGACGGCGGGTTGACCGCTCATTGAATTTCCGTCCTGCTGCAATCGCTCCTGGAGGTGGCTTATGACCGGATACGCAACGAACATCGAACGCGATACGCTCGCAAACCAGGACTACCGCCGCGTGCTCTATACCGGCCGGAATACCCAGCTCGTGCTGATGACGCTTCAGCCGGGCGAGGAAATCGGGGTCGAAACCCATGAGGAGCACGATCAGTTCATCCGCATCGAAGCGGGTTCCGGCGTGGCCGTGCTGAAGGGCGAGGAGTACCCGTTGAGCGACGGCGTGGCGGTGGTGATTCCGGCGGGCGTCGAACACAACGTGATCAATACGTCACCCGCCCAGCCGCTCAGACTATATACGCTCTATAGCCCGCCCGAGCACCCCGACGGTACCGTGCACCGGACGAAAGCCGACGAGCCGGCAGAACACTGATACCGGCATTCGAGTACCGAGATGAGCACTGCCGGCGCCATCGTCACGCTCTTGCCGCGGGATTACGATGCCGTTTTGTTCGACCTCGACGGTGCCTATCTCGCGCAGCGGTCGGAACGGCACGGCATCGAGATCCATTCGGCGGCCGTCGATTTTGTGCGGTCGCTACGCGCGCAGGTTATCGGAACGGCGCTGGTTTTCTCCGGTATCGATGCTTCGGCGGTGTTGGAAGCCGCCGGCATCGCGCCGCTGTTCGACGTGCGCGTGGACCGGACGGAACTCAAGGGGAAACCAGCATCCGACGCGCTTCTGGAGGCGGCGCGGCGGCTCCGGGTGAAGCCCCCGCGAGCGGTCGTGGTGACGGACACGGTCGCTGAGATCGAGGCGGCGCGGGCGGGTGGATTCGGCCTGGTCATCGGCGTTGACCGCCTGTGCCGGTCGCAGACCTTGCGCGAGGCCGGCGCCGATGCCGTCGTGACCGGCCTGGAAGACATCCGCGTGTCCCTGGAACCGCCCTCTGCCTGGGTGTTGGTCTACGAGGACTTCGATCCGGCGCGCGAGGGTATCCGGGAATCCTTGTGCGCCCTGGGAAACGGCTATTTCGAAACACGCGGAGCCATGCCCTGGGCGCGGGCGGACGACATCCACTATCCCGGCACCTATCTGGCCGGCGGCTACAACCGGCTACAGACCGATATCGCCGGACGCGTGGTCGAGAACGAGGACCTCGTCAACTTTCCCAATTGGCTCGCGCTCGAGTTTCGCATCGCCGACGAGGACTGGTTCGACGAGCGTGACGTCAGAATCCTGTCGTTCCGCCAGGAACTGGACCTCCGCAGCGGCCTCTTGCTCAGGAGCCTACGCTTCGAGGACAGGCGAGGCCGGCGCAGTATTCTCGCCGAGCGCCGTCTGGTCTCTCTGGTCGACATGCATCTGGGGGCGTTCGAGTTGACCTTAACCGCCGAGAACTGGTCCGCAAACGTCACGGTCCGCTCAGGCATAGACGGCCGTGTCGTCAATGCCGGCGCGAAGCTTTACGAAAAATTCAACAGCCGCCACCTGGAGCCGCTGTCCGGTGACGTCGTCGGAGAGGACGGCGTGTGTCTCGAAGTGCGTACCTCTCAATCGAGACTGCATGTCGCGCAGGCGGCGCGAACACAAGTCTTCAAGGACGGCCGGCGGATCGGCGCACCGCGGGTTACGATCGAGGAGCCGGGCTATATCGGGCAGGCGTTCGGGGTCGAGCTCAAGGCGAGCGAGACGCTCGTGCTGGAGAAGCTGGCCTTTTTATACACCTCGCGCGATCGCGCCATCTCGGAGTGGAGCCTCGCGGCGCGCAAGGCGACGGCGCGAGCCGAGCGCTTCGGGGGAGCGATGGCGGATCACGTCCGGGCCTGGAGGCATCTGTGGCGGCGTTTCGACGTGCGTATGGAGCCCGCCGGTCGCGATTTCAGGCTGAACGCTCCGATGATGCTTCGGCTGAACATGTTTCATCTGCTGCAGGCGGTATCGCCCAACTCCATCGATCTCGACATCGGCGTGCCGGCGCGCGGCTGGACCGGGGAAGCGTATCAGGGCCACATCTTTTGGGACGAGCTGTTCATCTTTCCGTTCTTGAATTTTCGAATGCCCGAGATCACCCGTTCGCTGCTCATGTACCGCTATCGGCGCCTAGACGAAGCGCGAGCCGCGGCCAGAAACGCCGGATTCCAGGGCGCCATGTTTCCGTGGCAAAGCGGAAGCGACGGCCAGGAGGAAACCCAGGAACTCAACCTGAATCCGCGCTCGCAGCGCTGGGTGCCCGACAACTCTTATCTCCAGCGCCACGTCGGCAGCGCCATTGCCTACAACGTCTGGCAATATTTTCAGGTCACCCGTGACATCGAGTTTCTGCAGTTCGCAGGCGCCGAGCTGATGCTCGAAATCGCCCGCTTTTGGGCCGGCATCGCGTGTTTCAATGAGGAACGGGGGCGCTACGAGATTCGCGGGGTGATGGGCCCCGACGAGTTTCACGAGGCTTATCCCGATGCGCCGACTCCCGGCCTCGACAACAACGCCTATACCAATCTCATGGCCGTGTGGGTGCTGTGCCGGGCGCTGGACGTGCTCGATCTGCTTCCGGACATCCGGCGCCTCGAACTGATGCGCGAGCTTCCCCTGACCGACGAAGAAACCGTGCGCTGGGAGGACATTAGCCGCCGGATGTTCGTGCCGTTTCACGGGGACGGGATCATCAGCCAGTTCGAGGGCTACGAAAAGCTGGCCGAGCTCGATTGGGACGGCTATCGGAAGCGGTACGGCAACATTCAGCGCCTCGAACTCATCCTCGAAGCGGAGAACGATACGGCGAACCGCTATAAGCTGTCGAAGCAGGCCGACGTGCTGATGCTGTTCTATCTGTTTTCGTCCGAGGAGCTGAGCGAGCTGTTCACCCGTCTCGGCTATCCGTTCGAATTTGAGACCATTCCGCGCAACGTCGCGTATTATGACCGCCGTTCGTCGCACGGCTCCACCCTGTCACGGGTCGTGCACGCTTGGGTCTTGGCGCGATCGAACCGGCCGCGCGCGATGACCTATTTCGCGGAGGCGTTGCAGAGCGACCTGAGCGACATTCAGCAAGGCACCACGGCCGAGGGCGTGCACCTCGGCGCGATGGCGGGAACGGTCGATCTGGTGCAGCGGGTAACGACCGGCATCGAGGTCACGGCCGATGTCCTCAGGCTCAATCCGCGCCTGCCCGAGGAACTGGAGGGACTCGACCTACGCATCCGCTACCGCGGGCACACGCTCGATCTACGGTTCACCCGGGACACGCTCACCGTGCACGGCCGCGAACCCGGCATCGCCCCGATCCGCCTGGGATTCAAGGATCAGATCCACGACTTCGCCGGCGGCAGCACGCGGGTTTTCGAGCTCGGTAAATAAGGGCGTATCCCAGTAGATCGTTCACCCTGAGCTCGTAGGATGTGGTGAACGAAGGGAACCGCCCTTCGACTACGCTCAGGACAGGCTTGTCGAAGGGTTTCTTGAGCCTACTGGGATAGACTCTAAGACCGAATAATGAACACGTCTTCGGAGGCATCATGAATTGGCCGACACCCGAGACGCAGCGTAACCGGGACTCCGCGCCCGACCCGCGCGGCCGGCCGGCGGAGCGCCGGCCGGAACAGCCGCAAGGCGCGCCGCGCAGAATTTGGCTGACGTTTCTGCTCCTGTTGCTCCTGAACTATATGCTGATGCGATATCTCGTCCCGGAACCGGGCGAGCCGGTTACCATTCCCTATACCGCCTTCAAGGAGGAGGTGGCGAGGGGTAATGTCGAGGCGATTTACAGCCAGGGGGCGAGCGTCGAGGGCCGGTTTACGTCGCCCGTCACCTGGCCGCCGAACGATAGAGAAGACGCGGCGCCCGACGAACGGCGCCTGACCGAACCCGAGCCCAAAACGGCGGACACGTTCACGACCGAGCTGCCCGCGTTCGTGGATCCCGGACTGGAGGCGTTCCTGATCGAGCACCAGGTCGAGATCAGCGCGGTGCCGATTCGGGAAGGCAGTCCCTGGATCACTCTGCTGTTCGGTTTCGGCCCCGCGATCCTCATCATTCTTTTCTATGTCTGGATTTACCGGCGAGCCATGCAGCAGGGCGGCGGCATGGGCGGGCTCATGAACATCGGCCGGAGCAAGGCCCGCCGCTACGACCAGGAGGCGAGCGCCAAGGTCACCTTCGACGATGTGGCCGGCATCGACGAGGCGGAGAACGAGCTGGTCGAGATCGTGGATTTCCTGAAATCCCCCGAAAAGTACACCCGCCTGGGCGGAAGCGCGCCCAAAGGCGTGCTGCTGGTCGGCGCGCCGGGGACCGGAAAGACCCTTCTGGCGAAGGCCGTCGCCGGGGAAGCCGAGGTTCCGTTCTTTTCGATGAGCGCCGCCGAGTTCGTGGAGATGATCGTCGGTGTCGGCGCGGCGCGCGTACGGGATCTGTTCAAGCAGGCGCGCGAGCACGCGCCGGCCATCATCTTCATCGACGAGATCGACGCGATCGGCCGCGCGCGCGGCCAGGCGGCGATCGGGGCCGCCAGCGAACACGAGCAGACGCTGCAGCAGATTCTCACCGAGATGGACGGTTTCACCGGCCGCGAAGGCGTGATCGTGTTGGCCGCGACCAACCAGCCCGACGTGCTCGACCGGGCGCTGCTCCGGCCCGGGCGCTTCGATCGGCGCGTGGTGGTGAACCTTCCGGATAAGGTCGGCCGCGAAGCGATCCTCCAGGTCCACACCCGTGAGGTTCCGCTGGCGGACGACGTCCGCCTGGACGAGCTGGCCGCCACGACGCCCGGACTCTCGGGGGCGGACCTCAAAAACCTCGTCAACGAGGGGGCGCTGCTGGCGGCGCGGCGCGAGGAACGCGCGGTCCGCCAGAAGGACTTTCTGGACGCGCTGGAGAAAATCGTGCTCGGCCCCGAGCGCCCTCTACTACTGACCCCCGAGGACCGGGAGCGCATCGCCTATCACGAGAGTGGACACGCCATCCTCGGCCTGGTGATGCCCGGCGCCGACCCGGTGCACCGGGTCACCATCGTGCCGCGCGGACAAGCGCTCGGGGTGACCTATCAGCGGCCCCAGACCGACCGCTACAACTATCCGGAAGCGTATATCCGCGCCAAGATCGTCGGCATGCTGGGCGGCCGCGCGGCCGAGGAGATCGTGTACGGCACCCGGACCACCGGCGCCGAGAACGACATCGAGCAAGCCACCCAACTCGCCCGCAACATGGTCACCCGCTGGGGCATGAGCGACAAGCTTGGAATGGTGCAGCTCGCGCCGCGCGAGAATCCCTACCTGAGCGGTGCCGGCGGAGGCTACGTCGGCGCCAAGCCTTTCGGCGAGGAGACCGCCCGTATCATCGACGCCGAGGTGCAAAGAATCATCAACGAGAGCCACGAACAGGCGAAGAGTCTCCTGAAGGCGCACCGCAAGGAACTGGATGCCCTGGTCGACGCCTTGCTCGCGCGCGAGACGCTGGGCGAGGAGGAAATCCTCGATGTCACCACACTGCCGCCCGCGCCTCCGCTGGAAACCCGTCCCCTGGCGGCGGCCGGGGGAGAATAATAAGCGCGCAGTCAGGTCCAGGGATACCGTGGCGAGGCGCTTTCCGTCCTTGTTATGAGGAACGGACCGGCGTGGTCATCTTGAAACTCGGCCCTCGTACCGCCCCTTGGCGGGCTTATTGGCGGGGCGGTGTGGGCGTATAATTCGTCGCATTTGCGAAATATCGAGGAAGACCATGCCAGAATATCGTTCCCGTACTTCCACCCATGGCCGTAACATGGCCGGCGCTCGTGCGCTTTGGCGCGCGACCGGCATGAAGGACGCCGACTTCAACAAGCCGATCATCGCCATCGCCAACTCCTTCACACAGTTCGTTCCCGGTCACGTTCACCTTAAGGACCTCGGGCAGCTGGTGGCGCGGGCCGTGGAAGCGGCCGGCGGCGTGGCGAAGGAATTCAACACCATCGCCATCGATGACGGGATCGCCATGGGCCACGGCGGCATGCTCTACTCCCTGCCGTCGCGGGAGATCATCGCCGACGCGGTGGAATACATGGTCAACGCCCACTGCGCCGATGCCCTGGTGTGCATCTCCAACTGCGACAAGATCACGCCCGGGATGCTCAACGCCTCGCTGCGGCTCAACATCCCCACCATCTTCGTCTCGGGCGGCCCCATGGAGGCGGGCAAGGCGGTGATCCATG
This sequence comes from Methylocaldum marinum, assembly GCF_003584645.1. Taxonomy (GTDB): domain Bacteria; phylum Pseudomonadota; class Gammaproteobacteria; order Methylococcales; family Methylococcaceae; genus Methylocaldum; species Methylocaldum marinum. The sequence continues at coordinate 614,409 of NZ_AP017928.1, forward strand.
ACAAGGCGGTGCACCTGGATCTCATCGACGCCATGATCGCGGGCGCCAATCCGGCTGAATCGGACGAGGATGTGGCCACCATGGAGCGCTCGGCATGTCCCACCTGCGGCTCCTGCTCCGGGATGTTCACCGCCAATTCCATGAACTGCCTCACCGAGGCACTGGGGATGTCGCTGCCGGGCAATGGATCCCTGGTGGCGACCCATGGCGACCGCAAAGGGCTGTTCGAAGAGGCCGGGCGGCGTATCGTCGAACTGGCCAGGCGCTACTACGAGCAGGACGATGCCTCCGTGTTGCCCCGCTCCGTCGCGGGCGTGAAGGCCTTCGAAAACGCCATGAGCCTGGATATCGCCATGGGCGGCTCCACCAATACCATCCTCCATCTGTTGGCGGCGGCTCAGGAGGCGGGCGTGGATTTCTCCATGGCCGATATCGATCGCCTTTCGCGGCAGGTGCCCCACCTGAGCAAGGTGGCGCCTTCGACCCAGTTGTATCACATGGAGGATGTGCATCGGGCCGGGGGCGTGATGGGTATTCTGGGCGAGCTGGATCGCGGCGGATTGCTTCACCGCGACGTTCCGACCGTCCATGCCCGGACATTGGGGGAGGCCCTGGACCGCTGGGACGTTCGCCGCAGCGAAGATGACGCGGTCCATCGCTTCTACCGGGCCGCCCCGGGTGGCGTGCCGACCACGGTGGCGTTCAGCCAGGACAAGCATTACGCCGAGCTGGATCTGGACCGCCGGAACGGCTGCATCCGCGACATCGAACACGCCTACTCCAGAGACGGCGGGTTGGCCGTGCTTTACGGCAACATCGCGGAAGAGGGCTGTGTGGTGAAGACCGCCGGCGTGGACGCGTCCAATCTGAAATTCTCCGGTCCGGCGGTGGTGTGCGAATCGCAGGAGGAGGCGGTGGAAAAGATCCTCGGCGGTCAGGTGAAGGCCGGTGATGTGGTCATCGTCCGTTACGAGGGGCCGCGCGGCGGGCCGGGCATGCAGGAGATGCTCTATCCCACGTCCTATCTGAAATCCATGGGCCTGGGTAAGTCCTGCGCCCTGCTTACCGACGGGCGGTTCTCCGGGGGTACCTCCGGGCTCTCCATCGGGCACGCCTCGCCGGAGGCGGCCGAGGGCGGGGCCATCGGCCTGGTGGAAGCCGGGGATATGATCGAGATCGATATTCCCAACCGTACCATCCGGGTTGCCGTCCCGGACGCGGAGCTGGCGCGGCGGCGCGCCGCAATGGAAGCCAAAGGCGCCGCGGCCTGGAAGCCGGTGGATCGGAATCGCCCGGTGAGTGCGGCGCTGAAGGCGTATGCCGCGATGACCACCTCCGCCGCCCGCGGCGCCGTGCGCGACGTTACCCAGCTGGAACGGCGCTGAGGACGGAAATCCACCGTAGCCGGCGTGTCATGGGTGTGTAACAAAGCTTCTCTTTAAGGAAGTTTTGATTTTGGATGTGCCGGTTGTCCGACGCGGTTTACACCGCCAAGGCGACCTCCGGAGCGCCACCGGACTCCGGTTTGGATAACGGCGGCCGGATCCGCGTTCGGACGATGATCACGTTTGCGCCGCAGCAGGGACAAACGAGGGATGGGCGTGGCTTGAGCGCCTCGAAGGCGAGGCCGGGATCGAGTTTGAGCAGAAACTGCAGCAACTGGACCAGGCGTTTGCTGTTGGGATCCAGAAGGTCGAAGTTGTGGGCGCGTTTATTATGGAATCCGTACGAGATGCCAAATGGAACCTACAGCTAAAGAACGAAAATTCTGGCGCGTGATCGCGGCTACGCTCGGATTGCTCCTATCTGTTTTTGGTGTTGCTAATTCCGTGCGTGCCGAAACTATTCCCTTCGGAATCACATTGCTGCTTTTCGGCAGCCTCGTTGCCGTAGGGATCGGGAGTGCGATCGTGAACCCGAGGTCATCGCCAATCATTCTCACGGAGCGCGAAGAAACGCGATTTCGGCGCAGGCAGCATATCGTCGGCTTCGCGTTCAGCTTAATCTTGGGTCTTTTAACAATGCTGACTGATTTGCGCGGATCTGCTGTGGCTTATCTGTTTGCGCCTATTATTGTGTTGCCATTCGTTTTGCTCTTTCGAGAACGTTTGATTTAGTTATGAAGCCATTGGAAACGTACGCCACCGGTGTTGATGGCGGAAAGCGTGGAAGAATGTCAATTCACAAGACCTTCTTTGGTGGCTTGTCAGCCGTCAGCAAAGGCGAAATGCTCAATGCGCTTTCTCCGGTCGAGGGATCGGCGGGCTATGTCGCGGTAGAGCAGGTCAAGGGAGAATTGGAAGGGAAAAAGGGCAGTTTTGTCTTGCAGCACTATGGGCTGATGGGCGGTGATCGTGGAAGACTTCTTACTCTCGAAGTGGTTCCGAACTCGGGAACTGGTGAGCTCGAAGGGCTGACTGGGAAGATGGAGATTAAGAATCGAGAGTGGTCAGCATTATTATGACTTCGAATACCACCTCTAAACTCCCGTTGCCGAACAAGGCGCTCGAAGCGACGCCGGAAAGCTTGGCGGCCTCTCCATGCAGCGGCAGCGGAGCGCTTCAGATTCATCGTTATCGCGAACGAAAAATGGCCCGAGCACGTTCAAAGAGGAAGCTGAGTCCATCCGCACGCATGGAAGATGCGAGGCGGTGGCTCAAGAAAGGTCTTCCGGTCCACCCGTTGACTGATGGATACATGAGGCGCTATGGAATTGAACGGTGGGTGGCACAAGAAGAACTCATCGACATCGGGTATAGGGAAGAGGTCCAGATCGAAGCATACGAGAAAGAAGGCGTCGAGTGGGAGTTCATGTATGACCCCTGTTCAGGAGAAATGAAACCAGTGCCTATAGGAACGAAAAAACATGAACTTCATCTCTTCTGAACGACGTTGTAGTGCGAGCGCCAAGCACCGTGCTAACCATCGGCTCCAGGCATTGGGTGACAAGAGAAAGTGATCATGAACAGACCATCTAATACTTTTGGCTGTAACACCTGCTGGCCTCCCTCAGCAGACGCAGCATGGGAAACACTCAAGAGTCTGAAAACAGACATTGAGCTCGTTGACGAATCACATTTCATGATCAAGATTCGGTCCTGCACCAAGTGCACTCAACAATTTTTATCGGTGTTTACTGAGACCATCGATTGGGAGGATGGTGCAGATCCGCAGTACTGGACCGTGATTCCTCTGACCCTAGAAGAAGGAGAACGATTGTTGGCAGAAGCCACTATTATTGAGGCTGCACTTTCTGCTTTGCTGGGTACACGCCAGAGCCTTCGCCACGACTTTCCAAAAGGAAGCGAGCCAAGAAGCTATTGGAGCCGAGGAATAGCCATAGGGCCACATGACTGAAGTAAGATCAATGCGGGACATGTCACCCAAGATGTTGTTCGAAAGAGATCTCGGGTCCCGCTGGCGCGGGCGCCTCGGCCCCTCAACTCTGCGTTATCGCGCCGAGCAAAGCTCGGCGTATCTTGCGGGGTGGAAGTCCCCGTCGGGTAAGGGCTAGCCACCCGCCCGAATCGAGTCTTGGACCTGCGGCGGAGTGCGGAGGCACGAACAAGGCAGGATAAGCGTAGACAGAGAATCCTGTAGGCCGTAAGGGTGGTCGCGCCCCCTGAAGTGCGGGTACAGCTTCGAAAAGCTCAATCCGGATGCCGAGGGTCTTAACGTGCACCGAAGGCAACACAGAAGCACCCGTATATGGCGAGGGTGTGGAGATCCGGCGGAGTCCTCAGGCCGTGGCATGCAGGAAGAGATACGTCGTAGAACTCGGAAAGCCCCGGAGAGGCTCCTGGGGTGGTCTGTCCGCTCGCAAGGCATGCGGCTGTTGAGGCACGAAGGGGAAACCCGGAAACAGGGTTAGACCGAAGCCTAAACGAGGGGAAGAAACGGGCCATGCCAGGTGGGTCGCTGCGAGGCGGCTAGGAGCCCCTGGGGTGTCTTATCAGGCAGAGTACTCTGAGCACGGGAAAGCCGTGTACATGGGAAAGGACCTGACGGAAGTACGTAGCCCACAAAGGAAACTCATGCCGGACACAGTCGGACTGGAACAACACGAGCAAACCTCACTGCGGGGAATAGCACCGCGGGCGCAGACCTGCAAAGACCACCGTTTTCGGGACCTCTACCGGTGCCTGGATGGCCCGTTACTCCACCGCTGCGGGCGCGACCTGAACAAGCGAGCGGCCAGTGGCGTGGACGATGTAACGGGACAGGCGTACGAGCAGGACCTCACCGCCAACATCGAGTCACTGGCGGAGCGACTGAAGACAAAACGCTACCGGGCCAAACGGGTCCGACGCGGCTACATCCCCAAGGAAAACGGCGGCGAACGCCCGCTGGGGATCCCCGCTCTGGAAGACCAGTGGGTGCAGCTCGCCTGCGCCAAGCTGTTGGGCGCCATCTACGAGCAGGACTTCCTGCCCGTCAGTTATGGCTACCGTCCCGGGCGAGGGGCCAAGGATGCGGTTGGCGATCTCGGGTTCAACCTTCAATACGGCAAGATTGGACACGGGGTGGAGGCCGACATCAAAGGCTTCTTCGACACCATCGATCACGACTGGCGACTGGAAATGTTGAGCCTGCGGATCGACGACCGGGCTTTTCTCAACCTCATCCGTAAATGGCTGAAGGCGGGCATACTGGACACCGACGGGCAGGTACTGCACCCGGTGACCGGGACCCCGCAAGGCGGCATCGTGTCGCCGATACGGGCCAACGTCTACTTGCACTATGCCTTGGATCTTTGGTTCGAGCGCAGGGTCAAGCCACGTTGCGGCGGTCAGGTCATTCTCATCCGCTACGCGGATGACTTTGTCTGCGCCTTCCAGTATCCGCATGATGCCGAGCGGTTCTACCGAGTGCTGCCGAAGCGCCTGCATAAGTTTGGGTTGCAGGTGGCCCCGGAGAAGACCCGCATCCTCCGTTTCAGCCGCTTTCACCCCGGACTCCCTCGCCGCTTCGCGTTCCTTGGCTTCGAGCTGTACTGGCGCCTGGACTGGCGAGGTGAGCTGCGGGTCATGAAGCGCACGGCGCGAAAGAAACTGCAAAGCGCCAAGCGACGGATGAAAGAGTGGATCAGGGCCAACCGCCACCTACGTGGTCGCCAGTTTGTACTGGAGCTGAACCGTAAGTTGGTGGGACACTACAACGACTTCGGGCTGCGGAGCAATGAGCAGTCGCTGAACAGTTTCTACACCGGGACGATTCAGTGTGCCTTCAAGTGGCTCAATCGTCGGGGTGGGAAGCGGAGCAGCTTTAACTGGGCTCAGTTCAGCGCAGCGCTGGAGAAGTTAAAGGTGGCTTTGCCCCGGACAACCGAGAGGCGGCGCGAGCCTGTGGCCTTTGTATAACAACGCGCTCGTCGCGAAGGCGAGTACAACCGAGGAACCGGATGCGGGAAAACCGCACGTCCGGGTCTGTGCGGGGGGGCGCCCGGTAACGGGCGTTCCTACCGCGAGAGGTACTTCATGCCCGGTGGTGCCGGCACAGCAGACCCGGCGGTATACCGCCAAGGTTGTCCCGGGCCTGGCGGCGCGCGGCGATTGTCCCACCTAGCGTACAGATAGACCTGAATTCACATTTCAGGCCCGGGCGAGCCAACAACCCGAAGGAGTCCACGCATGAAACCGGTCCCGAAGCAAATCCACATCATCTGGCTCGGCAGCGCACTGCCGGAGCGGAGCCAGGTCTGCGTCCAGACGTTTACGCAGATGAACCCGGACTGGTGGGTCAATCTCTGGATTGATTCGGCCCAGCTCTTGACCGGCCAGCGCGTCGACATAACCAAGGGATACTACGAGAGCAAGCACGGCCCAGGCTCTTTCAACGTACGTAAGAAGCAGAAACTGGCCCACCTGCTCGGGGACACCGCGACGGACGACGACACCAAGCGGTACCTGAAGGACCGCTTCGGGTTCAACTCGTCCGTTGCCGACCTCAAGAAGGCCATGGCGCTCTCCTTCATGGAAAAGTTCTGCAGCAGGCATTACATCACGCTGCGGGACATCAGCGAAATCACGGGGCTGAACAACAACCCGTTCTACCAGCGGGAGATGGTCCGACGGGGCACGAACTTCGGCGCCGCCAGCGACATCCTGCGGGTCGAAATCCTGTACAGGTTCGGGGGGGTTTACTTCGACACCGACGTGCTGTGTCTGGAGCCGCTGGGGAGCATCTTGGCCGAGCAGAGCCACCCGCGTTGGGCCGCCGTGCACAACAAGTGGCGGAATGGCCGGATCACCCGGGAGGAGTGGTTCGGCGACGAGTTCTGGCGGCAGTCCGGCCACATGTGGCCCCCGGGACTCAGCAACTCGATCATCGCCAGCCATCCGAAGTGTCAGGGGCTGGACAAGTACCGGGCAATGATCAAGGAGAACTACCGGCAGGTGGACTCGGGGCGGCTGGACTTCAAGTACTACGACGACATGAAGAACGCCACGATCGAGATGACCGGGCCGGCAGCGGTCACCCGGGTGACGGGTTTCAACAAGCGGTACAAAGAGACCGAGGGGCAGGCGAATAAGATCGAGAACAAAAAGGGCAAGGAAGCGGCCCTCGAGTTCCAGTTCCAGGAGTGCCTGTACCTGCGAGACCACTGGTACTTCCCGATGTACCTGATCTCGGACCAGTACTTCGGCAGCTGGTGGAAGTAGTGACCCGGTCAAGTTGCAGCGGACACCTCAATCAGCTACCACCCGCGTAGCGGATGGTTTGACGAAGGGCTCCAAACCGGGCGGAAAACGGATGAAAGGGCCTAAAGACCCCGGATGTGTAAGTGCTCGATGCGCCTCTCCTCAGCTTCCTGATGCCGGATATAGGCTCGAAGCACTTGTCCATCCAATCCCACAGTACTGACGCAAAATCCCTTGGCCCGGAAATGCAGCCCCGTGAAGTTCCTTTTCTGTCCCAGAAACTCCCGATGGATACGGACCGCCGATTTCCCTTTCAAAAGAACCACCGTGTCCGCTACGCTGAACTTCCATGGAATACTCAAGCACGGATGAATGTGATCCGGCATCGTGTGCCTTTCCGATAACTCGATGCCCACTTGGCGGCACAACTCCCGAAGAATCCCTCCGATCTGTCGCCGCAGCGTTCCATCGATGACCCGGCGCCGGTATTTGGGCACGAATACAACATGGTACTTGGAGCCGATTTCAGTAGGTCCTTAGCCCTGAACTTTTCGAAGAGTTTTGGGACCTACAGGGATAGGCTCTTACAGTACCATTTGATGTGAGATTGGCTCTGCCACTCTCGCATGACGATCTCCTTCCAATTGCAGTTGTAGGAGGGAGGTCATCTACCATCCAAGGGCGGTGGCCCTGGTCGATGGGGGCGCGCACCTGGAGCAGCACGCGGCCGCGAATCCGCAGAAGTTGAACGGGCGGACCTCCATCGTCGACCTGCTGAAGCTGCTGGAGATCGACAGTAGCTTTACGGCTCGCAAGGGGGCAGGCCAAGGAGCTGGGTTGCCCCGCGTAGCTGTTGGGGGATTCGGCAAAGATGAACATTTGACTGCACAAGCCTGAACTCGCTCGCGTCGCCGCCAATCGTGGCAATGTACCTCAGCAAATCCTGAACTGAACTGGCGAGGCAAACTTAACCTTAGAGAGGCAAAGACCATGCAAATCACTGACATTCTCGCCCAGGTGGGCGGTCTTCAGTCTATCGCGCGGGAACTGGGCGTCAGCGAAACCGAGGTGGCGGATGGTGCCGCAGCGCTGGTACCGGCGATCCTCGGCGGATTCAAGAAGCACGTGCAGTCGCAGCCTTCCGGGCTCGAAGGACTCGGCGGTCTGCTTGGGCAGCTCGGTGGCGGTAACCTGCTCGATGAGGTGCTGGCACCGGAGCCGACGAACGTAAGCCACGGCAACGACGTGCTGGGACGGATTTTCGGTTCCAAGGACGTCAGCCGCGCGGTTGCCCAGAACGCTGCCTCCCAGTCGGGGCTCGATTCCGGCTTGCTCAAGAAAATGCTGCCTATGGTGGCGATGCTAGTCACAGGCTATCTGGACAAGCAGCGTGGCGGCGCGACGCAGGCCTCGGAGGCCGCTGGCGGACTCAGCGGCTTGGTGAGAAATCTGCTCAGCGGCCGGTCCACCGGTAGTGGAGGCGCAACGCCGCCGGGCGACACGGTATCAGGGTTGGTCTCGTTGCTCGATCTGAATGGCGACGGTAACACACTGGACGACATTCTGGGGCTGGTCGGCAAGGCGCTGCGTTAGCCACGGCGCGCGGTGCTCAACCCGGCGCTGTAAGGAGCGCGGGATGGAGCCCGCTTTCGTTGGGCTGAAGAACAATGGCAGCTGAAGTCTCAGCGCCTGATAGCGGAGTTCTGTTAAGCTTGGCGTTGACGTGTAGAAAAACGCTCACTTCGAAACTCCGCGCCCATGGATAATCGGTTCAGGATGATAAGGTCCATGGAGACGCCTGGATTGAGCGCTGCGGCGACGACAAGATCGTCGTTTTGGTCGCTCGCCACTACACCAAGCCCGCACCGTTGGAGCTCGGATGTTCTCTCGGAGCCGATGGCGGCAATTATTATCGTACGACCTGTAGAACCCGTTACCTGGGCGGCCTGCATTGGAGCGGTCTGGAAGCATGGTTTCAGGCACACGAGTGAGCGTGCCTAAAATGCCGTCGACACGGATGGGCATAATCGATGCTCCTTTGCCGCACCGCTCATGGCCGCCAAGTATGGCTAGAGCGTTTTCATCGCGCTCGTACGGTAAAACAGGCCTGGCGGTAATCGCTGGCGCCTTCGATTCGGGTGAATTGATTCATGCAGTTGTGGATCGGCAATCCTTTGCCGACGAACCCGTTTGTCCAACTGCACCGTCGGGAGGGGTGTCTCCGGCGCTCCCGGAGATACCGTTTGCGATTGGAAGGGTGTCTCCGGCGCTCCCGGAGACACCGTTTGCGATTGGAAGGGTGTCTCCGGCGCTCCCGGAGACACCGTTTGCGATTGGAAGAGATCCCCGACCTCCTCGCGAGTGCCCGTAAAGTAGGTATGAAAATGCTCTAGCGTTATACGGAGAAAACGAGAATGGCGCCTCTGACAATTCAAAAGCTCAGGCGGACACACGCAACGAATATCTTGCGGATGCAAAATCAGAGGTCATTCATGACATACTCGCTCGGGCACGGCGCTCACCATGAAAACCATGGCGACGAATTTAAGGAAGCTCTGGTCAGTCTATTATCCGCAAAGGAGGTGTCAGGACCTTGATCAAGATCCATGCACGAAGGCGCGATAGTGGCGATTGGTGAGTTCGCTACGAATTCCCGGATTACGGCTGCGGCATGCGGCCGACCATGTCCCGCATGAATCCCGGCGCGCTCGAGGCGACCCTCCCCCGGGCGTTTCCTTCATCCACGAAAAGCGGAGCACGAAATGTCCTTATCCATGACTAGTCTTGCGGCGAAGCGGATCGTCGTCGCCTCGGTCGCGCTGGCTCTGACCGGACTGTCGGCACCGGCATTCGCCGCCGAAGACGGGAGCTGGAAAGACGGTGCCGATGTCTACGCCAAGATTTGCGGGTACTGCCATGACACTGGCGTCGGCCCGGGCATCAAGGGGCGGCAGTTGCCGCCGGAATACACCGGTCTGATCGTCCGGCAAGGATTGGGGGCGATGCCGGCGTTCCGATCGTCCGTCATCGATGACAAAGCCTTGCAGGCGCTCGCCGAGTACATCTCAAAATCGCCGGCCGCGGGTGCCAAACCCTGAGGAGCGGACTATGGAGGTCGATCGTCGTCAATTCCTCAAGGGCATGGCGCTCACCGGCTTGGCCGGTGCCTTCCTGAACCCCCCGCGGTTTGCAATGGCCGATACCGACCGGCGATCCGCGCGCCAGACTCTGGCGCTGGTGAATGGAGCGGCCGAGCACTCGGCTTTCGTCCATGGCATCCACGCCGCCAACCCGGCCGGATTAACCGTGCGAGGCGCCGGCTTGGGCCTCGATTTCCTGCGGCGTTTGAAAGACATGCTCGAATCCGGGCAGGCCAGCTGGGTGATAGGTCTGGTGGATGACGCCAGCGGCACACTCATCGTCGAGCTGGCTCGCGCCGCCGGGGCGCGTCTCCAGTGGCTGGCCCAGCACGCGGTGGACGCCGGGCAGTCGCGGCACCGCGTGCTCGGCGGGGCATTGGCGCACAGTTGTGCGGTACAGCTCGGCGAGCAGCTCAATGCCTGCGGCGAGAACTTCAATCTCAGCGAGCAGCGTGTGGATGGCCGCGCGCCGTTGCGGCTGGCGGCGGGGTCGCGCGCCGGGAACCGCAATGGCGGCTGGGCCGCGACTCTGGGCTTCGTGCTGGCCGCGCCGGGCGCCGTGGCGCCGCGCTTCGGAACGGCGCTGCCGCCGTTGACCGGCCACTTCGTTTCTTTTTCGATCGAAACTTGAAGGAGTCCATCAAAATGGCCGAGCCTACTTATTCGGTGCTGCCGCGCGGCGTCGGCAAGAGCGATTTTCTCGTCGCCGTCGGAAAATTCAAGAAACTGCTCGGTGAAGAGAACGTGCTCCTGCAGGAGGCACAACTCGCGCCTTACATGAAGATCATGATGCCCAAGCCGGAAGAGGAGTTCGCCCCTTCGGCCGCGCTGACAGCCACCAGCGTGGAGCAAATCCAGGGCGTGGTGAAGATTTGCAACGAACACAAGATTCCGATCTGGACCATAGCCACCGGCCACAATTTCGGTTACGGCAGCGCGGTTCCGCACCACCGGGGCCAGGTGATCCTCGACCTGAAGAAGATGAACAAGATCATCGAGGTCGACCCGGACCTCTGCACCGCCCTGGTCGAGCCGGGCGTGACCTACCAGCAACTGGTCGATTACATCAGGGAAAAGGGCTATAAACTGTGGGTCGACCCGCCGGCGCCCTCGGCCATTGTTGGCCCGGTCGGCAACACCTTGGACCGAGGCGTGGGATACACCCCCTATGCCGAGCATTTCCTGTTCCAGTGCGGCTTGGAAGTGGTGCTGGCCAACGGCGAAGTGCTGCGCACCGCCATGGGCGGCGTGAAGGGCTCCAACACCTGGCAGGTGTTCAAGTGGGGCTACGGCCCGTATCTGGACGGCCTCTTCACCCAGTCCAATTACGGCATCGTGACCAAGATGGGCCTATGGCTGATGCCCGAGCCGGAGGTCTTCAAGCCTTTCGCGATCAAGTATTGGAAGGACGAGGACATCGAGGATCTGGTGGAGCTGTTCCGTCCCTTGAGCATCGGCGGCATCATCCCCAACGGCGTGGTATTCGTCGGCACTCTTTATGAAGCCAGCGCCACCGTGCGCCGCTCCGACTACATCACCGAGAAAGGCGCCACCCCGAAAGCCGTCATCCAGCGCATCCGCGACGAGCACAAGATCGGCGCCTGGACCGCCTATGGCGCGCTGTACGGCACCCGCGAGCAGGTCGGCGTCAACTGGAAGATCGTCACCGATCTGGTCGGGAAATCCGGCAAGGGCGAGATCGTAACCGAGGAACAGGCCGGCAACGACCCGGCGTTCAAGTACCGTGCCGACCTCATGCGCGGCAATATGACCATGACCGAATTCGGTCTGTACAACTGGCGCGGTGGCGGCGGGTCGATGTGGTTCGCACCGGTGAGCCAGGCCAAGGGCTCGGAGACCCTCAAGCAAGTGGATCTGGCCACCCGGATCCTCAACAAGCACGGCCTCGACTATGTCGGCGAGTTCATCCTAGGCCAGCGCGCCCTGCACCATATCGTCGACGTGCTGTACGACCGCACCGACGAGGAGGAGATGAAGCGCGCCCATGCCTGCTTCGCCGATCTTCTCGACGAGTTCGAGAAACAGGGTTACGGCGTGTACCGGGTGAACAATGCCTTCATGGACCGCGTCGCCGAGGCGTATGGCCCGGTGCAGCGCAACCTCAACCGCACGCTCAAGCGCGCGCTCGACCCGAACGGCATCTTCGCCCCCGGCAAATCGGGTATCGACATCGGATGATTGATCTTCCGCCGAATCATCCCTTTATCCGACCGTTTTTTCAACGAGACTGACCATGCAAGCCACCGATATCGCTCATGTCATACAACTGGCGGTGGCGCCGGTATTTCTCCTGACCGGCATCGGCGCGCTGCTGTCAGTCCTCAGCGCCCGTGTTGGCCGTATCGTGGATCGCTCCCGTCAAATCGAGGAGAAACATGCAGATGCGGAAGAACACCTCGATCCGGACATCCAGTGTGAGATCGACTTACTATCGCGCCGTACCCGCGTGGCGTACTGGGCCATCAGCCTCTGTACTGCCTGTGCCTTACTTATCTGTACGCTGATTGTCGTTCTGTTCGTCGGTGCATTTCTAAGCCTGGATGTGTCGAGCGCCATCGCGATTCTCTTCATTGCCGCGATGGCCGCCCTGATCATCGGCCTTTATTGCTTTCTGCACGAAATTTATCTGGCGACCGCCAGTCTACGGTTCCGTTGGCGCTCCCGGGCCGGTCCGGATAAGAATCGAAGAACGCGTCCACCATCCGCTGATCCAGGGCGGTCACGGGGCACGGATGAGGCGGCCGGTGAGTCCGGGATACGGCCGCCGGGAACCTCGTAAGCGCGCGGGAATCCGTAATCGGCGGTATAGGGAGGAAAACGGCGCGACGCTAAAGGGCGTCGTGCGAAACAGGTGAAGTATATTCGGCTAACAAGGCCAGAATGTCGGTATCGCAGGCCCCGCAGCCTGAACACGCGCCGGTTGCTCTCGATAGGCCATCCAGGTCGCTGACGCCTTGATCGACTAGTTGCTTGATTCGTTCCGTCGTCGTCCCGCTACAGCGGCAAATCACGTTCTTTTTCCGGTCTGGATAGTCGATGGTCATCTCAATACAGGGAATCTCGAGTTCTACGTGAGGGATACTCTGAATATTTTCTCATCAACGTCAACGCGATCGACTACTGCCTCGCCCAATTCCTGAAAGCACCCGAAAGTTCGCGGCGTGGCTGCTCATCCACCGCCCTGGTCACGCCACTTTCCGCCGTATGGGTCTTCCCAGGACATCGCGTCCGCCCCGGGCACGTCATTTTCCGCTGTGGTCTCCAGCCATTCCAGATCTTCCGGCACCAGGGTTCCCGGAATTTCCACGGGACGCCGCTCCGTGCGGGAAGACGCAATCCCAGCAACGGGGACGGCGCGATCGGCAATCGCGTGGAATTTCGTCGTCGGCACATCGAATCCGTCTTCCGGCGGGGCTATCGCGGTTCGGACCTGAGGCGGGGAAAACTTCGGTTTTTCGCCGTGGGCGTGGGTATGGAGCGGCGCGGACGACCGGCTGGCATGGGCAGGCTCGTCCGTATTCAGCAAGCCCAGGCGAGAGATCATCCCCGTCAAAGCCAGAACGGTAAAAAGCAAAAGCCACTTGTTCATGGCGGAAGATTCCTCCTAACAGGCGTTCAATTCAATTCGATTCATGGATCATGAGAAACGGGTTTCGGGCTGCGGTTTACCGCAGCCCGAAACCCTCGCCGTCACTTAGACGCTCAACGCGTACCGGCCGATGGAGGCTCGGTACCTTCCGGTTTCCGGGCGCTTTCCCAAACCGCATCGGGTTCCACGGTCGCACCTGCAGGGAAGTAATCCAGGCTGGCGCTTAAAACGTGGCCGGAGTTCTTGTCCCGCGCATAGGCTTCGCGGTCGATGATCGACTTCTTCGCCGCCTGACGTAGACAGCCAGCCTGAACCGGCGCTTTGACATCCCGCTTGCGGGCGCCGAAGTCCACGTAGCCGCAGTCGAAATGGACTTCCTTCACGGCGGGATCGTCGGCCTTGAGAGGAGAATACTCCTGCCCCCGCTTTTTGATCTCGTCCAGAGAGAGCACCTTCTGGGCTTGGCCGGTTTTCTCGTAGCGAGGCCAATCGAAATCGAACCCTACCGGCTGGCCGTCGTTAGCGAAGAGGACGGCGATCTTGGAACCGCCGCCGACCACGGGCAGTCCGCCGACGGTGCGGGTGAACACCACGGTGCTGGCCTGAACCATCTCCGGATCCATTCGGGCACCCGGTTTGGTGGAACCGCCGCCGGTCACTTCGAACCGACTGAAGAAAGATACCAGTTGCTCATCCTCACCCAAGGCCACCAAATCGCGGAGGTTTTCCTCGATGAAATTCCGCCCCATTTTCTCCAGTTGCTCTTGCGAGAAACGTTCTGCCACGGGACGCGCCAGCTTGGCGCCGGTCTCGCTCAAGTAGCGGTAGTTGCGATAGCGCACGCTGCTCCCATCGGCGAACACCTGTAGATGCCAGCCTTCGTCGCTGACCAGGGAGATCTGCTTCTCGTTCGCTTCCTTCCGATAGCGGTCCGAGGTATGCACAGCACTAGGCAGGGAATGGAACCGGCTCAGCAGTTCCGACGCTATCTTCTCGGCGCCCGGCCCTTGGACACGGCTCAACAAGGATACCTCGTCCAATCCCACGCCGACTCGCCGGGAGCGCTCCTCGGAAGCGATCCGCTCCGGGTAGTCGGCAGCGTACGAAGCGCCGGAGATCAGGGAAAGCCCCGCGGCGGCGAGCAGGGGGGCGACGGTCTTGTGTTTGAGGTCATGCAGAGTTTTCATGGTTTCGGTCACCTGGATTCGGTTGGGAAAAGTCATACGGCACATCAGAGATCGCTCCAATATCGGTAGCAGTAGTACGTGATGGCACCGTCGCGCAGTCGCCCATAGCTTGTGTAGTTCTGCCAGGTCATGTTGTCCCGCCGGCTCGCGCAACTGGCCGCACTGTTCCCGGTCGCCATGACGGTGACGTCCTGGCTGGTCGCCCAGTCCGAGTTGGCGTCCTTCCAGGCGTACTGGATGGTGTGCTTTTTCTGCAGGTTGTCGGCGAAATCCTCGCCGGTCTCGTCGGTGGTGATGGAGTCGTACAGCTTGTCATGGCTGCCTAGAGCGATGCGGAGTCCCCCGCGGAAGATGGCGCCCATTCGAGTCCACATCTTGCCATCGTTGAACTTGAGCGTTTCGCAGGCATAGGTGGCCAGAATGCTCAACCCATAGGACTCGTCGCCCAACCGCATCTGGGTGGAGTCGGCGCGGGTGTTCTTGTTCCACATGGTCCACACCGACCGGTCGGACCAACCTCCGCCGTGAGTGCTGGCATAGAAAAGGTTGACATTGTCCAGGGTGAGTTGGTCGCCGCCGGTTTCCCACCACCATTTGGCATCGTGGAGGTTGTAGTAGAAGACCTTGGTGTCGGTATCGTCCAATTCGTTATTGAACCAGCCGCAGCGTTTCCAGACATGCGGGAGTTCATCCCGCCAGTTGTTCTCGTAGTCGGACTGACAGCCCGTGCCGAAGCGCGCCGCGGCTTCCGTCTCGAAGCTCAGGGCCATTCCGAATCCGAAAAGCGCCAGAAGGCTCAGGGAATGTTTCTTGCCGGGAATCATATCTCTCTCCTTACCTTATATATGTTTTAATAATGCCGATTCCAGTCATATAACTGACATGGAAAGTACAAAAAGGAGCAGATAATAGGTAATAGCGGTGCCTATATTGGTTATTTCTGCATCCACTTCCATACTTCGCTGGAAGTGACTAATATCCTAAGTAATCAAGGCGGCTATTTCTGTGATGTATTCACTGGTGGAAAGGGAATATTACCAATGCTCTTTCATGCAAGAAGCGGCCTATAGCCTATTCTCATATTCCGCTATGCCAGGGAGAGTCGAAAACGGAGCATGAGGGAAAGGGGGGAGCGCTGTAAGTCAAGGCGAATGACGTCACCCCGGCAGGGAATTTCGGGGTCCGGAAACCATGGTCGGCAGAGGCGTGTCACGTCCATCGGAACGTGCCCCTGTGAGAAGAACATCGGAAAGCCGTGTCCGGAAAGTTGTGCGCAGGGTTTGACGAGAGGAAAGACCGACAGGACTACGTTTCCACCAATGAGGCACCGCCCGGGAAAAAGCCGGTAACCGAGATTGGGCGGCGTACGGCCAAGACAGCCTGCCCTCTACTTTACGTCGTGCGCACAAAAGGAGGCACTTTTCCGTCGGCGTTGATGCTGCGGGATCGTCGCGATTTTTATTGGCTAGCCGATCGCGTCTCGATTCCCGGGTGGGGGAGTGGTTTGGTGCAGAGCTCATCCAGGTAAAGCTTTATGTCGGTTCGTGAGGGATGGGTAAGAAGGGCTGCTTGCAATACCTGAATTGCTTTGCTCATGTTGCCATACGCGACATAAACGCGTGCTGCAACCATTGGGTCGACGATGGTGCTACGTAACATGTTGGTATAGCAGTCCGTTAATGGTCAATGATCTATCCGAAACTGTAAATCTTGGAGATATCGAAATGGCTTGTAAAACGAAATAGATAAAAAGGAATAAAATTGACAATCCAATCAGATAAAAAATCAGTATTAGCCATCACGAAAGCTCATTTCTCATATCAAATGGGATCATGAGAAAAAGGCTGGAAAGCAATGGGATCAGGCTAAGAATCAGGTACCTGAAACCGCCTACGATGGATGTTCTAAACTTTATCGCGTTCATGGCTGACGAGGTGTGGAAAAACCCCGCTTTTGAACAATTGTGTGTCTGTAACCCGTTGATTAGTCACGAGCGAAATTTTCGCCTTGAGAATTTTTCTACAGCCTCAACGCTCGCCATAACCGGCGCACAAAACGCCGAATGCGGCGGCCGCGCCGACATGTCCAGAGGGGGACGCAATTCCTTGCAACTCCGCCCTCTCCGGCTGCCTCGCGCATAGTGAAACCGCGGGGCGTCGATCGTCGTTTAGACGCGGCGCCTGCCCATTCGCCAAACGAGGCAGAGCCGGCCGGTAAAGACTCTATCGCGGCTGGCTCAAATGATCCTCGGCGGGCTGTTGCCGCGGCACCGTGCCGGCCATGCCGGTGATCCGGGAATAGTCATCCGCGGGGTCGGAACTGTATCCCGAAAACGTCGCACCGGTACTTGTCTGGTCTTCAGGAGGCAGTCCCGGCTTCAGGGGCGAAATCAATCGGTGAGATAGAAGGTGATGGTCGTGACGAGCCGGACATCTTTTTCAATGCGTTTGGTGTCGCCGTATTCCTCGCCGACATCGCGAATGACGAAACCGCCTTGCCGTGCATCCCTGATGCCGCCCACTTTCACGCCCGCGTCGGAGGCAAACTGATTGGCGGCGACGCGAGCGTTCATCGTGGCTTCCTTCACCATCTCGGGTTTAATCTCGTTCAACTTCGTGAAGTGATAAGTCGGCGCATCATTCTGTATGTCGAGCCCCTGAGCGATCAGGCGATTCAGTTTCGATCTCACCTCCGACACCAAGCGGACTTTTCGGGTTTCGACGTCGATTGATCCGACCAGTTCGTGCCGCTCCTCGACCAGCGTTTGCTTGTCGTCCCGGAACTCTTTCTTTTCATAGTCGATGACACCGGGCGAAACTTCCGCGTCTTCAAAGCCGCTCTCGAGAATCAGCGAAACGATCCGCGCCCGATCCGCTTCCGACTTTTCATACAGCTCCGACACCGGAGTCGTTCCGCTTCCGGACACGGTGTACCGGATCTGCCAATGGGCCAGATCCGCCTCGACCCGCTTCTCCGCCAGACCCTTCACTTCCGCCGTATTAATCCCGACCTTGGCGTTATATAGCGTTTGCCCCACGAAGTAGCCGGCCACCCCGATCCCCAGAGAGAGCATTACAGTAGCCAATAGAATTTCAATTCGGCCAAAGTTGTTCATCAAACCATCCCCTTGCTCAATGCCAAAAATTTCGGGTTTCTCGCACGTATTTCTTGTTCCGGAAGTTCAATCGGATTCACGTCTTGTGCGGTAATTTGAGTTTTCTATGGTAGTCCAGTATAGGATAGGAAGAGCGAAGCGAACCCGATCAATCGCAAGCGATGCCTGTCCTGAGCTCCGTCGAAGGGCCTGGCCTGAGCTTGGTCGAAGGGCGATTCCCGATGGTGAGAACAGAAAATCGCGCTTTGTGCCTGAGCAATACAGAAAACTTCGAGGCAGGCTCGCACGAGTGTCGACAACCGGCGACCATCCCGATATTCCGCTCGCCGCTCTTCCGCGGCTCCGTCGTACACTCCGGGCGCCTGCGAATGTGCCAAAAAACGCGGGCGCGGAATTTGCTACGACTGCATTGCAAGTATCCAAATTGACGTATCGAGCATGAAACTACTCCCAGACGATCTCAGCAAGATCGTAAACATCACGCTGACCCACTATAACCAACATGCGCAGGAGTTCCGGAACGGAACGTGGAACCACGATGTCAGTCAGAACATCGATGCGCTGCTGCGCCATATCGAAAACGATCCGCCTTTCAAGATTCTCGACTTCGGCTGCGGACCGGGACGCGACCTCAGGGAGTTCGTCAGGCGCGGCCATATCGCGGTGGGACTCGAGGGGGCTGAGCGTTTTGCCGACATGGCGCGGGCCGAGACTGAATGCGAGGTCTGGCAGCAGGACTTTCTCCGGCTCGACCTTCCGCCCGGCTTCTTCGACGGCGTGTTTGCCAATGCGACAATGTTTCACATTCCGTCCCAGGAACTGCCGAGGGTGCTCGGCGAGTTGTACGCGACGCTCAAGCCGGGCGGCGTCCTGTTCAGTTCCAACCCGCGCGGCAACAACGAGGAAGGCTGGAATCGCGGCCGCTACGGCGCCTATCATGATCTCGATGGATGGCGCCGGCGAATGACCGCAGCAGGTTTCGTGGAACTCGAGCATTTTTACCGGCCCCCCGGCTTGCCACGAGCGGAACAACCCTGGCTTGCCAGCGTGTGGCGACGCCCGAATACCCTTTAAGGATAATCTGGTTAAGTCCTTCGATGGTCCAGGACAGGCCCTTCGACTCGGCTGGACCGGCCATTGCCGCTACCGGGTTCTTTGGCGGAAGCTCCGAGACAGTCCGGCTTGACGGGCTAGTTCGAGACGCTCCGAAAGACCGCATCATTGTCGGGAATCGGCGTCATCATGGTGCGGTTTGCGTTTGCAAAAGCGGATTGTTCAGGGTGCAGGATGAACGAACGGAAGGCGAGAGCGGCAGGTTTCGAGTTTGTCGGAAATCGCTCCATTGGCTGTTTCGAAATCGTCCTGTGTTCGAAATGCACTACCGTTGCGCCTTGCCGATCCGGTACTTCTGCCGATATCTCTTCGACAGCCGTTTCCCGTGTTCTTCACATAGAAATCGGTGCTCGCCGGTCAGTCCGGGCACGTTCATGGGCTTTCTGAGATCGTACACTGCCGGCTGGCGGCATTGTTCGCCGACCCAGCACAAAGGCGTATGGTTATACATGCGTCCTTTCCCCTCTTCATAACGATACGAAAAAGATAGTCAAGCAAAAAGCAGACCATCCAAGTCCATTCGATAGGCTTGGTCGAGCCGGTATCGTCCCGGCAGGGCACTCGGGCCGGTCGACCAACCCGGGTGTAAGGCCCACTGGGGATACACCGACAAAGTGTGCGCCGAATTTATTGCACTATTACTTCGGGCCAGACTTGTATAAAGCCGTTCCGGTTCGGCATCGTGACTCGCGGCAATGTACCGGCGTTCATTTCCTCCCGCTCGCCGATGATATCGTTGATAAGCAAGAGATAAGCCGTGACCGCGTAAACTTGATCGTCGTTCAGGCTACGCGGTGCATGTAAAGGCATCGAGCGGCGGATGAAATCGAACAAGGTGGTGGCGTAAGGCCAATAAGTACCGATGTTTTTGTCCGGATGGGGACCGGTCAGCAAACCGCCTCCGGCGAGCTCCCCGGCGCTCCCGCCGATGCCGGCGGGACCGTGGCAGGATGCACACACCGCGTCGTATACCGGCTTGCCTTCCCGAGCCGTGCCTTGGCCGGGCGGGAGGCCGGAGCCGTCGGGAAAGACGTTGATGTCCTGGCCGGCGATTTCTCCGGGCGAAGCGGGACGCCCGAGCTTGGGGCCTTCCGGGGCGGCGCCTGCGGCCGCGTTCATGCCGAGCCAAAGTGTCGCCGCCAGCCACCAGGGTGACCGGCTCGGGGCGGGATGCTTACCCATACGTGTGACTCACGCTGCCATCGGCGGCCACCGCCCAACAGACGATGGCGTTATAGTGGAAATAACCATGCCGTCCGCGTTCCGCGATCAACGCCTCGCGTTCAGGCTGCACATATCCGGTTTCGTCGACGGCGCGGCTTTTGAGCACCAGGGGCGCGCCGTTCCAGCGCCAGGGCAGGCGGAAACGCGTGAAACATTGGGGCAGGACGGGATCCTGCAACGCGGCTTCCGCCCAGCTACGACCGCCGTCGGCGGAGATCTCGACCCGCTTGATCCGGCCCCGGCCGCTCCAGGCGAGGCCGCTGATCTGGTAAAGGCCGGGACCGTGAAGATGCCGGCCCGGCGAGGGAAAGGTGATGATCGACTTGGCCTCCATCACGAAGGTGAATTGCCGGGCCTTGCCCGAGGGCAGTAACTCGGTGTACTTGGCGGTTTCGTTGCGGGCCATGACCGGGCCGGTCGCCGCCTGCAAGCGGCGCAGCCACTTCACGCTGAGTACCGCTTCCCATCCCGGCACGATCAGCCGCAAAGGATAGCCATTCTCGGGACGCAGCCGCTCGCCGTTTTGATAAAGCGCGAGCACAGCGTCGTCCAAGGCTTTTTCGACCGGGATGCTGATGTTCATGGCTGCCGCATCGGCACCTTCGGCAACGAGCCAGCGGGCGTCGGGCCGCAGTCCCGCCTCATCGAGGATGATGGCGAGGGGAACGCCGGTCCACTCGCTGCACGATGCCAGACCGTGGAAATAGCCGACGGGCGTCTGTATGGGTTCCTCGTGCCAGCCGGCGTTGCTGTTGCCGCCGCATTCGACGAAGCAGAGGCGCGAGACCATCGGATAGCGCAGGAGGTCGTTGACGCCGAATGACAGAGGGTTTTCGACCAGCCCGTGAATCAATAAGCGGTGTCGATGCGGATCGATCTGCGGTACACCGTTATGGTGCCGTTCGAAATGAAGGCCGTTGGGGGTAACGATCCCTTCGAGCTTGTGCAGGGGAGTCCAGGAAATTCCGTTGCCGGGTGCGGCGGAATTGGCCGAGATCCAGCGTATGGCTTCCTTTTCGTGAGGCGAGGGGACGCCATAGTTGGTGAAAGGCTCGCCCGGCGTTTTCATCCAGGGCGGCGGTTCGTCCGCCGAAGCCCGAAAGGGGCGTCCGACGAGCGCGGCGCCGGCTCCGAAACTCAAACCCTTCTTCAGAAACAGTCGACGGTCCAATAAACCCCCATCGGCGGCGGGTGGCAAGTTTTCGGGCTCGTTTGCCTTCTTGTCGCTCATTGCGCAACCTTTATTTTTGCAAGTAAACGCTTGTCGATCTTACTCTGAATCGGAAGGCGCCATGGTGGCGTGGGGGAGAAAAAGTTTCTCGCCTTTCAGTCGAGAATCGGTAAGATTCCTTGGCGAGGCGATAATCGAAGCAGCGTGCGGGAGCGGGACATGACCGCCTGCCCCGGACACCAAGAAGAATCTTAACGACAAATCAAGGTAATGGTTAAGGCAATACAAAAGAGCAAGAAACCTGGTCAAACCGGCCGCAGCCCATTAGGCGCAGCCAAGGACGCTCTGAACGAGTCGAAAGCGATGATAGCGATTCCGCGGGTTCAGGAGCACTTTCGACAAGCTCGCCGCGGACGAAATCAGAATGTTCCCGTTCGTTTTGAGCCTGTCGGGCGACTTGATCGGAGCTTTCTTGAATGGGTGGCGGGCGATGAGTGATTTCGCCGCCTTTATCATGCGCGGCCGGATGCATGCGATCCTGGTCGCCGGCTTGTTCGGGATTTTCTCTTTGAAAGTGCTTCCTTTCGGTCTGCTCAGCGCTGCCGTTCTCGGGCTTGTGGCGTTACGCAGAGGCTGGCCGGAGGGGGTCGTCGTTGCGGTCGGCGCCGCGGTCCTGGTGTGGGCCGGCTGGTTCATGATGGAGCTTCGGCCCGGATTGAAGTTTCCGCTGGTGTTCGCACTTTGGCTGCCCCTGCTGTTTGCCGCGGAAGCCCTGCGGCGCACCGAGTCTCAGGGGCTGGCCCTGATCATCGTGGGATTGGCGGCCGCGGCCTTCGTCGTGGTGATGCATCTGGTCACCGGCGATGTCGTCGCGTTCTGGCAGGCATGGCTGATGCGCACCGTCGCTGCGGTACCCGGAGCCACGGTTCAGGGCTTCGAGCGCGAAGGCACCCTGCGCCTGATGAACGGCCTGGTTGCCGGGTTTTACGGGATGGGGCTGATGCTCAGCCTGTTGTGCGCCCGCTGGTTGCAGTCGCTGCTCTACAATCCCGGTGGATTCGGCCCCGAGTTTCGCCGTCTGCGTCTGCCGCGACTGGCCTTGCCCGTGGTTGTCGGTGCGCTTTGGGCAGCAGGTGCCGTGAACGTGATAATGGTGGCCGATCTCCTCATAGTGGGGATGATGATGTATTTCTTCGTGGGATTGGCGGTAATCCACGGGCTGGTTGCCATGCGCGGCATGCATTGGGGCTGGTTGGCTCCGCCTTACCTGGCTCTGATCTTCGCTTTCGTATATGCCGTGGTGGGGCTGGCGTTGATCGGCGCCACCGATGCCCTTATCGACTTTCGGGCCAGGGCGAGGAAGCGGTGAGCCGGCGAGCGGCCATGCGCCCGGCGGAAGGATTGAAATTCAGGATGGAACGATGATTCCGTATCGAGACACGATTCCCACCCGATACACGCCGTGGATGACCTGGACGTTGATCGTTTTGAACCTGGCCGCTTATGTCTATGCGGAGACATTGTCCCAACAGGACCTTTACTATTTCCTGAATCTGCATGGGCTGGTGCCGGCGCGGTACACGAATCCCGAATGGGCCGCCCGGGTCGGGTTCCCGGTCGGCGATTACACGCCGTTCGTGAGCAGCATGTTCATCCACGGCGGAGCGCTTCATCTGGTTCTCAATCTCTGGCTGCTCTGGATATTCGGTGACAATGTCGAGGATCGAATGGGCAGCGTTCGGTTTCTGGCGTTCTATCTGCTTTGCGGTTTGACTGCCGGAATCGTCCACGTCTACACCAACGCCCACTCCAATATCCCGACGATCGGCGCGTCCGGCGCGATAGCGGGCGTCATGGGCGCCTATTATTTTCTGTTTCCCTACGCTCGCGTGGTGATCTGGATGTTTTTCCTGCCCTGGTTCGTCGAGGTGCCGGCCATCGCCTTCCTGGGGATCTGGGTGATGATCCAGCTTTACAAAGTCACCGTCGGACTGCCGTCCGACGAGCCTTTCGCCGACGTCGCCTGGTTCGGGCATCTCGGCGGTTTCATTGCCGGCATGCTCTCCTACCGCCTGTTTCTGCTCGCCGGACGCAAGGACGACTCCTATTACCGAAGTCATTCGACCTGATTCATGGTTTACCGTGTCCATCCGTCCGAACGGATTTCCCATGGTGTCGACCGCAACCGCTTTCTGCGCCTGTTGAGCGAGCATGTCGGAGGAGACGGGCTGCTGTTCGATCCCGAGGATCTCCGTCCCTACGAGTGCGACGGGCTCTCCGCATACCGGGAGCTGCCCTGGATCGTCGCTCTGCCGAAAACGATAGAACAGGTGCAGGCCGTGCTCCGTCTGTGCCGGGAGCACGGTGTCCCGGTGGTTGCGCGGGGCGCGGGCACCGGACTTTCCGGCGGCGCATTGCCGGTCGCCGATGCCGTACTGCTGAGTCTCGCCGGATTCAACGGGATCATGGCGATCGACCGCGCGAACCGCACCGCCCGGGTCCAGCCGGGGGTTCGCAATCTCGCCATCTCCGAGGCGGCGGCGCGTTACGGACTTTATTATGCGCCCGATCCGTCGTCCCAGATTGCTTGTACCATCGGCGGCAATGTGGCGGAGAACTCGGGCGGCGTTCATTGTCTGAAGTACGGCTTGACCGTGCACAACGTCCTTCAGGTGCGGCTCGTCACCCTGGATGGCGAACTCCTGACACTGGGCGGATCGGGATACGACGGACCCGGTTACGACCTGTTGGCATTGATCACGGGCTCCGAGGGATTGCTGGGCGTGATCGTCGAGGTTACCGTGAAGCTGCTGCCGATTCCCCCTTGCACGCAGGTGCTATTGGCCTCTTTCGATAGCGTCGAGGAGGCGGGGAGAGCGGTGGCCGCCATCATCGGCGCCGGTCTGGTGCCGGCCGGCCTCGAGATGATGGACAACATCACCATACGGGCGGTGGAAGATTTCGTGCACGCGGGATATCCGATCGATGCCGCGGCAATCGTGCTCTGCGAATTCGACGGCATCGGCGAGCAGGTGGAAAGCGATCTCCTCAAGGCGGGGGATGTTTTCCGCACTCAGGGCGCGACCGGGGTGCGTCAATCGACCAGCGAAGCCGAGCGCAAGCGATTCTGGGCGGGCCGCAAGGCAGCCTTCCCGGCGGCGGGGCGGATTTCGCCCGATTATTACTGTATGGACGGCACCATTCCGCGCAAGCGTTTGCCCGAGGTGCTGCGGCGGA